>NZ_LIQT01000068.1 GCF_001418415.1 Streptomyces hirsutus
CGACAGGTGCGTGAGGGAGGCATGGGTCCAGGGGTGAACGGGGGCACGTGCTTCCTGCCATTGTCGTCGCTGTCGGACGGCGGGACCGACACGGGTTGATCGCCGGACGGCGTTTCCCGTTCCCGCTACCCGTGCGGTGGGGCCCCCATGTGTCACGTGTCACCCCCGTACGTGTCATCCCCTGTGCCATGTGCGCACGCAGGCGCCGCGAGCGGGGTGTGCGGCGCGCACACGTGGTGGAGCGCCGTCACCCGTGGTCGCGGCAGTACCCGGTCACCGCAATGGGCCCCGCGAGCAGGGCCGGCCCACCATCCGCACAGGGGAAGGCCCTGCCCGCGCCCTGCGGCTCCGAGGGCCCCTCCCGGCGGTCGTACCCGACCCCGAAAAGCGCCGACGGTACCAGCGCCGAAGGGGCCATGCCGCATATTCCAAGGGAAAACACCAAAGCCCACACCTCGGTCGAGCACACAGCGTAGCTTCGACGTCACGTTCGCGGTACGGCCGTGCGATGGAGGGGGATCCGGCGTGCCCGGAATCGATGAGAGCCTGCTGGAAGCCATACGACTGCCCGGTGCGCGAGGAGCGCTGGTGGTCGACTGGATCAGTGGACTCGCGCTCGGCGCGGTGGGCGAGGCACCGGGCGACGACCCGGAAGCCACGGCGGCGGAGACCGCCGAACTCGCCCGCCTCGCCATGGAGAGCGGCACACTCGCACCGGCCGACGGCGCGGCGTCCGTCCTGTCCGGCAAGGAACCGCCCGTCCAGGACCTGATCCTCACCACCGTCGACGCGTACCACCTGCTCCGGTTCGTGATCACGACCTTCGACAGCACCGTCTTCCTGTACCTGTGGCTCGACCGCAGCGAAGGCAACCTGGCCCTGGCCCGCATCCGGCTGGCCGAGATGGCGGACCGGCTGGTGCTCGGATGACCACCGCGGCAGCCACCGACGGATCGGCGCCCGCCATGCTCGGCAGTCTCGCGGCCGACCGCGCCACCGGGGCCCTCTCCACCGAGTCCGGGGTCTTCTACCTGGCGGCGGGACACGTGGTCCACGTCGAATCCGCGTACAGCCCCGACCTCGGCGATCTGCTCACCCGCAGCGGTGCGCTCCCCGCCGACGGCTGGTGGGAGGCGGTCGAGCGGGCCGGTGCCCGCCACCGCGTCGGCCGTCAGCTCGTGGACAGCGGTCGGCTCACCGCCGGCGCGCTGGAGCTGTGCCACCTGGGCGCGCTCTTCGACGCCGCGTACTTCGCGCTCGCCCAGGACACCGCCGCGCTCCGCTTCAGACCCGAGGCCGCCCACTGGTTCGGCGCGGTCCGCCCCGTCCCGGTGGCGGGCGTGCTGCGCGAGTCGCAGCGCCGCCGCGACCTGCTGGACCGCATCTGGCCCGACCCCGCCGTCGACACCGCCCCGCTCACCCGCTTGCCCGGTGCCGACCCGGCGGACCTGCCACCCCGCCGCGGCCGGACCCTCGCCCGGGTCGACGGCGCCAGCACCGCGGCGCAGATCGCCTCGGCCCTCGCGTGCCGCACCTTCCACACCCTCGTCGAGCTGCGCCGCCTGGCAGCCGACGGACTGATCACCCCCGTACCGCCTCCGCCCGTCGCCTCCGTCCGTCCGGGCACCGGCGCGTCCGGCGATGCGTGGGACGAGCCCGACACGGCACTGCTGCGACGGCTCCTGGACGCCTTGGAGGCCCTGTGATCCGCGCGCGTCGACAGCGTGCCGAAAGGAGACTGCTCATGGCCGTCGAGACCGACGTGCTGGACGAACTGCGTCGGCTCCGTACCCGGATCCCCCGGCTGGCGGGGTCGCTCGCGGCCACCGTCGACGGACTCGTCCTCGCCCACGACGTGCCCGACACCGAGCCGGAGGGCCTGGCCGCGCTGACCGCCGCCGCGCTCGGGGTCGCGTACCGGATGACGGATGCC
Organism: Streptomyces hirsutus; assembly: GCF_001418415.1. Lineage (GTDB taxonomy): Bacteria > Actinomycetota > Actinomycetes > Streptomycetales > Streptomycetaceae > Streptomyces > Streptomyces hirsutus. The sequence continues at coordinate 1,934 of NZ_LIQT01000068.1, forward strand.
GCCGCCCGCGGCGAGTTCCGCGAACTGCTGGTGCGCGGCACCCGGGGATACGTGGCGACCTACGCGGCCGGAAGCACCGCGGTGCTCACCCTGCTCGCCGACGACCGGGTCAACGTGGGCCGACTGCATCTGGAGGGCCGGCGCAGCGGTGCGCGGATCGCGGAACTCATCGACACCCGTGTCGGTCCGGACGGTGGCAGGCACGCGGAGCGCGCGGCGCTCGACGTGCACGTCCCGTCGTCCCAGGACGCCGACCGCCGGATCGGCACCCTGCCGGTGCGCACCCCGCAGCGGCCGACACACCAGCCCCGGCCCCAGTCCGGCGGCTGAATCCAGGCTTTTCCCCTCGGCCGGCCCCCGTGACACCACCTGGTGGCCGACCGGAACAACCATCACGACCGAAAGGACACCTCTCATGGCCAACACCGAGACCTCCCTCAAGGACTGCCTCAGCTCCATCGAAGGCGCCACGGCCGCCGCACTCGTCGACTACACCAGCGGCATGGCGCTCGGCACGATCGGCGGTGGCAAGGACTTCAACCTGGAGGTCGCCGCCGCGGGCAACACCGACGTCGTGCGCTCGAAACTGCGCACGATGGAACTTCTGGGGCTGAAGGAAGAGATCGATGACATCCTCATCACCCTGGGCACCCAGTACCACCTGATCCGCCCGATCAAGGGACGCGGCGGCAACGGGCTGTTCCTGTACCTGGTGCTGGACAGCGGCCGCTCCAACCTGGCGATGGCCCGCCACCAGTTGCGCCGGATCGAGAACGATCTGGAGGTCTGAGGCAGGACCGTCGTGGACCGGTCCGGGCCACGACGGATGGGGCCCTTCGCGCGCGGTACGCGAAGGGCCCCACCCGTCGTACGACGCGGTCAGGCCGCTTCGGGGAGCCACAGATCGGGACCGAAGACCTCGTAGCTGATCCGCCGGGCGGGGACGCCCGCGCCCAGGAGCCGGCCGCGCGCCGTACGCATGAACGGCAGCGGGCCGCACAGATACACCGACGCATCCGCCGGGACGTCGATCCCGGTGAGGTCCATCAGGCCGCTGCGCGCCTCGGGCTCCTCGGAGCCCGGCCGTTCGTACCAGAAGACCGCACGGGCGTCCGGCAGTTGCTCCACCAGGGCCCGTACCTCGGTGCGCAGGGCGTGCTCCTCGGGAGAGGGGTCGGCGTGCAGCACCAGGACCCGGCGCGTCGAGCCGGTCGCCGCGAGCCGGGCGAGCATGCCCACCATGGGCGTGCAGCCGATCCCGGCCGAGACCAGCACCAGCGGGGCGTCCGTTTCGTCGAGGGCCACGTCGCCGGCCGGCACGGACAGGGCGAGTTCGTCACCGGCGCGGGTGTGCGCGTGGAGCAGGTCGGAGACCTCTCCGTCCGGTGTCCCCGAGTCCCCGGTGACCCGCTTGACGGTGATGCGCCGGAGGTCGCCGCCGGGGTCCGAGGACAGGCTGTACTGGCGCAGCTGGTGCACCCCGTCGGGCATCCGCAGCCGTACGCTCACGTACTGTCCGGCCCGTGCGCGCGGTGCCGGTTCGCCGTCGGCCGGGCGCAGCACGAACGACACGACGTCGGCGGTCTCCTCGCGCCGTTCGACGACCGTCCACCGCTGCCAGATGTCGCCCGGCGCGACCCCCGCCTCCTGGTAGAGGCGAGCCTCCTGTCCGATGAGGGCGCCTGCCATCAGCCAGTACACCTCGTCCCAGGCCGCGGCCACCTCGGAGGTGACGGCGTCGCCGAGAACCTCCGCTATCGCACCGAACAGGTACTTGTGCACGATCGTGTACTGGTCGTCGGTGACCCCGACCGCGATGTGCTTGTGCGCGATCCGTGCCAGCAGGGCGTCCGGCCGGGTGTCGGGGTCGGCGAGCAGCGCCCGCGCGAAACCGGCGATGGAACCGGCCAGTGCCCGGCGCTGGACCCCGCTGGCCTGATTGCCCCGGTTGAACATGCCGTCCAGGAGTTCGGGGCGGTCGCGGAACATCGCACCGTAGAAACGCGCGGTGATCTCGTCGAGAGCTCCGGCCACGGCGGGAAGGGTGGCCCGGACCACTGCGGCGGATTCTTCGGACAGCATGAGGTCTCCCAACGACATGGCGGGGTACGGGCTTTGGGCCGCCGTTCCGGACCGGCGGCACCTTCTGTATAGCAATCCGACGCGTGTGTTTCCGGAGGTAACCACTGCTCGTGGGGTGCTGCGGGCCCATCGGCCCGGCAGGAGAGGACCTTCGGTCCCGGGCGGCGCCCCGGAAAGGGGGCCGGTCGGCTCGGCCCAGGGACTCATGGGGCGTTGTTCAGGAGCGGGGGCCTTCGCCCGCCACGGGACGGGCGGCGGCCGCGTCGAGCTCCGCCGGCAGGCGGGGGAGGAGTTCGAACACGCCGGTGAGCCGGGTGTGGTGGAGGACCCGCAGCAGACCGGGGCTGCGCGTGATCAGCCGCAGCCGCCCGCCCCGGGACAGGGCCCGCCGGCGCGCACGGCACAGCGCGCGCAGGCCCGAGCAGTCGATGAACGCCACGGCGCGCAGATCGAGCACCAGGTCGGGGAAGGCACCGGAGGTCAGGACGTCCAGGCGCTGGGACAGGGCCGGCGCGGTGAGCAGGTCGAGTTCGCCCCGCGGGGCGACGAGCGTCGTTCCGGCGATCCGTCGCTCGGTCGGCTCCGCCGCGTGCCTGCCGTGGTTTTCGGGCATACCGGCCAGTCAACCCGCAGTGACGAGCCCGCCGGTAGGGCCGCCCGGCCCTACCGCGCGGGCCACAGGCGCCGAACGGCACTGCCCGCCGGTAGGAAACCCGCGTACGGGCGCCGGGCCGGCAACGGTGGGGCGGCGCGGCGGTCCAGTGGTTCGCACCCGTCGGTACCGTGGACGGAGCGGCACCGCGGGGGATCGGTGCCGCTCCCGTCTCCGACGATGGCCCAGCCGTCCGGCGTGCTCCAGATGCCGATGGTCCCCGGCACCCGGACCGACCGGCCCTGCCCGCCCCCGAGGAGCTCCGGAGCCCGTCCGGAGCGTCGGGGGAGTCGACCGGCCGGCCGGAAGGGCGCGGGACCCCGGCGGAGAACAGGTGGCCCGACAGGAATCAGGGCCGATCGGCCCTGGCCGTTCGGCCCTGTATCGAGAAGGATCCTGGTGAGGGACCTCCCGGCGGCCGGCGTCCGGGAGCACCGGGACACGGCGTACGGCCCGGCACACGAGAACAAGGAGCATGTGATGGCGGACAGCGAGCGGCCGGCACCCGACCGGCCCGTCCGGGTCTTCCTGCTGGACGACCACGAGGTGGTCCGCCGCGGAGTGCACGACCTGCTGAACGACGAACCGGACATCACCGTCGTCGGTGAGGCCGCCACCGTCGAGCAGGCACTGGTCCGCGTTCCCGCGCTCCGCCCCGACGTGGCGATCCTCGACGTCCGGCTGCCCGACGGCGACGGGGTGACCGTGTGCCGCGAGCTGCGCTCGACGCTGCCGGATCTGGCCTGCCTGATGCTCACCTCGTTCGACGACGAGGAGGCCCTGCTGGACTCGATCATGGCGGGCGCCTCCGGCTACGTGCTGAAGCAGATCCAGGGCTCGGACCTGGTCACGGCCGTACGGACGGTCGCCTCCGGACAGTCCCTGCTCGACCCGAGCGCCACCACCCGCCTGATGGCCCGGCTGCGGCAGGAACAGGAGCCGGAGGAGGAGCAGGACGCCCTGCCCGGACTGACCGAACGCGAGCGGGAGATCCTCGCCCTGATCGGCGAGGGACTGACCAACCGGCAGATCGGCCAGCGGCTGTATCTGGCGGAGAAGACGGTGAAGAACCACATCTCCCGGCTGCTGGCCAAGCTCGGCGTGGAACGGCGTATCCAGGCCGCCGTGATCGCCACCCAGGCGCAGGACCGGCTGCGGCGCACGGGCCGCTGACGCCCGGTTCGCCGACCGGTGGGAAACGGCCGGGCCGCGCCCGTTAACGTGGACCTGCCGGGGACACGCTGCCGGTGGGGCGAGCGAACGGGAGGACCACGGGTGGAGAGCTCCGAGCGGGACGGGGACCCCCGTCCGCTGCTGCCGCAGATGCGACTGGACGACCTGCTGGAGGAGCTCCAGGCGCGGATCGACGCGGCCCGCGGTACGCGCGACCGGGTGCACAGCCTGCTGGAGGCCGTCCTCGAGGTGGGCCGCGAGCTGGACCTGAAACAGGTCCTGCACAGCATCGTCGACGCCGCGGCGGTGCTGGTGGACGCCGAGTACGCCGCCCTCGGCGTGATCGGCCCCGACGGCAAGCGGCTGTCGGCCTTCCACACGGTCGGCGTCAGCGAGGAGGAGATCGCCCGCATCGGCCACTATCCCGAGGGCCACGGCATCCTCGGGGAGCTGATCCGGCACCCCCATCCGCTGCGGCTGGCGAAGCTGTCCGGGCACCCCGCGTCCTTCGGTTTCCCGGCCCACCATCCGCCGATGAACAGCTTCCTCGGCGTCCCCATCCGGGTCCGCGACCAGATCTTCGGCAACCTGTACCTCACCGAGAAGCGTGCCGGGGCGCAGTTCGACGAGGAGGACGAGTCGGTCCTGTCGACCCTGGCCGTCGCCGCCGGCGTCGCCATCGACAACGCCCGGCTGTACGAGGAGTCCCGGCTGCGGGAGCGGTGGCTGCAGGCGAACACGGAGATCACCCACGCCCTGATGTCCGGCAGCGGCGGAAGCGAGGCCCTGCTGCTGATCGCCGAACGGGCCATGGAGATCACCGGCGCGGCACTCGCCGAGGTGGCGGTGCCGATGGAGGGCACCGCGTCGCTGACCGTGGAACTCGCTCTGGGGCAGGAGGCGGAGGCCCACCGCGGGCTCGTCGTCCCCGTCGACGACAGCCTGCTGGGCCGGGCGTTCACCAGCGCCGCCCCCGTCACCAGCCCGGACGTCTCCTGCGACGAGCGGGTCTCGTCCGAACCACGGCGCTTCGCCGGCCTAGGCCCGGCGGTGGCCGTGCCCGTGGGGTCGGAGGACGGCGTACGGGGCATCGTCCTGCTGGTGCGCGCCGCGGGCCGCGGCGAATTCTCCGAGAAGGAGATCGAGCCGCTGCAGGGCTTCGCCGCGCAGGCCGCCGTGGCCATGGAACTGGCGGAGCGCCGACGCGACGCCGAACAGATCGCGGTGCTCGAGGACCGTGACCGGATCGCCCGGGACCTGCACGACCTGGCGATCCAACGGCTGTTCGCCACCGGGATGACGCTGCAGAGCGCCGGCCGCTTCATCGAGCACAAGGAGGCCGCGGAGCGGGTCTCCCGTGCGGTGGACGACCTGGACGAGACCATCAAGATCATCAGATCGACCATTTTCGGCCTGCGCGCCCACGACGCCGCCTCCGGGACCGGACTGCGGGCCCGCGCCGTGCGGGTGGTCGGCGAGACGGCCCCCGTGCTGGGCTTCGCGCCCAGCGTGCGGATGGAGGGCCTGGTCGACACCCATGTGCCGAAGGAGACCGCCGACCATCTGGTGGCCGTCCTGTCCGAGGCCCTGACCAACATCGCCCGGCACGCGCGCGCCGACCGGGTCGACGTGGCCCTCGAGACCGACGGCCGCGAGGTACGGCTGACCGTCGCCGACAACGGCGTGGGCATCCCGGAGGGCGGCCGCCGCAGCGGACTGCGCAACATGGCCGAGCGCGCCGCGCAACTGGGCGGCGGCCTGGAGATCGACAGCGCCCCGGACCGTGGCACCACCCTGGTGTGGCGGGTGCCCGTGCGGGAGGGCTAGTACTCCCGCACCCGCGCTTCGCCCCGGTGACCCGGAGTACAGGTACGTCCGCCCGGTGTGTGTGTTCCTGTCCCGCACGGGGTACCCCGTGCGGGACCACCGGAGCCCTCCACTGGGCCTCCCGGGGAAGGAGCGCCGACGTGACCGGCTGGATCTGGGAGTACGAGGGATACGATCCCGCCGAGGTGCGCCTTCGGGAGTCGCTGTGCACGCTCGGCAACGGCTTCTTCGCCACCCGGGGGGCGCTGCCGGAATGCGCCGCCGACGACGTGCACTACCCGGGGACGTACGCGGCCGGCTGCTACGACCGGCTCGTCTCCGAGGTGGCCGGGCGGCGCATCGAGAGCGAGGACCTGGTCAATCTGCCCAACTGGCTGCCCCTGCGGTTCCGGCTGCCCGGAGAGCCATGGCTCACCCCCGAGACGGCGACCGTGCTCGACCACCGTGAGACCCTCCGGATCTCCTCGGGACTGCTGGAGCGGCTGACCCGGTACGACCTGGGGGAGGGCCAGGTGCTGAGGGTGCGTCAGGAGCGCCTGGTGCACATGGCCCACCCCCATCTGGCCGCGCTGCGCACCGAGTTCACGGCCGAGGGGTACTCCGGCGCGCTCGAGGTCGAGGCGGCCCTCGACGGCGGCGTCACCAACGCGGGGGTGGCCCGCTACCGGGACCTGGACGGCCGGCATCTGACCCATGTGCACAGTGGCAGCGCGGCGCCGGACACCGTGTGGCTGCACTGCCGCACCCGTACCTCCGACATCCGGATCGCCCTCGCGTCCCGGTTGTTCTCCGAGGCGCCCGTCACCTTCCGCAAGGAGAACCGGCGGGCCGTCCAGCTGACCCGGCTGCACCTGACCGCGGGCCGTACGGCGACCGTGGACAAGAGCGTCGCGCTGTACACCTCGCGCGACCCGGCCATCAGCGACCCCCTGCACGCCGCCGTCGACCGGGTGGGGCGCGTCGCCCGCTTCGCGGATCTGCTGGAAGCCCACCGGACGGCCTGGGGCCAGCTGTGGCGCCGGGGCGAACTGGATGTGCCCGGTGAGGCCGGCGCCATTCTGCGCCTGCACCTCTTCCACGTGCTGCAGACCCTCTCCCCGCACACCGCCGACCTGGATGTCGGCGTACCGGCCCGCGGACTGCACGGCGAGGCCTACCGCGGGCACATCTTCTGGGACGAACTGTTCGTGCTGCCCTACCTCAACCTGCACTTCCCCGAGGTCTCCAGGGCCCTGCTGCACTACCGGCACCGACGCCTCGAGCGGGCCCGCACCGCCGCCCGGGACGCCGGCCGCCGAGGGGCCATGTTCCCCTGGCAGAGCGGCAGCGACGGCCGGGAAGAGGCCCAACAGCTCCACCTCAACCCGCGGTCGGGCCACTGGCTGCCCGACCACTCCCGACTCCAGCACCATGTGGGATCGGCGATCGCGTACAACGTGTGGCAGTACTGCGAGGCCACCGGCGACGCCGAGTTCCTGCACACCAAGGGCGCCGAACTGCTGCTGCAGATCTCCCGCTTCTGGGCGGACGCCGCCGCCTACGATCCGCTCCTGGGCCGGTACCGCATCAAGGGCGTGATGGGTCCCGACGAGTACCACGACGCCTACCCCGACGCCGCCGAGCCCGGACTGGACGACAACGCGTACACCAACGTCACCGCGGCCTGGGTGCTCGCCCACACCCTCGACGTGCTGCGCACCCTGCCCGAGCCCCGCCGGCGGGAACTCGACGAACGCACCGGCCTGGACCGGAGCGAACTCGAGAAGTGGGAGGAGGTCTCCCGAGCCCTGCACGTACCGTTCCACGACGGCGTCATCAGCCAGTTCGAGGGGTACGGAAAGCTCGCCGAGCTCGACTGGCCGGAGTACCGGCGGCGCTACGAGGACATCCGGCGCCTGGACCGGATCCTGGAGGGCGAGGGCGACACCGTCAACCGCTACCGGGCCTCGAAGCAGGCGGACGTCCTGATGCTCGGGTATCTGTTCTCCCCGGCCGAACTGCAGGGCCTCTTCCGTCGGCTGGGGTACGAGCTGGACGAGGCGACCTGGCGGCTGACGGTGGACCACTATCTGCACCGCACCAGCCACGGGTCCACGCTCAGCGGCCTCGTCCACGGCTGGGTGCTGGCCCGGGACCGGCGTGCCGAGGCCTGGACGTTCTGTCAGGAGGCCCTGCGCGGGGACATCGCCGACATCCAGGGCGGCACCACCGGCGAGGGCATCCACCTCGGGGCCATGGCCGGCACGCTCGACCTGGTCCAGCGCGGACTGCCCGGCCTGGAGACGCGCGACGGCGGGCTGCGACTGGACCCGGTGCCCCTGCCGGAGCTGTCCTCCTACGGTTTCACCCTGCGCTACCACGGCCACTGGGGCGTCCGGCTGCGGCTGGAGAGCGGACGCCTGGAGATCACCGTACCGGCGTCGGGCCCCGGGCCCGTCGACGTATGCCTCCCGGACCTTACGGCCCGCCTCCAGCCGGGGGAGACGGGCCATCTGCCCCTGCCGGACTGACGGCCCGGCAGGGAGCGGTCACTTGTGGAACGATATGTACCCGTCGCCGTCCGGGTCGGAGCCGCGCTTGGTGTACGCGTGCACGTCGGCGCGGCTGCCCGTGGGCTTGACGAGGTAGATCGTGTCCTTGTCGTTGTTCCAGATGAAGTTGCAGTTGTTGCGGTAGGCGACGTTGTTCTTGTCGGAGTCGGTGCCGTTGCCGCCGCGCAGCTTCACGTAGTCGCGGGGCTCGAGGTAGTGGTTGGTCCTGAAGACGAACCGGTTGCCGACGGCGTCCTTGACGACGTACCCCTTGAGGTTCACGGTCTTCGTCGACGAGTAGTTCTTGATCGTCAGGTACTCGTGACGGGTGTTGCCCGTGGAGCACTTGTTGGAGTCGGGTCCCGGAGCGTCGTACTGGACGCCGCGGACCTTGAGCGCGGAGTTGTACTCCGCGGCGTGTGCCGGAACGGCCGTCAGTGCGGCCAGGGCCCCCACGGCGACGGTGGTGGCGACGGCAGCGGTGCGTATGCGCATGAACTCATCCCCCCTGCATGACCCTTGCGTGAGGATCATGTGGTTATTCGGTGAAGGATCGGATAGTACACAACCCTGGATGCACTCACACCGGCCGGGTCCCGGACCGGGCGGCCCTCACGGCTCCTGTGGGTACGGACGGACCCCGCAGATATGACGGGCCCCGCAGACACGACGGGTCCTGCGGGTGCGACGGGTCCTGCGGACACGACGGAGCGCCCGCCCGGTCCGTGAGGACCGAACGGGCGCTCGGCGGTACGCCGTCGCGACCGCTGTCAGTTCACGCGCCGCTCTCCCGCAGCATGTCCTCGCGCTCGACGAGCTTCACGCGGTCGCGTCCCTGCGGCTCACCCAGCGCCTTCTCCGCGGCGTCCAGCTTGTACCAGCCGTCCCAGGTGGTGTAGCGGACGGAGTGCTCGGCGAGGAACGCGTCCACGGCCTCGGGCTGGGGCGTCGCGGGCGTCTGCAGGCGTCCGTTCGCGAAGTCGTCCAGCAGGTTCGCCACCGTCTCGTTGGCGTCGCCCTTGGTGTGGCCGATCAGGCCGATGGGGCCGCGCCGGATCCAGCCGGTGACGTACGTGGACGTCAGGTGCTCGCCGTTCTCCTGGAGGACCCGGCCGCCCTCGTCGGGCACGGTGCCGGAGTCGATGTCCCAGGGCAGCTTGGGGAGTTTGTCGGAGAGGTAGCCCACCGCGCGGTAGACCGCGGTGACGTCCCAGTCCTTGAACCGGCCGGTGCCCTTGACGTTGCCGGTGCCGTCGAGCTCGGTGCGCTCGGTGCGCAGGCCGGTCACCTTGCCGTCCTCGCCGAGGATCTCCGACGGCGACTCGAAGAAGTGCAGGAACAGCTTGTGCGGGCGGTCGCCGACATCGCGGATCGCCCACTTCTCCAGCGTCTTCGCGACCATGTCGGCCTGCTTGTTGCCGCGCCGGGTGGCGATCGACCCCTCGTCGTAGTCGATGTCCTCGGGGTCGACGACGACCTCGATGCTGGGGGAGTGGTCCAGCTCCCGCAGCTCCATCGGGCTGAACTTCGCCTGCGCCGGGCCGCGGCGGCCGAAGACGTGGATCTCACGCGCCTTGTTGGCCAGCAGTCCCTCGTGGACGTTCGGCGGGATCTCCGTCGGCAGCAGTTCCTCCGCCGTCTTGGCGAGGATGCGCGCGACGTCGAGGGCGACGTTGCCGACCCCCAGCACGGCGACCTTCTCCGCCTCCAGGGGCCAGGTGCGCGGCACGTCCGGGTGGCCGTCGTACCAGGAGACGAAGTCGGCGGCGCCGTAGGAACCGTCGAGGTCGATGCCCGGGACGGAGGACATCGCCCGGTCGGCGGTCGCGCCGGTGGCGAAGATCACGGCGTCGTAGAACGCGCGCAGATCGTCGAGGTGGATGTCGGTGCCGTAGTCCACGTTGCCGAACAGCCGGATCTGCGGCTTGTCGAGCACCTGGTGCAGGGCCGTGATGATGCCCTTGATCCGCGGGTGGTCGGGAGCGACGCCGTAACGGATCAGACCGAACGGCGCCGGCATGCGCTCGAAGATGTCGATCGAGACACCCGGGTCGGCGGCAACGTCGGACTTGAGCAGGGCGTCGGCGGCGTAGATCCCGGCGGGGCCGGATCCCACGACGGCTACCCGCAGGGGGCGGGGCATGGTCAGGTTCCCTTCGAGCGATGACAAGAGCCTCTCAGGGGATCCTAAACTAAGGCATACCTAACCTGGTACGCGGGTCCGGTCTATGGACTCATAAGCGGGCCTTATGACTTCATGAGCGGATCCCCGGGCAGCCCCGTGGATCACGGGATGGGCTGCTCGGCCCAGATGATCTTACCGGTCGGCAGATACCTGGTGCCCCACCGCTCCGCCAGCTGCGCCACCAGGAACAGGCCGCGTCCGCCCTCGTCGTTCATGGTCGCGTACCGAAGATGGGGCGAGGTGCTGCTGCTGTCGAGGACCTCGCAGATCAGATTGCGGTCGCGCAGCATCCGTACCTCGATGGGGCTACCGCCGTAGCGGATCGCGTTGGTGACCAGCTCGCTCAGGATCAGCTCCGTGGTGAAGATCAGCTCGTCCAGGCCCCAGTCGGACAGCTTCCGTGCGATCGTGGCGCGCACCTCGGCGACCGCCGCCGGGTCGGACGGCACCGGCCACCGCGCGATCCGGTCCTCGGTGAGCGCCTGCGTACGCGCCACGAGCAGGGCGATGTCGTCCCGCGCCCTGGCCGGACTCCGGGACTCCAGCACGGCCCGGCAGGTGTCCTCGGGGGAGTTCCCGGCCTGGGCCAGAGCCTTGCGCAGCAGTTCCAGACCGACGTCGATGTCGTGGTTCCGGTCCTCGACGAGCCCGTCCGTGTACAGGACCAGCCGGCTGCCCTCCGCCAGCTCCAGCTCGGCCGTCTCGAACGGCAGCCCGCCCAGTCCCAGGGGCGGGCCGGCGGGCACGTCCGCGTACTCCACGGTGCCGTCCGGATGGATCAGCGCGGGCGGCGGATGGCCCGCCCGGGCGACGGTGCAGCGCCGGGTGACCGGGTCGTAGACGGCGTACAGACAGGTCGCCCCGGTCACCGGGGCGCTGTGCTCGTCCTCCGTCTCGTCCTGGTCGATGCGGCCGACCAGCTCGTCCAGCAGGCCCAGCAGCTCGTCGGGCGGCAGGTCGAGCGCCGAGAAGTTGTGCACAGCGGTGCGCAGCCGCCCCATGGTGGCCGCCGCGTGCAGCCCGTGCCCGACGACGTCGCCGACCACGAGCGCGACCCGCGCACCGGACAGCGGCAGGACGTCGAACCAGTCGCCGCCGACCCCGGCCTGCGCGGGCAGATAGCGGTAGGCGATCTCCAGGGCGCTCTGCTCGGGCAGGCTGCGCGGCAGCAGACTGCGCTGGAGCGTCACCGCCATGCTGTGCTCGCGCGTGTACCGGCGGGCGTTGTCGATGGACACCGCGGCCCGCGCGACCAGCTCCTCCGCCAGGGCCAGCTCCTCCTCGTCGAACGGCTCGGGCCTCTTGGCGCGCCAGAAGCTGACCACGCCCAGCACCAGGGAACCGGCCCGCAGCGGCACGGTGATCAACGAGTGGATGCCGTACTCCACGATCTGCCCGGAGCGCTCCAGGTCCTGCGCCCGCCACCCCGGAGCCTCGCTCAGCCGGGGCTCGACGAACGAGCGCCCGGAGGCCAGGCTGCGGCCCTGCGGGGACGACCCGACGAACCGGGTCTGGGTACCCACCGGGTACAGAGGGGCGTCCTTGTGGATACCGGCCGACGCCGTGCGGCGCACCGCCCCCGCCACGTCCGGCTCACCGCCGGCCAGCACCGTCTCGAACAGGTCCACCGTGGCGAAGTCCGCGAACCGCGGTACGGCCAGTTCCGTCAGCTCCTCGGCCGTGCGGGCCACGTCCAGGCTGGTCCCGATGCCCACACCGGCGTCGTAGAGCATGTCGAGCCGCTCCCGCGCGGTCTCGGCCCGGCCGGAGAGGGCGCGCAGTTCGGTGGAGTCGCGGACCGTGGCGACGCTGCCGGGCGGGCCCCCGGCACGGTCGGTGGAACGCTGGTTGACCGCCAGCAGTCGGTCGCCGACCCGGTGCACCTCGTCCGTGGCGACCCGCCCCGAGGACAGGAGGTCGGCGGTGACGGGGTCGAGGGAGAGGTCGAGCACGTCGCGGCCCTCCGCGTCCTCGGGCAGGCCGAGCAGCCGGTGCGCCTCGTCGTTGGCGAGGAGCAGGGTGCCGTCGTCGTCGACGATGACCACGCCTTCCCGCACCGAGTGCAGTACGGCGTCGTGGTGCTCGTACATGCGGGTCATCTCGTGCGGGCCCAGGCCGTGGGTCTGCCGCAGCAGACGTCTGCTGATCAGGGCCGCGCCGGTGGTGGCCAGCACGAGTGCGGCGGCCCCCGCGGCCAGGACCAGCGGCAGCTGGTCCTCGGCGACCCCGCCGACGCTCTCGGTCGTGATGCCGGCCGACACGAGACCCACCACGACGCCGTCGGGGTTGTTCACCGGTACCACGGCCTGGACCAGCGGGCCGAGGGTGCCGGTGATCTCCTCGGTCACCGGCCGTCCGGCCAGCGCGGGCTGGAGGGTGCCGACGAACTTCTTGCCGATCCGGTCCGTCCTGGGGTGCGTGTAGCGGATGCCCTCGGTGTTCATGACGACGACGAAGTCGACCTCGGCCTGTTGACGGATGGCCTCCGTGCGCGGCTGGAGGAGGAGGGTGGGGTCGGGGGATTCGAGTGCCTCGACGATGCCCGGCGAGTGGGCCAGGGTCTCCGCCACGGCGAGGGAACGGCTGCGGGCCTCCAGCGTGCTGTCGTGCCGTACTTGCAGCACCAGCGCGACCACGGCGGACACGACCAGCAGCAGCACGATCACGACATGCAGGATGAAGACCTGTCCGGCGACGCTGCGTGCGCTCAGCAAGGACCGGAGCCACTCCGGTGGGCGCCACCGCGGACCACCGCCCCCCTGCCGCTGTTGACGTACGGAGGCTGTGGTGCTGGGCCGCTGGGGCGACCGGGCCGGGGATCGACCCATCAGTCGGACCATGTGCCGAGCTTACCTACAGGCCGAAATCGCGTGCTTTCGGCCGGGCGGGGGACGACGGGGCCGGGAAATGAGCGGGCCGCACCGGGGCGGCCGGCACATGTCGAAAGCGCCGGTTCCCGATCGGCGTGAGGGTGAAGACAGTACGTCCCACGACTTCAGGAGGATCCACCGTGACCGTGACTGCGGACATGGCCGTCTCCCTCGACGGCTACGTGGCCGGAGCCGGTGTCGCTCCCGGCAACCCAGGAGGCGACGGTGCCGAGGCGCTCTTCGGCTGGATGCACGACCTGGCGAGCCGGCGGCAGCGCCAGGGTCTCCCCGGTGGCGAGGAGAACCGCGACTCCGAACTCGTGCGCGAGTGGTTCGATGCCACCGGAGCGGTGGTCATGGGCCGGACGATGTACGAGCTGGGCGAGGAGTTCTGGGGGGGATCCGCCGTTCCGCACCCCGGTCTTCGTGCTCACCCACCGGCCCCGGCCGGCCCCGGTCAAGGAGAGCGGCACCACCTTCACCTTCGTCACCGGCGGCATCCGCGGCGCCCTCGACCGGGCGAAGGCCGCCGCCGGGGACGGGAACGTCGACATCGCGGGTGGGGCGAGCACGGTGCGGCAGTACCTCGGGGAGGGGCTCGTCGACGAGCTGCGGCTGCACGTGGTGCCCGCGCTCCTCGGGACGGGGATGCGGCTCTTCGAGGCGGGGAGCGCCGGGCGGCGGGCCCTCGATGTGGTCAGGGTGGTCGAATCACCCGTCGCCACCCACCTGAAGTACCGCTTCGTGAAGTAGCCCGGAACGGATCGCTTCCCGGTACGGGTGGTCGGCCCGGAACGGCCCTACGGACCGCGCGACCGGTGGTGCGTTACCGGTCGCGCGGCCCGCTCCCCGTGCCACGGGCCCCTTCGGCGCTCGTCCCCCACGGCGCTCGAACGGGGCTCAGTCGGCCAGCGCGCGGGCCAGCTCCGTCGTGGCACGGGCGATCTTGGTGTCCTGGTCGTCCATCAGGCGGCTCAGGTCGCCCCGCCGGGCGCGCACCGCCTGCCGGGCGGCCCGCTCCCAGACGACCGGGTTCTCGCGGTGATTGAGCAGCTTGGGATACGCGGCGGCGGTGCTCTCCCACTGCCGGGCGTCGGCGATGGCCTTGAGCAGCTGGATGATCCCGGCACGACAGGTCACATGCGGCAGCTGCGCCAGCTCCCAGAGGAAGGGGACCGTGGCGGCCGTCGCCTGCTCCACCACGAAGCCGTACTGGCAGATCCGTTTCCGCAGATCCTCCAGGGCCGACCGGGCCGTTTCGGCGTCCCCCCAGGCGATGCCGTTGAGCAGCAGGGGGATGGCCGCCGCGGATCCGGTGGAGTCCTGGATGTCGCGCCACGGCACGCGGGACAGTGACGTGAGCGGTGTCGTACGGGCCATTCCGGTCGGGGACGTGTGGCGCACAGGGCGCTCGCTGCTCGGCTGTTCCGTAGAAGCGCTGCGCATCGCGTGGGGGCCTTTCGCGGCGGTCGTGTCGAGTGGGGGGAGGGTCAGGTGGACGGCCGGGCCGGGCCCGTCCTGCCCGCCGGGGGCATCGGCGCCGGGAGAGCCCCCGTGTCCGGTCTCCCGGTCTGCTGCGGCACCGCGCCGAGCAGGAGGGTCCCGACAGGTGAGGCCGGGAGGCGGCCACCCGTCCGTACGGCGGCGCCGGCGGTCGACAGGTTCACTTGGTGCACAGGTGAGGACACTCCATCTCCCCGATGCGGCGTCAGGACAGGGCGTCAACAAGGGGGTTGACGCTCCGACTATTATCCACGCTGAGAGCGCTCGTGTGCAATTGCACGAGAAATTGCGTGAAGTTTTTTTCGGGGCGGACCGGGGTGGATCGGATGTGATCCGGCTCGGCCCGCCCCGGCGAACGGCCGGGCACCGCCCGGCAGTACACAGGAACAGCAAGGAGGCTGCGGTGCCAGGAGTGCGCAACGGAGTGCGGGCGAGTTCCTTGGACGCCTGCTGGGTCAAGAGCCGGTACAGCAACGCCGAGGGCAACTGCGTCGAGGTGGCACCGCTGGACGACGGGGGCGTGGCGATGCGCAACTCCCGCGATCCCGACGGGCCCGCGCTGGTCTACACGTCGGCGGAACTGGCGGCCTTCCTGGCCGGCGCGAAGGACGGCGAATTCGACCACCTGGTCTGATGCACCCGTGCGGTGCGAACCGGTTGGCGCGATGCGGCAGTCCGGCTCGCTCCGTCGCGGCGACGCGCAGCCGGAGAAGCGCAGCCGGATGAGGCGAAGCGGAGTTCAACTACCCAATTCTGCAAGGCTTCTGTGGGGTGCCTACGCTGCGGCTCGTTGGGATGCGATAGTGTAAACCGCCCTTGTGCCGGTCTGCTGGGAGTCAGGATGTCCGCCGCGTCGCATCGTATCTCCCGTCTGGAACCCTATCTGGAAAGGCCCGAGCCGGCTCCGACCCTGCTGAAGATGCTGGTCGGCGTGCAGTTGGCGGGCTTCCGCGAGGACGCCGGGCTGGCCCAGGACCAGGCGGCGCGCTCCGTCGGCTTCAGTGCGGCGAAGCTGTCCCGCATCGAGTCGGGCAAGGGGCGCCGCCCGCCCACCGAGAGAGACATCCGGGCCCTGCTCGAGCTGTACGGCACCGACGACTACGAGGTCTCGGTGCTGGTCAAACTGCTCCAGCGGGCCGGAGAGCCGGGCTGGTGGCAGAGGTACGACAAGCGGCTGATGCCCGAGTGGTTCGACCGGCTGGTCGGACTGCAGGAGGCCGCCGCCACCATCCGTACCTTCGAGATCCAGTACGTCCCCGGCCTGCTGCAGACCGCCGCCTACACCCGTGCGGTGGTGGAGCGCGGCCTGCCCAACGCACCGGCGGGCGAGGTGCAGCGACGCATCGAACTCCGCATGCGGCGGGCCGAGTTGCTGACGCGGGACGGCGCCCCGCAATTGTGGGCGGTCATCGACGAGTCGGTTCTGCTGCGCGTGCTGGGCAGTGCCGAGGTGATGCGCGAGCAGCTCGCCCACCTCATGCGGATGGCCGAGCGCCCCAACGTCACGCTGCAGATCGTGCCGTTGAGCGTGACGAACGCGTCGGCTCCCGCCATCCCGGTGACGTATCTGCGCTTCGGCGGCCTCGATCTGCCCGACGTGGTCTACCTGGAACACATCAGGAGCGCCAACTTCCTCGAGGACCTCGACGAGACGGAGGAGTACCGGATCGCGCTGGACCGCCTCGCCGACGAGGCGCTGCGGCCCCGTGAATCCCTGCATCTGCTGCGCGCCACGATGCGGGACCGCTACCCGGAGCCGCAGTCCGGGTCGTAGCGCCGGGGGCCGGAACGCCGTACGGACGCCCCTCGCCCGTTCCCGGACCACCGGGAACGGGCGAGGGGCGTCCGCGCGTCCGTGGCCGCGCCTCGGCGGCACACGTGCCGCCGAAAACCTACAGCGGTATCCGGCCCACGCCGCCGAACTCGATCCACTCCTGGGTGAGCTGACGGGGCGCCACCTCGGTGTCCGGACGCCAGGTGGAGACCTCCACCAGGCCCGGCTCCAGGATCTCCAGGCCCTCGAAGTACGAGGCGACGTCGCTCTCCTGCCGCACCCGGCCCCAGTGCCCCTGGGTCGCCCGGTCCATGAAATCGGTGACGGACCTGCGGACCTCGGGGTCCTCGCTGACCAGCTGGCACATCACGAGGAAGCTGCCCGGCGCGAGCCGTTCCCGGACCCGGCGCGCCACGGCGATCGGGCCGTCGGCGTCGCTGTCCGGGATGCAGTGGAACACGCTGTTGAACAGCACGCAGGCCGGCTGCGAGAAGTCGATCAGGCGCTCCGTCTCGGCGTGGTCGAAGATCGCCTCGGTCTCCCGCATGTCGGCCTGTATGACCACCGTGCGCTCGTCCTGCTCCAGCAGTGCGCGCCCGTGCACCAGCACCATCGGGTCGTTGTCGACGTACACCACGTGGGTGGTCGGGTCGATGCGCTGGGCGACCTGGTGGACGTTGTCCTGGGTGGGCAGACCGGAGCCGTGGTCGAGGTACTGCCGGATCCCGTACTCCTGCGTGAGGACCCGGACGACCCGCTGGAGGAAGCGCCGGTTGTTCAGGGCCAGACGGCGCGTACTGGGCACCACCCGGTCGAGCTCCTCCACGGCGGCACGGTCGGCCGCGTAGTTGTCCTTTCCGCCCAGGTAGTAGTCGTACATGCGCGCGGCTGTCGGCACGGTTGCGTCGATCTCGGTGGACAGCTGATTGCCGGTGTGCATCGTTCCCCCTGCGGAGTGCCGCGCCAACTGGACTGGCTGGACAGGGAGTACATCCTAGGGAGCCCCGCGCGAGTCGGACCAGCCCATCGACGAACAAGGCCCTGAAGGAATGGCGGGACCATCGCTGTCATGACCCGGTGTCGCCGGGCGGACGCATTGCGTCAACACCCGCATCGGCGCAAGTGTGACGGTATCGTCGGTTTCGTCCCCGTCGACGCGCGTGGCGGGTGAGGCCGGTCGGCCGACTCAGCCGCTTCCCCGGGAGGGAGCCATGGAGATCATGGACGACTACTACGACCTGGGTACCTACCGCCGCCGCGTGACGACCGCCGTGGATGAGGCCCAACTCTGGTTCGACCGCGGTTTGTTGTGGACCTACGCGTTCAACCACGAGGAAGCGGTCGCCTGCTTCGAGAAGGCTGCCGCGGCCGACCCGGACTGCGCCATGGCCTACTGGGGCATTGCCTATGCCCTCGGCCCCAACTACAACAAGCCCTGGGAGGCCTTCGACGGCGACGACCTCGTCCGCAGCGTCGAACGCGCCCACGCCGCGGTCGAATCGGCGCACGAGAAGGCCGCGGGAGCCACCCCTGTGGAGCGGGCCCTCATCACCGCCCTGCGCGCCCGCTACCCCCAGGGGCGGGTCGTCGAGGACTGCTCGGTGTGGAACGAGCCCTACGCGGACCGCATGCTCGCGGTGTACGAGAGCGCCCCCGACGACCCGGACGTCGCCGTGCTCTGCGCGGACGCCCTGATGAACCTCACTCCCTGGCAGCTGTGGGACCTGAGGACCGGCCGCCCCGCCGCGGGTGCCCGCACCCTGGAGGCCAAGGCCGTACTCGACCGGGCGCTCGCCGGTGACAGCGGTGCCCGGCACCCCGGCGTCGTGCACCTGTACATCCACCTGATGGAGATGTCCCCCACGCCGGAAGCGGCCCTCATGGTCGCCGACCGGCTGCGCGGCGCCGTGCCCGACGCCGGACATCTGCACCACATGCCCTCGCACCTCGAGGTGCTGTGCGGCGACTACCGCCGGGTCGTGTCCGACAACACCCTCGCGATCGCCGCCGACGAGAAGTACCTCGCCCGGGCCGGGGCCATGAACTTCTACACCCTCTACCGTGCCCACAACCACCACTTCAGGATCTACGGTGCCATGTTCGCGGGCCTCTCGAAGATCGCCCTGGACGCCGCCGCGCAGCTCGAAGCCTCCGTCCCCGAGGAACTGCTCAGGGTGCAGAGCCCGCCGATGGCCGACTGGCTCGAGGGCTTCCTGGCGATGCGCTTCCACGTCCTGATCCGCTTCGGCCGCTGGGACGACATCCTGGCGCTGCCGTTCCCCGCCGACCCGGCGTTGTACTGCGCGACCACCGCGATGCTCCACTACGCCCGTGGCGTCGCCCTCTCGGCGACCGGTGACGTCGAGAGGGCCGAGGCCGAGCGGGAGGGCTTCCGCGCCGCGGTGGGCCGGGTGCCCGGGACGCGGATGCTGTTCAACAACACCTGCCAGGACATCCTCGCCATCGCGGCCGCGATGCTGGACGGCGAACTCGCCTACCGCAAGGGCGACTACGACGAGGCGTTCGCCGCACTGGAGCGGTCCGTCGAACTGGACGACAGCCTTCCCTACGACGAGCCCTGGGGCTGGATGCAGCCCACTCGGCACGCGTACGGGGCCCTGCTGCTGGAACAGGGGCGGGTCGACGAGGCGGAGGCGGTCTACCGCGCGGACCTCGGTCTCGACTCCACCCTGCCCCGGCCGCTGCAACACCCGGGAAACGTCTGGGCGTTGCACGGGTTCCACGAGTGCCTGACGCGCACCGGAAGGACGGCGGAGGCCGCGCTCGTGGCCCAACAGCTCAAGGCGGCGGCCGCATGGGCGGACGTACCGATCGAGGCGTCCTGCTTCTGCCGGCTGGACACCCGTGCGACGGCCTCCGGCGCGGACGGGGACACCGGTGGGGACGGGTGCCACTGCGCCTGAGCCGCAGACCCCGGCACGACCGGACGCCCCGGCGCCGGGGCGT
>NZ_LIQT01000680.1 GCF_001418415.1 Streptomyces hirsutus
CGCCCACGGCGCGCGGGAACGTAACCGGCGGGGCCCGGCTGCTGCGGCGCGGGGCGGGCTCGGCCGAGGAGTGGGCGGCGGGCGCCGGGGAGCCGCGTCCGTACGGGATCGACCTCGGCGGTGTCGTCGCGTGGGCCCGGGAGCTGGCGGCGGAGGTCGAGCGGGGGGACGGCGTTCCCGTGGACGCCGGGGCGCGGGCGCCGCGGCTGCGGGCGGAAGCCCAGGGGCAGGGCTCGTAGGCGGGAGGATCCTGGGGGTTCCTGAACAGCGGCTCCCCGCAACGGGCCGGGGCGGTGCGCGGGTGCGGTGGGCCCGGTGTCAGTGGCGTGCGGCAGACTCGGGGCGTGCGAAGGATTCATGTCATCGGCATCGGTGCGGGCGACCCCGACCAACTGACCCTGCAGGCGGTCAAGGCACTGCGCGGCACGGACGTGTTCTTCCTCCTCGACAAGGGTGAGGTGAAGGCGGACCTGACCGGCCTCCGCCGGGACATGCTCGACGCGCACCTGCCGGAGGGGGCGTACCGCGTCGTCGAGGCGCGCGATCCGGAGCGGGACCGGCGGGCCGAGGGCGCCGCCTACTCCGCCGCCGTCGGCGACTGGCGCAGCGCCCGCGCGGACGTCTACGGCCGGCTGATCGCCGGGGAACTGGGCGAGGACCAGGTCGGCGCGTTCCTGGTGTGGGGCGACCCGTCGCTGTACGACAGTACGCTCGCGATTCTCGAGGAGGTTCTGGCGCGGGGCGAGGTCGCCTTCGAGTACGACGTCGTTCCGGGGATCAGCAGTGTCTCCGCTCTCGCCGCCCGGCACCGCACGGGGCTCAACAGGGTCGGCCGCCCCGTCCGGATCACCACCGGCAGGCGGCTCGCGGAGGGCTTCCCGCAAGGAGTGGACGACGTGGTCGTGATGCTGGACGCCCACCAGACCTTCCGGCAGTACGCCGACCAGGACATCGACATCTACTGGGGTGCCTACATAGGCACCCCGGACGAGATCCTCGTGTCCGGGCCGCTCGCCGAAGCCGCGCCCCGGATCGAAGCGCTGCGCGCCGAGGCCCGCGAACGCAAGGGCTGGATCATGGACACCTACCTGCTGCGCCGAAACCCCGGGAACAGGTGAGCCCAGGGGGAACAGATGAGCCCCGGCATCGGAGGGACCCGAGCCGCTTCGGCCGCGGTCGGCAGGCCGAGTGCGCGGGCCCCCGTGACGTGGGCGGAGGTCGCCGATCCCCCTGTCCTTGGTCACCAGGACGTCGCCGCGGTCGTGGTGAGGGCCGGGAGGGATCACGGCGGGTACGGGAACGGGGCGGGCCCGCGGATGTCGGACATACGCCGGGACCGGGCCCCGGAAGCCGACGTCTCCACGGCCCTGTACGGCCTACGATGACGCCGGCGACTGGAGGAGTCATGGCCGTGGACTTGAGCAGGCGGGCCTACCGGGCCCAGCGGTGGGCCGCGCGGGGCGCCCTGCTCGCCGCCGCACTCGCGGTGGTGTTCCCACTCCTCTACGGGGGCCTGCAGGGCCTGGTGCTGTTGCTCTGCGGCGCGGTGGGGCTCGCCCTCAGCGCCGCCGCTCTGTGGTGGACGCTCACGCTGCGGGGGCCGTTGCGCTGGGTGGCCGCGCTGGTGGCCGTGTGTGTGCCCGCGGCCGTCATCGCCCTGTACGCGGCCCTCCTTTTCTGGGCTCTCCCGGTGTCGCTGGCACTGTGGGCGCTGGCCGTGTGGAGCGGGCGGTTCGCGCTGCGCGGGACGGGGAGCGAACAGCGCGAACGGCAGCGGGAACGGCGGATGCCGCTGCCCCGGCGGGCGGTGCTCATCATGAATCCGCGGTCGGGCGGCGGCAAAGTGGGCCGCTACCGCCTGCGGGAGAAGGCGGAACGGCTGGGTGCCCGGGTCGTCCTGCTCGATCCGGAGAAGGAGAACGACGTGACGGCGATGGCCCGGGAGGCCGTCGCGGGCGGCGCGGATCTGCTGGGCGCCGCAGGCGGTGACGGCACGCAGGCGCTGGTCGCGGCCGTGGCCGCCGAACACGACATCCCGTTCCTGGTCATCAGCGCCGGAACCCGCAACCACTTCGCCCTGGACCTGGGCCTGGACCGCGGCGATCCGGCGGCCTGTCTGAACGCCCTCAGCGACGGGGTGGAATTGCGCGTCGACCTGGGTTTCGCCGGTGACCAGCCCTTCGTGAACAACGCGTCCTTCGGTGCGTACGCGTCGATCGTGCAGAGTCCGGCGTACCGGAACGACAAGATCGGCACCAGCCTGGAGATGCTGCCCGACCTGCTCACCGGGCAGCAGGGAGCCCGGCTGGTCGCCCATGTCGGGGACACGTCGCTCGACAATCCGCAGGCCGTACTGGTCAGCAACAACCCCTACCGCACCGACGATCCCTTCGGCCTCGGCCGACGGGAGCGGCTGGACACGGGTGTGCTCGGGGTCCTCGGCGTCAAGGTCGAGAGCGCGGTCGACGCCGCCGCGCTGCTGCTGGACCCCTCGCGGGGCCGGCTCACCAATCTGACCGCACCCGAGGTCCTCATCGAGGGCGACCGCGCGGAGATCGAGGCCGGGGTCGACGGGGAGGCCCTGCTGTTGCCCGCGCCCGTCCTCTGCCGTATCGCGCCCGGCGCACTGCGCGTCCGCGTCCCGCGCAAGCGGCCCGGCGTGGCCCAGGCGCCCCCGCGCCTGAACTGGCGGCGGCTGCGCAAACTGGCGGCGACGGTCGGCCGTACGGCGGCTCCGAGCCGGTTCCGGCACCATCCGGAGATCCCCGACCTCCCGGGAGGGCAGGGGCCCTTCCTCGGGCGCTAGGGCCTGTCCGGCGGGTCGAGTCGGAGGCAAGGGACGGTATCCGGCCGGCTGGGGTGAGCGAGGACTGGTGCGTGCAGCCGCAAGGCGGAGGAGGGCGTCGACGCGATGGGGGTCCCCCTGCTCATGGGGCTGCCTCCGCTCGAGCGAAGCCGAGAGTGGGGGAGGAGCCGAGCGCTCGGGGGAGTCGGCAACCGATGACAACGCCGCAGATGAGCGTGCAGGTCCTCGCCTCTCCGGCATGACCCGCCGGACAGGCCCCAGCCCCGGCGCGCACAGCAACGGCTCCCGGCTCAGCGCACCAGCAGTTGCACGCCGCCCACCACCGTCGCCGCGATCACCAGCCGCTCGAACAGCCGCTGGTTGATCCGGTTCACGGCCCACTTCCCGAGCAGCGCGCCGGGCACGACGAACAGCACGAGTGCCGCGTCGAGCAGCAGCGATTCCGCGTCGATCAGTCCGAGACCCACGCTGAACGGCACCTTGGACGTGTTGACGATCAGGAAGAAGAACGCCGATGTCCCCAGAAAGCCCAGCTTCCGGAAGCCGGCGGAGAGCAGGTACAGGGACATCACCGGCCCGCCCGCGTTGGCGACCATGGTGGTGAAGCCGCCGAGGACGCCGTACGAGCGGGCCTTGATCCGGCCGGCCCGGGAGGTGATCTCCTCGGGTCCGCTCCGTCCGCTGCGTCCGCTGCGTTCGCCGGGGTCTCCCTCCGCGTCGACGGCGGCTTGCGCGGCCCGGTCCGCCGCCCGCCGCCGCCACACCGTCACCGCGGCCATCAGCAGCAGGATCGCCCCGATCGACGTCCCCACGGCCTCGTCGTCCGCCCACATCAGGAAGAAGGTGCCGACGACGACACCGGCCGCGACCGCCGGGAACAGCCGCCACAGGGTGGGCCAGTGGGCGTGCCGCCGGTAGGTGAGGACGGCGAGCACGTCCCCGGCGATCAGGATGGGCAGCAGTACGCCGGTGGAGGCGCGGGCGGGCAGCACCGCCGCGAAGATGGCGAGGCTGACCGTGTTGGCCCCACTGACGGCGGTCTTGGAGAAGCCCACGAGCAGGGCGGCGAAGGCGAGGGCGGCGAATTCCCAGCCGGTGAGGTGCCAGAGCGTCATCATGTCCATTGCGGAGACTGATGGTATGCCCACCTAACGATCGCCGTAAGCGGCGTCCCGTCTGTCGGCTCCTCGCACCTCGCACGGCGTTTCCCGCCGCCGCCCTCGCACGCCGTGCCGAGCCGTGCGGCCGGGCCCGCCCCCGGGGCGGGCCCGGGTTTGCGCAGGGGGGACGGGGGCACCCGCGCGTTCGCGGAGCATCCGAGCATTCGAGAAGGAGCGACACCCCATGACCGTTGTGCGGAGCACCCTGCCCGACGAGGCCAGCCGAGTCGCCGGCAAGGCACTCCAGGAGACCCTGGTGGATCTCCTCGGTCTCTCACTGATCGGCAAGCAGGCCCACTGGAACGTCGTGGGTCCGAGGTTCCGCTCGGTCCACCTCCAGCTGGACGAAGTGGTCTCGACCGCGCGCACCCAGGCCGACACGGTCGCGGAGCGGGCCGCGACGCTCGGCGTGCCGCCGGACGGCCGCCCGGAGACCATCGCCAAGGTCTTCGCCCTGCCCGTCCCCGAGGAGGGCCTGCTGCGCGACGCGGACGTCGTGCGGCTGATGGCGGAGGCGCTGGGGGCCGCGATCGTACGGCTGCGCGAGCGCGTCGACGCCACCGAGAAGGCGGACCCGGTCACCCAGGACCTGCTGATCTCCGTCACCGCCGATCTGGAGAAGCAGCGCTGGATGTTCGAGGCGGAGAGCGCCCCCGCCGAGGCATGACGAAACCCGACGGCGAACCCCGGCGCCCCGTCTCCCGTCGGCGGTCCCCTCCCCTTCCG
>NZ_LIQT01000681.1 GCF_001418415.1 Streptomyces hirsutus
CGGGATGCCCGGCGGGATGCCGGGTGCGGTGCCGCCGGGCGTGCCCGGGCCCGGTCGGCCGCCGGTGTACGGCTACCCGCCGCAGCCGGTCGGGCAGCCGACGGTCGGCCCCGGTTATCAGGCCGTGCTGCGCTACCGCGCGCAGGACGGTTCCGAGCAGCAGCTGATCCGGCGTTCGGCGCCGGGCACGCCGCATCCGGAGTGGCAGATCTTCCACGAGCTGCGTGCGATGAACGTGCCGCCGGATCAGGTGCTGGAGCTGCACACGGAGTTGGAGTCGTGCGAGCTTCCGGGTGCGTACTGTGCGCGGATGATCCGGGAGCAGTGGCCGCAGGCGCGGATCACGAACATCGCGCCGTACGGCACCGATCAGGCGAGCCGCCAGCAGGGCATGCAGCAACTGCTCGTTCATCAGGGTGAGTTGCATCAGGTGGCGGACGGACCTGCCCGGCCGGCACCGGTGCGCGCGCCGCTGACGCCGATGCAGCCGGCGCCGCCGGTTCCGCCGGAGGTCATCGGGCAGGAGCTGGCGGGGGCGTTCGGGACGGGGGTGTTCCGGTTCGAGCAGCAGGCGGTGTCCCGGCAGGGTGTGCCGCCGATCGTGGCGCACACGCTGGTGGCCGCCGGACTGCCGCTGGACATGGGTCCGTTCTTCTGGGCGCAGGCCCAGCCGGGCCGTCCGGTGCCGACGCTGGCGGAGCTGGCCGCGGAGCGGGGTGTGCAGCCGGCCTCGGACGCGGGCTCGTACCTCGTCATGGGCAGCGACTTCGGCAAGGCGGTCTGTGTGCAGTACGGCACGGCGAACATCGTCGCGGTGCCGGTGGAGGCGGGGCCGGGCGGTGCGCCCGTACCGCCGCAGTTCGTGAACACGGGGCTGCCGGAGTTCGCCCGCTGCCTGGCGTTGCTGGGGCGGATGTGGCGGCTGCGGTTCGGGCTGAACCAGGAGCAGGCGGGCCGCTGGACCGTCGACTTCCAGATGCAGTTGGCAGCGCTGGATCCCGCGGCGCTCGGTTCGCCGGAGAGCTGGTGGTCGGTGCTGCTGGAGCAGATGTGGGACGGACTGCTCTGAGTCGCCGTTCCCGTCCCCGCCGCTGAGGCGGAGGCCGAGGTGAGAGGCCGGGCCCGGTCGGATACGTGTATCCGACCGGGCCCGGCCT
>NZ_LIQT01000682.1 GCF_001418415.1 Streptomyces hirsutus
GGACACGGCACGGCAGACGGTGCCGGAGAAGTCGCCGTCCGCGTGGGTGAGGGCGGCGGCGATCAGGGCGGTGTTGGGGACGGCGTGCACCCAGTGGGTACCGGCGTGCAGGGCGTGGAGCCGGTCGACGACGGTGGCGAAGTCGTGGTGTTCGTGGGCCAGTCGTACGGCCTCGCGCACGGCGCGGGCNNCTGTACCTGTACCTGTACCTGCGCCTGCGGCGGTGGCGATGACGGCCGCGCCGAACATCGCGGCGTGCACACCGCCCGCGGTGTGCGTGAGGGTGGCGTCGCGATGGGCCTGTTCGGCGGCGCCCGCCGGATCGCCGGGGTTGGTCCAGCCGTGCACGTCGGCGCGGATCAGGGCGCCGATCCACTCGCGGAACGGGTTGCGGTGGCGGGCGGTGCGCGGCGGCTCCACGCCGTCGAGGAGGTTGCGGTAGGCGACGCGTTCGGCGGTGAAGGCACGGCCCGCCGGGAGTTCGTCCAGCCAGAGCCGGGCCACGTCCGCGGTGGTGAAGTCCTTGCCGTACCGCTGGAGCAGGAGCAGGTTGAGGAGGGGGTAGTCGAGGTCGTCGTCCTCGGGCATCCCGTCGATGTTCTCGGCGAGCGAGGTGGTCGCCGAGCGGCGGTTCCAGGGGTATCGCGCGGCCAGCTCCCCGGGGACGCCGAGGGCGGTGAAGTAGTCGTTCAGAGGCCAGTTTCCGGTGGCCCGGGCGAGTCGGCGGATGCCGTCGAGGGGGAGCTTCTCCACCGGCTTGCCGAGCAGGCAGCCCACGGCACGGCCGAGCCAGGCGGCTTCGAGACGGCCGGATTCGAGGCAGTCGTCCTCGAGAAGGCCGGCTTCGGCGCGGTCGGGGGCCGGGGGAGCGGCGCCGGCGGGTGAGGGCCAGTCCGGGCAGAGGGACTTGATGGCGCCGAGGTCCGTCGGTTCATCGTCCGCCAGGCCACTGGGCAGGTCGGCGAGTTCGTCCAGGAGGTCCCCGGCCAGCAGCCGGAGGTAGCGGGACGCCGGTTGCGGGGAGGCGCCCGCGCGGGGTGGGGCCTCGGAGCCGCCCGCCGCGCGCCACCGGGCCGCGACGGCGGCGACGGCGGCAGCCGACCGGCCGTCCTGGGCGGCCTGGCGCAGCTCGTGCCCGATCAGGTCCTCCGGCTGGACCCAGGTCAGTCGGAGCATTCCGGGCCTCCCAGCTCGGCGAACGCCCTTTCGTGCGAGCGGCGCCGGGACACGTCGCGCGCGAAGATTTCGCGGGCCACCTCCGTCAGCGCGGCCGCGGGTTCCAGGAGGTCGAGACGGCTGGCCTCCGCCACGGTCTTCGCCCAGCCCTCGGGGACCGGCGAACCGAGGGCGCCCGTCACGGCGCCGGCCATCGTGGCGATGGAGTCGCAGTCCCGGCCGTAGTTCACCGCGCCCAGCACCGCGTGCCGGAAGTCCCCGCCGGACACCACCACCATGCCCAGCGCGACCGGGAGTTCCTCGATCGCGTGCAGCCGCGACGGACGGCGGGCATCCAGCGAAGGGGCACGGTAGTCGGGGCCCACGGTGTCGTACGGGGCCACCGCCTCCCGCAGCGGGCGCAGCGCGGACTCGAAGTCCGTATGACGGGACGCCACTTCGCAGACCTTCTCGATCGCCGTCCGCGTGCCGTCCTTCGCCAGGGACAGGCAGGCGGCGACGACCGAGTCCGGTGTCGCCCCCGGTGCGCACGCGGCCGCCACGGCCGCGGCGAGGACACCGGCCGCCTCCCGGCCGTACGACGACTGGTGGGCCCCCGCGACGTCCAGCGCCTCGGCGTACGCGCCCGCCGGGTGGGCCGCGTTGACCAGGCCGACCGGTGCCATGTACATCGCGGCACCGCAGTTGACGATGTTGCCGACGCCCGCCTCGCGCGGGTCGACATGGCCGTAGTGGATCCGGGACACCAGCCACTTCTCCGCGAGGAAGACCCGCTGCAGCAAGAGCGCCTCCGCCTCCAGCTCCGGGATCCAGCGCGGGTGCGTCATCAGGTCGGGGACCAGGTGGTCGGCCACGGCGTGGGCGTCCAGATGGTCCCGGACCCGCGCGTACACCCGGACCAGGGCGTGCGTCATGAGGGTGTCGTCGGTGACATGGCCGTCGCCTTTGTGGTACGGGGCGATCGGCCGGGCGGTGCGCCAGTCGTCGCCGTTCCAGGGGCCGACGACGCCGTGGACACGACCGCCGTGGCGCTCGACGATCTGCTCGGGGGAGTACCCCTCGACAGGGCCGCCGAGCGCGTCGCCGACGGCGGCTCCCACCAGTGCGCCGGTGATCCGCTCGTCGAGGGAGGCACCCCGGACCCGCTTTTCGTGCTCTTTGAGCGTCATGCCCGAATCATCCTCCGGGGGGAGGCGGATGCGCGGCTTCCAGGAGCCCGGCGAGTTCCACCAGGTCGGTGCCGGTGAGCCGGGGGAGCGTGCAGCCGGAGAGGATGCGGCAGCTCTCCCGCCAGGACGCCGGGATCGCCGCACCCCCGCCGAGCGCGCCGGTCAGCGCGCCGACGAGGGCGGGGGCCGAGTCCGCGACCCGGGACAGACAGGCCGCCGCGGGCACCGCCTCCGCGATCCGGCCCTGCGAGGCGGTGGCCAGCGCGAGGGCCACGGGAACGGTCTCGGCGGCGGCGATGCCGTAGCTGTAGACGTGGTCGACGATCTGGTGCTCCAGGAGCGGCACGAGGGCGAAGGCGCCGTCGGTG
>NZ_LIQT01000683.1 GCF_001418415.1 Streptomyces hirsutus
CCTTCACCCCTTTGACCCCTTCAGCCCCTTGGATCCCTTCGACCCCGTTTCAACCCGGTCCGCAGTTCGGGCCGTCGAACCGCCCCACCGATTCCCGCACGTCCCATTGACGGCCCCACGGCCCGCACATACCTTCACCCGTCGAAGCGCTTCGACACTCCCGGTTGCCGGTGCAGGACCCCCCGATAAGGACCCTCGATGGTGAAGATCACGGATGTGGCCCGGCACGCCGGGGTCTCCCCCAGCACGGTGTCGTACGCGCTCAGCGGCAAGCGGCCGATCTCCGACGAGACCCGGCGCCGCGTCCAGGCCGCCGTCCGCGAGCTGGGCTACCGCACGCACGTCCGGGCCGGGGGTGCGGTCGGGGCCGGATCGCGGGTGCTGGCGCTGGCGGTGCCGATGCGCTCCGGCGTCCATGTGCCGGTGGTGACGCAGTTCGCGGTGTCGGTGGTCACCGCCGCCCGCGCCCACGGCCACGACGTGCTGCTGCTCACCCAGGGCGAGGGCGAGGAGGGCATCGGACGGGTCGCGGAGACGGGACTGGCGGACGCGCTGGTGGTGATGGACGTCCAGCTCCAGGATCCCCGGCTGCCGTTACTGCGCTCGTTGCCCCTGCCGTCCGTACTGATCGGCGTCCCGGCCGAGCCGGACGGACTGACCTGTGTGGACCTGGACTTCGGTGCGGCGGGCGAGCTGTGCGTGGACCATCTGGCGCGGCTCGGGCACCGGACGGTGGCGCTGGTCGGCTCGCCGCCGGAGGTGTACGTCCGGCGCACGGCGTTCGCCCGCCGGCTCGTGCAGGGCTTCACCGCCGCCGCGGACCGGCACCGGCTCCGGTCCGCGGTGCACCCGTGCGGGACGGGCCGGGGCGCGGCCCGCGCGATCGCCGAGCGGCTGCTGCGCGAGCAGCCCGCGCTGACCGGGGTGGTGGTGCACAACGAGCCGCTGCTCGACCCGCTGATCGACGCCTTCGAGGAACTCGGGGTACGCATCCCCGAGGACCTCTCCCTCACCGCCGTCTGCCCGACGCCGGTCGCCGCCTCGGCCCGTATCCCGCTCACCTCGGTCACCGTGCCGTCCACGGAACTGGGCACCCGCGCGGTGCACCTGCTGGTACGGAAGCTGTCGGGTGCCCCCGTGCCGCAGGCCACCCTGCTCCCACCCCGCCTGACCGAACGCGCCAGCACGGGCCCGCGCCCGGACTGACCGCCCGGCCCCGGGACACCTGGTGCGGATACCCGGCGACGATGTCGCTCACGTCGGCCGTCCGGTCGGCGCCGTGCACCTCGGTCCGCTGCTCCACGAGGCCGGTCATGTCGGCGGACTTCACCGGGTGGTCGGCCGTGCCCTGCAGGCCGGTGGGGGTCGGCCGGGGCCCGGCGCAACCGGACCGTGCGGCACGCCCTCGGACGCCTCACTGACCGGGGGCCGGACCTCCGGGTCGCCGCCTTCGCCTGTATGGCCGCATGACACAGGCCCCGCCGCTGATGCGACGGGGCCTGTGCCCACATGGGGTAAGTGGAGATGGCGGGAATCGAACCCGCGTCCAACGGTGCAGAATCAGGGCTTCTCCGTGTGCAGTCCGCTGTGCTTTTCTCAGCCCCGGAGATCACGCAGACAAGTCTCCGACGGGCTCAGTCACTGTTAGGTTTCCCTCTTCACCCCGTGACCGGGATCAAGGTTTAGTTCCCTAAATGATGCCAGGATCCGGGTCGGGAACACCCCCGGGCTGACACTCCCTCTAGTAGGAGAGCCGCTGCTCGCTACCTGAAGATCAGGCAGCGAGGGCGAGCTCGCCCTGGGAGATGGATCGCTTGGAATTGGCGATTATTTTTTCGGCCTGTGGTTTACGAGATCATGGCCGCTTCCTCGACACGCTTCCCCTGCTTCGACAGCCGCTGTCGAAACCGATCATCCCCATGTTTTTTTCTCAAGGTGCGCACCCGCTGTGAGGTGCTGTCGCCATCGTACGTGACCAACGCGGGTCGGTGCCAGCGTATTCCCGCGCGACGGCTCCGAGGGCTCCGGGACGGTCCGGGAGCCGCTCGGGCAGGCCCTACGCCTGCTGCTTGCGGCGGACCGCCGAGATCGCCCGCTCGGTCTCGCGCCGGTCCTGCTTCTCGCGGAGCGTCTGGCGCTTGTCGTACTCCTTCTTGCCCTTCGCCAGCGCGATCTCCACCTTCGCCCGGCCGTCCTTGAAGTACAGGGCGAGCGGCACGATGGTGTGCCCCGTCTCCTGGGACTTGGACTCCAGCTTGTCGATCTCCTCGCGGTGCAGCAGCAGCTTGCGCTTGCGCCGCGCGCTGTGGTTGGTCCAGGTGCCCTGGCTGTACTCGGGGACGTGCACGTTGTGCAGCCACGCCTCGTTGCCGTCCAGCTGGACGAAGCCGTCCGCCAGCGACGCCCTGCCCTGACGCAGCGACTTCACCTCGGTCCCGGTGAGGACCAGGCCGGCCTCGTAGGTGTCGATGATGAGGTAGTCGTGCCGCGCCTTCTTGTTCTGCGCGATCAGCTTGCGCCCTTTTTCCTTAGCCATAGTGCCGCCCATTTTGGCACTACAAAGGGGGTGGGCG
>NZ_LIQT01000684.1 GCF_001418415.1 Streptomyces hirsutus
CTGACGCCCCGGGCCCCCGACGTCCCGACGCCCGGGGGCGCCGGGGACGTCGGGGGCCCGGGGCGTCAGGACGGTGCCGACCGGCGCCGGATCTTGGTCCCGAGCCAGACGAGCGGGTCGTACTTGCGGTCCACCGCCCGTTCCTTCAGCGGGATCAGCGCGTTGTCCGTGATCCTGATGCCCTCGGGGCACACCTCCGTGCAGCACTTGGTGATGTTGCAGTAGCCGAGCCCGTGCTCGTCCTGCGCCGTACGCTTGCGGTCCAGGCCGGACTCGTCGGCCGCGTCCAGCGGATGCATGTCCAGCTCCGCCACCCGCATCAGGAACCGCGGGCCGGCGAAGGCCTGCTTGTTCTCCTCGTGGTCGCGGACCACGTGGCAGGTGTCCTGGCACAGGAAGCACTCGATGCACTTGCGGAACTCCTGCGACCGCTCCACGTCCTCCTGCGTCATCCGGTACTCGCCGGGCCCGACGCCCTCCGGCGGCACGAAAGCCGGCACCTCGCGGGCCTTCGTGTAGTTGAAGCCGACGTCCGTCACCAGGTCGCGGACCACCGGGAAGGCCCGCAGCGGGGTCACGGTGATCGTCTCCTCCCGGTCGAACACCGACATCCGGGTCATGCACAGCAGCCGCGGGCGGCCGTTGATCTCGGCCGAGCACGAACCGCACTTGCCCGCCTTGCAGTTCCAGCGGACGGCGAGGTCGGGGGCCTGGGTGGCCTGGAGCCGGTGGACGATGTCGAGGACCACCTCGCCGTCGTGCACCTCGACCCGGAAGTCCTCCAGACCGCCGCCCTGCACGTCCCCCCGCCACACCTTGAAGCGGGCCTCATAGCTGCTCACTCGTACAGCTCCTCTTCGGTGAGGTACTTCACCAGCTCCTCCTTCTCGAAGAGGGCGAGCAGGTCGGGACGGATGGGTTCGGTGGTCTCACGGGTCAGGACGATCTGGCCGCGTTCCGGGGCGGTGGCCGCGACGCCGCCCGTCGGATCGGCCATCGCACACAGCAGGTTGACGTTGCGCCAGGCGCGTTCCATCGCGGAGTGGTCCTCGCGGGTGTGGCCGCCGCGCGACTCGGTACGCTCCAGTGCGGCCCGCGCCACGCACTCGCTGACCAGCAGCATGTTCCGCAGGTCCAGGGCGAGGTGCCACCCCGGGTTGAACTGGCGGTGCCCCTCGACACCGGCCCGCCGGGCGCGTACCCGCAGCTCGGCCAGTTTCCGCAGGGCCTGCTCCATCTCGTGCTCCCGGCGGATGATGCCGACCAGGTCGTTCATCGTCTGCTGGAGTTCCTGGTGCAGGGTGTACGGGTTCTCCGGAGGGCTCCCGTCCCCCTCCTCGCCGGCCCCGCTCTCCGCCGAGAACGGGCGCAGCGCCTCCGCGGCGGCGGCGTCCACCTGGACGTCGTCCACCCGGGGCCGCTCCCGCACCTGCCCCGCCGCGTGCTCGGCCGCGTGCCGGCCCGCCCGGCGCCCGAACACCAGCAGGTCGGAGAGGGAATTGCCGCCCAGCCGGTTGGAGCCGTGCATGCCGCCGGCCACCTCACCGGCCGCGAACAGCCCCGGTACCCCGCGCGTCGCCGCCGTGTCCGAGTCGACGGCGACGCCGCCCATCACGTAGTGGCAGGTGGGCCCGACCTCCATCGCCTCCGCCGTGATGTCGACGTCCGCCAGCTCCTTGAACTGGTGGTACATCGACGGCAGCCGGCGCTTGATGACCTCGGCCGGCATCCGGGTGGACACGTCCAGGAAGACCCCGCCGTGCGGGGAGCCGCGGCCCGCCTTCACCTCGGCGTTGATCGCGCGGGCGACCTCGTCGCGGGGGAGCAGTTCGGGGGGACGGCGGTTGTGGTCCGGGTCGTCGTACCAGCGGTCGCCCTCCTCCTCGGACTCGGCGTACTTCTCCTTGAAGACGTCCGGCACGTAGTCGAACATGAACCGCTTGCCGTCGGAGTTGCGCAGCACCCCGCCGTCGCCGCGCACCGACTCGGTGACCAGGATGCCCTTCACCGACGGCGGCCAGACCATGCCCGTCGGATGGAACTGCACGAACTCCATGTTGAGCAGCGGCGCCCCGGCCAGCAGCGCCAGCGCGTGGCCGTCGCCCGTGTACTCCCACGAGTTCGACGTCACCTTGAACGACTTGCCGATGCCGCCCGTCGAGAGGACCACGGCGGGCGCCTGAAGGACGAAGAAGCGCCCGGACTCCCGCTCGTAGCCGAAGACGCCGGAGACGTGGCGGCCGTCCTTGAGCACACGGGTGACCGTGCACTCCTGGAAGACCTTCAGCCGGGACTCGTAGTCCCCGGTCTCGCGGAAGTCCTCCTGCTGGAGGGCGACGATCTTCTGCTGGAGGGTGCGGATCAGCTCCAGGCCGGTGCGGTCGCCGACGTGCGCGAGGCGCGGGTACTCGTGGCCGCCGAAGTTGCGCTGGGAGATCCGGCCGTCCTTCGTCCGGTCGAACAGCGCGCCCCAGGTCTCCAGCTCCCACACCCGCTGCGGTGCCTCCTGGGCGTGCAGTTCGGCCATCCGCCACTGGTTGAGGAACTTCCCGCCGCGCAGGGTGTCGCGGAAGTGGACCTTCCAGTTGTCGCCGGTGTTGACGTTGGCCATGGCGGCGGCGATCCCGCCCTCGGCCATCACGGTGTGGGCCTTGCCGAACAGCGACTTGCAGATCACCGCCGTACGGGCGCCCCGCTCGCGTGCCTCGATGGCGGCGCGCAGCCCGGCGCCGCCCGCACCGACCACGACGACGTCCCATTCCTGCCGGTCGACCACGGTCATCTCAAAGGCCCCACTCGTCGGAAACCGTCATAACCTGCGAGAACTCACAGCACTCACAGCACTCGCAGCACTCATGGAAAGCGCAGAACACTCGGAGGGTCAGAAGAAACGCGGATCGTCGAAGGCGCCGGACGCGACGAGATAGACGTAGAGGTCGGCGACCGCCACGCTCACCAGCGACGCCCAGGCGAGCTGCATGTGCCGGGCGTTCAGCCGCCCCACCCACTGCCACATCCGGTAGCGCACGGGATGCCGGGAGAAGTGCTTGAGCTTGCCGCCGACGATGTGCCGGCAGGAGTGGCAGGAGAGGGTGTACGCCCAGATCAGCGCGATGTTGACCAGGAAGACGAGGGTGCCGAGCCCCATGTGTCCCCACGCGTAGTGCTCGTCGCGGAAGGCGAGGACGGTGTCGTAGGTCAGCACCAGGGCGACCAGGAGCGCCGCGTAGAAGAAGTACCGGTGGACGTTCTGCAGGATCAGCGGGAAGCGGGTCTCCCCGGTGTACTTCTTGTGCGGCTCGGCGACCGCGCAGGCCGGCGGGGACGCCCAGAAGCCCCGGTAGTAGGCCTTGCGGTAGTAGTAGCAGGTCAGGCGGAAGCCGAGCGGGAAGATCAGGATGAGGATCGCCGGCGAGAGGCCCCACCAGCTTCCGAACAGCTCCCAGTTGGGCCCGCCGCGCATCGGCTCGCAGTTCTCGGCGAGGCACGGGGAGTAGAACGGCGAGACGTACGGCGCCGCGTAGTAGTCCGCGTTCGAGAGGGCCCGCCAGGTCGAGTAGACGACGAAGGCGAGCAGACCGGCCGCGGTGGCGGCCGGGGCCAGCCACCAGCGGTCGGTCCGCAGGTGTGGAGCGGCGATCGCGGCGCGGGTACCGGTTCTCACACCGGTACGTCGGGGTTGGGGGTCTGTGGCGGGAGGTTCCGTACCAGTGGCCACTTGTCCGCTCCGGTCGGGGTCGGGGGGCGCGTCGGGTCC
>NZ_LIQT01000685.1 GCF_001418415.1 Streptomyces hirsutus
GGCCTCCTGACCGGTCGGGCGCGAGGTCGTGGCCCCTTGCCGCACTCGAAACCGTGTGCGCAGACAGCGAGAGGTCCGGTCTCGCCTCGGCCGCATGACGCCGGCGCGGGCCAGAGGTGAATCGTTCGGCCGTCTCCCGGCCCGGGAGTCCGGCCGGTTACCGCAGCGCTGTCACGCCGTTGCCGGTGCGCTCGAGGAGTCCAGGCCGGTGAACGGCTCGTCCGCGCTGTCGTCGTAGACCTCGCGGCAGGCTTTCTCGTTCCCGTTGTCCGGCCAGACCTCGGAGGCGGTGTCCCGGCGTTCGGGGTGGCAGTCGGTGCAGGTCAGGCCGACGGCGGCTGCCGGGGTCCAGCTCTCGAGCCGTGCCTGACCGCTTGGTGGGAGGGCATTCATGAGGATCACCCAGCAGTGCTTCAACCGGTTCAGAAGGGGAACGTGGGGCTGTTGTCGTTGTGGAGGGCGCTGTCGTCCCGGTCGGGGACTCCCGGTGTGAGGGCTCCCGGCGTGTCGTTCGGGGCGGACGGGGCGGTGTCGAAGAGGGTGCCGCCGGGCACGCCCACGCGCGGGATCTTGCTGACCGTCGCGTCGGCGTAGCGCAGGGAGGGGCCGATCTCCAAGGCTTCCAGCTCGATGACGGTCCGCTTCTCTCCTTCCCTGGTCTCGTACGTCCGCTGGTGCAGCCGCCCCTGGACGATGACGCGGGTGCCGCGCGCCAGGGAATGGGCGACGTGTTCCNNCTCGCCGTCCTTCCACTCGTTGCTCTGCCGGTCGAAGGTGCGGGGCGTGGAGGCGACGGTGAAGTGGGTGACTGCGTCGCCGGACGGGGTGTTGCGGATTTCGGGGTCGTCGGTCAGGTTGCCTACGACGGTGACGACGGTCTCGCCGACCATGAGAGGTACTCCTAACGCACGAACGGACGGGGGAAGTCGGTTGTCCGGCGACAGCGCTGCCGCTTCGGGGTGTTTCCGGGCTCGCTGCCCGGCCCCCTTTCTTCTCGTTCGACAGGCCCCGCCGCGATGAGTCTCGAAGCATGGGCCGGAGCGTTCTTCAGCGGGATGCCGAGCCGGGGGATGGTGCAGGGGCGGCCGGCGGCGGCCCG
>NZ_LIQT01000686.1 GCF_001418415.1 Streptomyces hirsutus
ACAGATAGGGGCACCCCCCCGCAGGAGATCGGCCTGTACGCCGGCGACCACCGTGGCTACACCGACTACCCGACCCTCGACGAACCCGACGAACAGACTGTCGCCGCACCCCCTTGCCGCCCATGGACCGGGCGGCGGTCCGCGGCGCGCACCTGAAGGGATTCCGGGGCGTGGCCACGCCTCGCTGTCGACGCCGGCCGCGGCCGTCTCCGTCGTCGGCGTGGCTCCCTGGTCAGCGCCCTCCAGGAATTCTCCGTCTCCTCGGCGGCCGGAAGGGGCTGCCGCCAAGGGGTGGAGGTGTCGTTGTCCGGCGTGCAACGCCGCAGCCGTTCCGCCATGACCTCTGCGTCGTCCCGCGCCGAAACGGCCAGGAGGCTGAAGGGGGCCGTGGGCCGAAGTTCGACGCACACCACGGGCCTGCCGGGCCGTACTGCCACAAAGTCCTGCCCACCGGGGTGGCCCCGCGTGCCGACGCACAGCACGCCGGGAATCCAGACGCCGTGCAGAACCACTCCGCGCAGAGCCCGCCACCAGGCGGGCTCCACCGTCACCCGTCGTACGGCCGCCAGCGGCGTGCGCACATTTCCGCGGCGCGCGGCGGCCTTTTCCCACCACGGCAGGCGCACCACGAGGTCGTCGCCCTGCACGAGGATCCGTGCCATGTTCACTCCCTCCCTTCCATCCTCGCCCCAGGCCGGGGGAACGGCACGAAGGACGAGACCGGCCGTGGCCGCCGTCGTCTCTCGCGGACGGCTCGCCTGATCCACTGCGCGTCATGACGCCTGCCGCAGACAACAGAGGCATCGATCCGCGCGGCACTACGCGTCGGGGGCGCGGAGGCCCGCTGCGTCATGCCGTCAGGACGGCTCGGCACAGTGCTACCGCTGGGGGACACCTAGTTCGCGTCCGCGGTAGAAGCCCTCCCGTTCCTCGGCGACGTACGGGGTCATGGCCGCACGCCGCTGTGCCTCCGCCTCGGAGGACCGCCACGCGTCGCAGGCCTCCTGGGAGTCCCAGAACGACACCCCGGTGATCTCCTGTCCGTCCTCGGACCAGTAGGCGTAAGCGCGGCGAAGCCCCTGCGGAGCGGGTTCCGGCCGCCACGCCCTCTCGAAGTCCTCCAGGGTGTCCGGCCGAATGCGCCGCGTCGTCACCCAGACGAAGTGCTCTTCCATCGCAGCCTCCTCCGCACCACCGGTCGGCTCGCCGAACTCTTCGACCACCGTAGGCCCGCGGCACGCTCTCTGCCTGCCTGGGACGCCGGCGCCACCGATCCCGGCTCGCAGGCCAGGTCGCACGGACCGTTTCCGGTTACGGGGCCGACGGCAGACCATGGAAAGGGAGAAGGCAGTGCAGTCGGGGGCGGAAGTCGTCGGCGGTGAAGGCGATGAAGGGTTCGATCCGGCTCGGGAGTGTCCGGGGCCTGGCGCTGCGGGCGCACTGGAGCGTGCCGTTGCTCATGTTGCTCCTCGCGTACGGCCTGGCGGCCCGGACACTGCCCGGGTACGTGCCGGGCCTGGCGCCGGTGGTGTACGCGGTCGCCGGAGTGGCCGGAGCCGTGCTGCTGCTGGCGAGTCTGGTGGTGCACGAGGCCGCGCACGCGCTGACGGCTCGCAGAGCGGGGATATCCGTGCAGGACATGACACTGTGGGCGCTGGGCGGGGTCACTCGGATGGACCAGCCGACGACACCACGGACGGCCTTCCTGGTCGCCGTCAGCGGGCCGCTCGCCAGCCTGCTGCTCGGCGCCGTCGGCATCGGCGCGGCGGCCGCGGTCCCGGCGACGCCGGGCTGGCGGATCCCGGTCGCCGTACTGGGCTGGCTCGGTGGCACGAACCTGTTGCTGGGCGTCTTCAACCTGCTGCCCGCCGCGCCCCTGGACGGAGGCCGGCTGACGCAGGCCCTGCTGTGGTGGCGTACGGGGGATCGCGAGCGGGCTCAGCGGGCGGCAGGACGCGGCGGCCAGGTCGTCGGCATGGCGCTTGCCGTCCTGGGCTGGCTGGCGTTCGCGCGGGGACTGCCGGCGGGATTGTGGCTGATCGTCGTCGGCCTGTTCGTGGCGGGCGCCGCGGCGGCCGAACGCCGGTGGGCCGAGCTGGTCACAGCCCTGCGGGGCGTACGGGTCGGGCAGGCGATGACCACTCCGGTGGTCACCGGCCCCGACTGGCTGACCGTGGACCGCTTCCTTTCCGAGGTGATCGCGCAGGCGGGGCACTCGGTGCTGCCGCTGCTCGACTTCGAGGGTCACCCCAGCGGCGTCGTACAACTGCGCCGACTGGCCGGCCTGCCGTCCGAGAGGCGGGCGTCGCTGCGGGTACGCGACCTCGCGACCCCGCTGTCCCGATGCACGCTCGCCGCACCGGACGAGCTGCTGAACTCCGTTCTGGAGCGCCTCGGCACCACCGGGGTCCTCCTGCCGATCCTCGTGATGGACGACGGCCGGCTGAGCGGAATCATCACCGCGCACGACATCGACCGGTTCCGCCGACACTCGCGGCTTCCGCCGGCGCCCCCCGGGCCGCCGTGAGAACGTTCGGCTTCCGCGTCCGGAGCGATCGGGCATCCTCGCGAGCCCCGTGCGCGGCAGACGTCCTGGGCCGTCGGAAGCGGGACATGATGGGAGTGCAGACGTGTTCCGTGAGGAGGAGTAAGGCATGGCCGGGTCAAGCTCTGGCGGCACCGAGGGCGCGGGGGACGGCAAGTCGCGGTTCGACGACATCTACGACCGGCCGGATCCGCGCGCGTACTTCGGGCGGCTGGCCCCGCTGGAGTACGAGATCCCGCACCATGCCCAGCCGGTCTTCCGGCGGGTCGCCGCCGAACGGGCCGCGCTCGACGACGGCCGGCCGCACAGGCCGGCGGTGCTGGACGTGTGCTGCTCGTACGGGATCAATGCCGCGCTGCTCAACCACGACGTGACACTGGCGGAGATGTACGAGCGGTACACCTCCCCTGCTTGCCGGACGATGTCGACGGCGGAACTGGCGGCACGGGACAAGGAGTTCTACGCCGAGCGGCGCCGACCGGACGCAGTGCCGGCCTTCGGCCTGGACGTCTCGGCACCCGCCGTGCACTACGCGCTCGAGGTCGGGCTCCTGGACGCCGCCTTCACCGACGACCTCGAACAGGGCTCGCCCGGCCCCGGGCTGAACCGCGCGCTCGCCGAGGTCGGCCTCATCACGCTGACCGGCGGCGGCAGCTACGTCACCGCCCGAACGTTCACGGCGCTGCTGGACGGCGTCCGGAGACCGGTGTGGATCAGTACGTTCGTGCTGCGAACGGTGTCGTACCGACCGATCGTCCGGGCCTTGGCCGCACACGGCCTGAGCACCACCGTCGATGCCTCCCGCACCTATCCGCAGCGCCTCTTCACCGACCAGCAGGAACGGCAGTACGCGGTCGCGGCGGTACGGGCGCTGGGCGGCGACCCCGCAGGGCGCGAGGAAGCCGGTCGTTTCCACACCCTGCACTACGAGTCCCGACCCGACACACCATGACAGGTGAGCGGGAAGCACCCCGCGAGCCGTTGGCGCCGCCCACGGGTGAAGCAGCCGAAGGGCGGGACCGGAGCCGCCCGACCGATCCCGGGCCGCACAGTGCGCAGCCGCCTGGAAGGGGCGGAGCTCTCGGTCACCGCACGGCGACCACGTGCACGTCCGTCGGTGCGAGGGCCGTCAGGTAGGCCTCGCTGTCCCCCGGGTCGCTGGTGAAGATGACCGCGCTGCCGTGCCGGGCCGCTGCCGGTGCCACCCGGGCGTCCACCGCGTCCGGACGTTTCTTCGCCGCCAGGGCAGTTCTCCCCAGAGCGGTGCCGATACGCCGCCAATCCGCGAGGTCCGGGCCCGTCGCCCGGGCCAGACACTCCGGACGGCCCGCCTTCGTCTCGCGCAGGGGCGGCTCGGACGTACGGGCCTGAGGGACGGTGCAGTCCTTCAGCACCCCGGACAGGGCGTGCACCAGTGCCGGCAGAGGGCGCCACACCTGGGCGAGGACCGGGCCGAGCACCAGCGCCCGGTGCGGGACCGTGCCCAGTCCCTCGTGGAGAGCCACCGCTTTCGCCTTGCGGTCGGAGAGTGCGATGAGCATGCCGGTGTCGTGGACCGGCACCCGTGCGCTCACTCGACGTGTCCCGGACGGCATCGGAGACCGAGTCATAGGTGATCACGGTGATGTGCCTCGCTTTCTGTCGCTCGCCAGGCCGGCATACGGGCGGATCGCTTCGGCGCCTGCCAGGTCCCGTTCACCCGACCGCGCTCGCTTGACCCTGCCGCGACGTCAACGTCTCTACTGGGGGCATGCGGATCGGAGAACTCGCCACGGCCGTCGGTGTCACCACGCGGACCGTGCGGCACTACCACCATCTGGGGCTGCTGCCGGAGCCGGAGCGGCGGACCAACGGGTACCGGGACTACACGCTGCGGCACGCCGTCGTGCTGGCGCGGATCAGGCGGCTGACCGAGCTGGGGCTCGGGCTGGCCGAGGTGCGGGACGTGCTCGCGGACGACGCCGGCAAGGACCTCGTCGAGGTGCTGACCGAGCTGGACGAGGACCTGGCACGGCAGGAAGCGGCGGTCCGGGACCGCCGGGCGCGGCTGCGGACCCTGCTGGAGACGGAGGGCGGGCTGACCGCCGAGGGGCCGGTCTCCCCCGAACTGGCCACGCTCTTCCGGGAGATGCCGGACGTGTCCGGTTCGCCCATGGCCGCCAAGGACCGGGAGATGCTCGCGCTGATCGAG
Source organism: Streptomyces hirsutus (assembly GCF_001418415.1). GTDB lineage: Bacteria > Actinomycetota > Actinomycetes > Streptomycetales > Streptomycetaceae > Streptomyces > Streptomyces hirsutus. The sequence continues at coordinate 4,737 of NZ_LIQT01000686.1, forward strand.
ACGACGGCGACTCCGGAGGAACGGGAGCGGTTCACGGGTCTGTTCAGCGGTGTGATGGGCGCGCCGGGCGGGATGGAGCGGGCGCTCGACGCGTACGCGCTGCTCGACGCGCTCGTCGACGCCGCGCCGGGCGATCCCCGGGTGGACGAGGCCGCCCACGCCCTCGCCGCGTGTCTGCCGGCCGCTCTGCTGCCGGACGACGTCGCCGTCGACCAGGACGACAGCTTCCTGCGGGCCTTCTACGCCGATTTCGCCCCCGCCCAGGCGGAGGCGATCCGCCGGACCCTGCGGATCGTCATGGAGGGCGGGCGGTCATGAGGGCCGTCAGAGGCGGCTGGGTTCTCGCCCGGCACGAGCTGCGGCTGATGGTGAGCCTGGTGCTGTGGCTGGCGCGGCGGACGCATGGCGTCGGGGGCGGGACGACGCCCTTCGGGTACGCGCGGGGCCAGGGTGCGATCATGTTCGGGTTCGCGTTCGTGTGCGTGGTCGAGACAGTGGTGTTGTCCGTGCTGCTGCTGGACTGGCCGACCGTGCACGCGGTGGTGCTGTTCCTGGACGTGTACACCGTCGTGTTCGTCGTCGCGCTGCACGCGGCGGGCGTCGTACGTCCCCATGTGCTGGACCCGGACTCGGGCACGCTGCGGATCCGCCGGGCCGTCCACGTCGACCTGCGGATACCGCTGGAGCGGATCGCCTCCGTACGGCGTGAGCTGCGGATGAGCCACGAGCGGGCCGACGGGGAGCTGAACGTCGAGGTCGGTTCGCAGACCACGGTCACGCTGGAACTCACGGAGCCGGTCACCCACGTCGCCTTCTTCGGGCGGCGCCGGGAGGTGCGCGTCGTCCGGTTCCACGCCGACGAGCCCGACGCCCTGGTCCGGGCGCTGACCACGGGGCGGCGGGCCGATCGGGCGCAGGGCCCGGCACCGTACCCTGGCGGCTGAGTTCTACCGTGAGGAGCAACGCGTGCTTGTCCTGCTGCCGCCGTCCGAAGGCAAGGCCGCTTCCGGCCGCGGCGCCCCGCTGAAGCCGGAGTCCCTGTCGCTGCCGGGGCTGGCCGGCGCCCGGGAGGCCGTTCTCGCCGAGCTGGTGGACCTGTGCGCCGCCGACGAGGACAAGGCGCGCGAGGTGCTGGGGCTGAGCGAGGGGCTGCGGGGCGAGGTCGCGAAGAACCTGGAGCTGCGGACCGCCGGGGCCCGGCCCGCGGGGGAGATCTACACCGGGGTGCTGTACGACGCCCTGGACCTGGCCTCCCTCGGCCCGGCCGCCCGGCGCAGGGCCGCCCGCTCGCTGCTGGTGTTCTCCGGGCTGTGGGGTGCGGTCGCGGTCACCGACCGGATTCCCTCCTACCGCTGCTCGATGGGCGTACGGCTGCCGGGGCTCGGGGCGCTGGGCGCGTACTGGCGTACGCCGATGGCCTCGGTCATGCCGGAGGCGGCGGGCAGCGGTCTGGTGCTGGACCTGCGGTCGGCCGCGTACGCGGCGGCGTGGAAGCCGAAGGGGGAGGTGGCCGCCCGTACGGCGACCGTGCGGGTGCTGCACGCGCCGACCCGGAAGGTGGTCAGCCACTTCAACAAGGCGACCAAGGGGCGGATCGTCCGCGGTCTGCTGACGGACGGGGCCGCGCCGGAGGATCCCGCCGCTCTGGTCGAGGCGCTGCGGGATCTCGGGTACGTGGTGGAGGCGCGGGCGCCGGGCCGTGCGGGGACGCCGTGGGCGCTGGACGTGCTGGTGGACGAGGTGCACTGACGACCACCGGAAACTCCACACGTTGCACGCTCCGCAACACCCTTTGCGCAGGATGCTTCGCCGTGGGCAGGATGACGCCATGAGCTCATCCCTGCCCTCCGCTCCCCCGCCC
>NZ_LIQT01000687.1 GCF_001418415.1 Streptomyces hirsutus
CCCGGATGACCCTGGAGGAGAAGGTCGGCCAGCTGTTCGTGATGCGGGTCTACGGCCACTCCGCCACCGAACCCGACCAGGCGGACATCGACGCCAACCTCAAGGAGATCGGCGTGCGCACGGCCGCCGAACTGCTGGAGAAGTACCGGGTCGGCGGCATCATCTACTTCACCTGGGCGCACAACACCCGCGATCCGCACCAGATCGCGAGCCTCTCCAACGGCATCCAGAAGGCGTCCCTCGGCCTGCCGCGCGGGCTGCCGGTGCTCATCTCCACCGACCAGGAGCACGGCATCGTCGCCCGCGTCGGCGAGCCGGCGACCCTGTTCCCCGGCGCGATGGCCGTCGGCGCGGGTGGTTCCCGCTCCGACGCGCGCGACCTCGGCCGGATCGCGGGGCGCGAGCTGCGCGCCCTGGGCATCCGTCAGGACTACGCCCCGGTGGCCGACGTGAACGTCAACCCGGCCAACCCGGTCATCGGCGTACGGTCCTTCGGGTCCGAGCCGAAGGCGGTGGCGCGGTTGGTGGCCGCCGAGGTCGCCGGGTTCCAGCGGTCGGGGGTCGCGGCGACCGCCAAGCACTTCCCCGGGCACGGCGACACCGCCGTCGACAGCCACACCGGCTTCCCGGTGATCACCCACAGTCGTGAGCAGTGGGAGCGGCTGGACGCGCCGCCGTTCCGGGCGGCGATCGCCGCGGGCATCGACTCGATCATGACGGCCCATCTGATGGTCCCGGCACTCGACGACTCCGACGATCCGGCCACCCTCTCGCGCCCGATCCTCACCGGCATCCTCCGCGAGGAACTGGGCTACGACGGGGTCGTGGTCACCGACTCCCTCGGCATGGAGGGCGTGCGGACGAAGTACGGCGACGACCGGGTGCCGGTGCTGGCCCTGAAGGCGGGCGTGGACCAGCTGCTCAACCCGCCCTCCCTGGACGTGGCGTGGAACGCCGTCCTGAAGGCCGTCCGGGACGGCGAGCTGACCGAGGCACGGCTCGACGAATCGATCCTGCGCGTCCTGCGCCTGAAGGCGAAACTGGGCCTGTTCAAGGACCCGTACGCCTCCCCGGACGGCGTGGACCGCAGGGTCGGTACGCGCGCGCACCGGGCGGCGGCCGACCGGATCGCCGAACGGACCACCACCCTGCTGGTCAACGAGGACCGCGTGCTGCCCCTGTCCCGGCGCCGGCAGCCGAAGCTGCTGGTCGTGGGCGCCGACCCGGCCTCCCCGTCCGGCACGACGGGACCGCCGACCGGGGTGCTGGCGGGCGCGCTGAACGAGCTGGGCTTCACCGCCACCGCCCTGTCCACCGGTACGGCACCGTCGGCGGCGACGATCGACCGGGCCGTGGCGGCCGCGCAGGAGGCGGACGCCGTGGTCGTCGGGACGTACAACGTGACGGCGTCCTCCAGCCAGCGGACCCTGGTCGAGCGGCTCCTGGCGACCGGCAGGCCGGTGGTCGCGGTGGCGATCCGCAACCCGTACGACGTGGCCCACCTGCCCGCCGTACCGGCCTTCCTGGCGACGTACTCCTGGACCGACGTCGAACTGCGGGCGGCGGCCCGGGTGATCGCGGGCCGGGTGGAGCCGCGCGGGACGCTGCCGGTGCCGGTGCAGCGGGCGGACGACCCGGCGGCGGTGCTGTACCCGGTCGGGCACGGACTGAGGTACTGACCCCGGCCTCCGGGTTTCCCGCAGCCGGATCTCCCGCAATCGGGTTTCCCGCAGCCGGATTTCCCACGGCCGGATTTCCCACGGCCCGGTAGCCCGTCGGGCGTAGCGTCCGTACGCCACACAACCGACGCACCCCCGCCACCATGCGCAAAGAGTGCCGTATGTCTGGTGTGACCCGCTGTGCCGGGTCACGCTGGACGGGGGTGTTCGGGGAGGGTGACGCACGTGAGAAGTTCCCTGGGGGCGGTGTGCGCGCTCGCCGTGCTGGCCACGGCCCTGTCGGCCGGCTGCCAGAACGCGCCCGGCGGCGTCGACGAGAACGGCCGGCCGGCCGGACAGCGGACGGTGACGGTGTCGCCGTCGCCGATCCGGACCTCGGGATACGGGGCGGTGTTCCTCGGGATCGACGAGTGCAGTTCGTTCGGCCGGACCAGCTTCACCGAGGTGTCGTGCACCGGTGAACGGGCGGCGGCCCGGGTGGTCGCCCGCCACGACGGAACCGTGCGGGACGGGCCGCGCTGCCCCGCCACCACGGACTTCGTCCTGCACATCAGCGAGCAGCGCCCCGCGTCCGACGAGGACGGCGACGGGGCGGTGCCGCGCGGCTACGCCTGCATGCGCAACCTGCAGCCCCCGCACCCGGGCGATCCCGGTGGCGGGGGCGGGCCGCGCACCATCGTCGGCGACTGCGTGCGCGGGCTGGACGACGGCCAGGTCCGCGAGACGGCCTGCGACGGCGAGGGGGAGCAGCGGCCGGAGTACCGGGTGACCGAGGCCGTGGACGCCAGGTCCCGGTGCCCGGCGTCCACGACCCTCTATGTCCGGCTCGGCGGCAGCTCACCGGTGGGCTGCGCCGTCCCGGTGTGATCCCGGCCGCTGTCGCGGCCCGGTGTTCCTACCGGTGCAGCGTCGGCTCCCGCCGGATGTCCCGCACGTCCAGCTTGCGGTCGAACTTCGCCAGCGGCTTCGCCTCGGCCGGGTTCTCCTTGACCGCGCTCGGCGCGACGCCGGCCCAGTCGAGGATGCGGGCCGTGGCGAGCGCCTTCTCCTCGTCGACCAGACCGGCCACGTTGGCACCGTGGTTCATGCCGGGGGCGGTCAGCACGTACGAGTCGCGCGCGCCCTTGCCGAGCCGGAAGGGCTCGGCACCCCACGGGTCGTTCTCGCCGTAGACGAACAGCATCTGCCGGGCGTTGCCGCGCACCCAGGTGTCGACGTCGCGCATGGCCCGCGGTTCGAACGTCATCGGGATCGAGCGGGGCACGAAGTTGCGCGGCGGCTGGTAGCCGTAGCGGATGTACTTCTTCTCGATGTGCGGGAACCGGATCGTCGGCGCACCGAGCTGCGTGCCGGCCTGGTAGTAGTACGGCGTGTACGGGCTGAGGCCCTGGTCCGTGTAGAACGAGAAGCCGGAGATCGTGTCGACCGAGGTCCAGATCTCGTCGTCGGTGGCGTTCCGGGCGTCGGCCGGGATCTGCTCGCAGTCCTGCACCGTGCCGTACTGCCAGAAGCCCCACACGTAGTCGAGGACGACGGCCTCGTACGCCCGGTCCGCACTGCCGACGGTGTCGAAGGTGTAGCCGTTCTCGGCGGCGTACGCCTCGTACCTCTCCTGCAGCGGGGCCCGGCGGACCAGCGCCTCGCGCTGCACCGCGTTCAGCCGGTCGCGGCACTCCTTGGTGCCGACCTTCGCGAAGAAGCGGTCGTAGGCGGAGTCCTCCTTGTTCACCACGTCGTTGGGGGCGACGTAGGCGACGACGCCGTCCATGTCACGCGGGTAGAAGCGCTCGTAGTACGTGGCGGTCATGCCGCCCTTGGAGCCGCCGGTGGAGATCCAGTTCTCGGAGTAGATCCCCTTCAGCGCCTGGTGGATACGGTGCTGGTCGCTGGCGGCCTGCCAGATGTCCAACTTGGACCAGTCGGCCGGGTCAGGGCGGGACGGGGTGAAGAAGCGGTACTCCATGGAGACCTGGTTGCCGTCCACGATCTGGGTCGGCTCGCTGCGGCGGGGCGTCGTCGAGACGTTGTAGCCGCCGGTGAAGAAGACGGTCGGCCGCGCGACGTCCTTGTGCAGCACGGTGATCCGCTGCTGGAAGGTGCCCTTGGAGGGCCTGCGGTGATCGACCGGCTGGGTGTAGTCGAGGACGAAGAAGCGGTACCCGGTGTAGGGCTTCTCCTCGATCAGGCTCATGCCCGGGACGGAGAGCAGTCTCTCCTTGATGTCGGTGCCGGCGGTGATGTCGGTCTCGGCGGCGGTGGCCGCACTCGCCGCGCTCACCGTGCCGATCAGCATCGTGAGCGTCAGCAGCCATCTGAGCGCCTTGCGCATGCACACTCCCCTGTGAAACAGATGTGGCCGGGAAACTAACCGACCAACTCGCCCCAGCACTAGGGGACATGGGGATAGCCCTCGGTACAGAGAGGGGTAAATGCCTTACGCTGGACGGAAATCGCGGCTCGGCTCCGGGCGTGCGTTCAGCACAGGATCCAGCCGGAGCTGACCGACCCGCCGGCCACCCTGCCCTTCACCCAGACGCAGCGGCGCCCGGCGTGCACGGTGACCGGGCCGGCGTGCCGCTTGTAGCGGCCCTCGTCGACCACCGGACGGCCTCCGCGCGCCCGGATGCTCACCGACATCTTCCGCTTGGTGCCGGGCTTCTTGGCGAGGGTGACGGCGCAGAGGTAGCCGCCGCGCTTGTAGACGACGACCGAGCCGGTGGAGAACGGCAGGGTGCGCATCTTGCGTCCGGGGCAGTGCGCCGCGGCCCGGGCGTCGCCCGGCGCGGTGACCACCAGCAGTCCCGCCGCGGTCAGCATCGCCAGACCGAGCGCGAGGCGCCGGTGTATCGCTCCACTTCCCACTGCCGTTCCTCCCCGTACCGGATCGCGCCGCATCGAAGCCCGCGCCGAAGCCCGCACCGCACCTGCCGCGACCGACGGCGTACAGGTGTACGGACGCATGGCGTACGCCGGATGGTTGCCCACCCGTCTCTCCGGTCTCCCGCACGCCTTCACGCACGTCTTCACGCACGTCCTCAGGCACGGCCCCCTGCGTCCGTACCCCGGCCCGGCGGTCACGCGTCGGCGTCACCCACCGGGCCCACCCCCTCGGGCTCATCCCCTCGGCTCAGCCCCTCGGGCCCACCGCCCC
>NZ_LIQT01000688.1 GCF_001418415.1 Streptomyces hirsutus
GCTTCCCCGGCCCGCCCCGCTCAGCCGGTCACCGCCTCCCACACGCTCCACACCCCGAGCCCCAGCATCAGCAGCGCCGCTATGCGGGTGATCAGCTTGAGCGGCACCCGCTTCATCAGGGCCTTTCCGCCGACGATGCCCAGCCCGGCCACCGCCCACAGTGCCAGCACCGCGCCCAGGCCGACGGAGAGCGGGTCGTCGTAACGGGCGGCGAGGTTGGCCGTCATGATCTGGGTGAGATCGCCGAACTCGGCGACCAGGATGAGCATGAAGCCCGCCCCGGACACCTTCCAGAAGGACTGGTCCTCCGGCTTGCGGATCTCCTCGTCGCCGTCGTCCTTCTTGAACAGCAGCACCGCCGCGCCGCCCAGGAAGAGCGCACCCGTGATCGCACTCACGAGCTGCTGCGGCAGCAGGGTGAGCACGCTGCCCGCCGCCACCGCGAGCGCGACGTGCACGGCGAAGGCGGCGGCGACACCGGCGAAGACGTAGGAGGCCCGGTAGCGGGTGCCGAGGACGAGGCCGGCGAGCGCGGTCTTGTCCGGCAGCTCGGCGAGGAAGACGACGCCGAACACGACGGCCGTCACGGTCAGGTTGATCAAGGTTCCTCGATCGGTCGGGGCTGCCCCGCCGAGAGTCTGTGTGTGTCCACGGGACGCCTCGGCACGGCAGCACACATGGCACCCGTACCGAAGGGCACGGGCGTGCACTGCTTGCCGAAGGTCTCGCCGGCCGACCCCTGTACGGGGCCTGCCTCCGGGCGCCGGCTCAGACGGGCTGAGCAGTATGTCGACGGTCCGGCGAAGGGCTACTCCCCCTCTGCGCCACCCATCGTACGCGAGGCCGGTCCGAGCACCCGCCCGAGCGCTCGCCGGACAGCCGTGCGCGCACCTGCGCGTGCGCCTCCGCGCGCACCCGCGCACCCCTCCGGCCCCTCCCGTGGACGCGGGGATCCCGCGGAAACGTCACGCCCGCACGGCATCCGCACCGCATCGGCACCGCCGCACATCTAGACACGCCATGCACACGTCATTAACTTCTCACCGGACCCACCCCTCCCCGTAACACGCCGAAGCGAGCATTCCCCTTGCTCGCACTCCAACGGCCTCACCCCACAAGGGAGTTCGCATGCCGAAGTTCTACGCGCGTCGACGTCTGGGCATCGTCGCGGCGCTCACCGCGCTCATAGCCTCCGCCGGGATACTCAACGGCCCGAGTGCCTCCGCAGCCCTCCCCACCCCGGTGAGCGCCGCCACCGCCCGCACCTACCTCGCCTCGCTCACCGTGTCCACCGAGAGCCGCACCGGCTACAACCGCGACCTCTTCCCCCACTGGATCACCGTCAGCGGCACCTGCAACACCCGCGAGACGGTCCTCAAGCGCGACGGCACGAACGTCGTCACCGACTCCGCCTGCGCCTCCACCAGCGGCAGTTGGTACTCCCCGTTCGACGGCGCCACCTGGACCGCCGCCTCCGACGTGGACATCGACCACCTCGTCCCGCTCGCCGAGGCCTGGGACTCCGGCGCCGGCTCCTGGACCACGTCCCGGCGCCAGGCCTTCGCCAACGACCTGACCCGCCCTCAGCTCCTCGCGGTCACCGACAACGTCAACCAGTCCAAGGGGGACAAGGACCCCGCCGAGTGGATGCCGTCCCGCACGGCCTACCACTGCACCTACGTCCGCGCCTGGGTGCAGGTGAAGTACTACTACGGCCTGTCGGTCGACTCGGCCGAGAAGTCCGCCCTGCAGGGCTACCTCGCGAGCTGCTGACCGCGCGGTACACCGCGACGGGCGCAAGATCCCCCGCTCTCCTCCGTCGTTCCGTACCGTACGGGGCGACGGAGGAAGGGGGCACCACCATGACCGGACTGCGCCTCGGGCCGCTGCTGAGGTACGTCGACGATTCGTCCGCGACCGTCTGGATCGAGACGAGCCGGCCGTGCGCCGCCGAGGTGCGCTGCGCCGACGGGTCCGGCGGAACGGCCCGCACCTTCCAAATCGCGGGGCACCACTACGCGCTCGTCGAGGTGACCGGCCTGACCCCGGGCACGACGACGCCCTACGAGGTGTTCCTCGACCGCACCCGCGTGTGGCCGCCCGCCGAGGACGAGGCCTTCGCGTCGCTGCCGCCCTCCGTCATCGCCACTCCCGGCGCGGAGGCCGACGCCGGGGTGCGGGTCGCCTTCGGCTCCTGCCGCTGGGCGTCCCCGCCGGCCGGCGAGCCCGATCCCGTCGGCCCCGACGCGCTGCACGGCCTGGCCGCGCGCATCGCCGCCGACCCGGGCGGCGAGCGGCCCGACGTGCTGCTCCTGCTGGGCGACCAGGTGTACGCGGACGAGGTCTCCGACGCCACACGCGCCTATCTCGCCGCCCGCCGCGGCCTCGAGGACCCGTCGGGCGACCAGGTGGCGGACTACGAGGAGTACACCCACCTCTACTACGAGTCCTGGCTCGACCCGCTGGTGCGCTGGCTGCTGTCGACCGTCCCCACGTGCATGGTCTTCGACGACCACGACGTGATCGACGACTGGAACACCTCCGCCTCCTGGGTCGCCGACATGCGGGCCGCGTCCTGGTGGGGCGAGCGGGTGCACAGCGGTCTGATGTCGTACTGGGTGTACCAGCATCTCGGCAACCTCTCCCCGCGCGAACTGGAGGCGGACCCGCTGTACGCGTCCGTGCGGGAACGCCCCGACGGTACGGACGTGTTGCGGGCCTTCGCCGCGAAGGCCGAGGCCGACGCGGCCTCGGTGCGCTGGAGTTACCGGCGCGACTTCGGCCGGGTGCGGCTGCTGATGGTGGACACCCGGGCGGCCCGGGTCCTGGCGGAGGGCGAGCGTGCGATGCTCGACCCGTCCGAGGCGGCCTGGCTGCGCGAACAGGCGCTGGACGAGCACGGCGCGTACGACCATCTCCTCATCGGCACGTCCCTGCCCTGGCTGCTGCCGCATCTGGTGCACGACGTCGAGGGGTGGAGCTCCGTGCTGACCCGGGGTGACAAGGGGCCCCGCTGGGCGCGGTTCGGGGAGTGGCTGCGGCGCGCGGCGGATCTGGAGCACTGGGCGGCGTTCCCGGAGTCCTTCGGGGAACTGGCGGAGGTGATCGCCGAGGCCGGTACGGGGCCGGACGCGCCGGCGACGGTGTGTGTTCTCTCCGGTGACGTCCATCACGCGTACGTGGCGGAGCCGAGCTGGGGCGCGGAGGGACGGGGGCACGGGTCCGGGG
>NZ_LIQT01000689.1 GCF_001418415.1 Streptomyces hirsutus
ACCAGGGGTTACGCCCGCGCCGGGGCGCGGGCGTAACCCCTGGTGACGGACGTAGTTGTGTTCATCGTGGAAGAGACGATCCCGGGCACCGATGCCGGACAGATTCCGAAGCAGCGCGGGGAAACCCTGCTGGACACCGCGGTTCGCTACACCGAGGAGCGCCACTGGGACGTGTTCCCGGGCACGTGGCTGGAGGCCGTCGACGGGGTGCACCGCTGCTCGTGCGGTGTCGTCGAGTGCCCGGCGCCCGGCGCACACCCGGCGCGCTCCGACTGGGCGTGCCAGGCGACCGGCAGCGCGACGGCCGTCCGCCGCATGTGGCAGATGTGGCCGACGGCCTCGATCCTGCTGCCCACCGGCCACGCCTTCGACACGATCTCCGTCCCCGAGACGGCCGGGTTCCTGGCGCTGGCCCGGATGGAGCGGATGGAACTGGCGCTCGGTCCGGTGACCCTGACGCCCTCCCGGCGCATGGAGTTCTTCGTGCTCCCCGGCGCCGCGGCGAAGGCGCCGGGCCTGATCCGTTCCCTGGGCTGGTCGCTGTCCCCGCTCGATCTGTCCGTGCGGGGCGAGGGCGCGTACGTGGCGGCGCCGCCCACGCGGTTCGGGTCCAGGGGGGCCGTGCAGTGGGCCAGCGGGCCGACACCGGCGAACCGGTGGCTGCCGGACGCCGCGGAGCTGATCCCGGCGCTGGCGTACGCGTGCGGCCGGGACCGGCAGGACCGCCGGGAACGCCGTGAACGGCGGGAGCAGTAGGGCGCTTCGGGAGAGGATCCCGGCGCGCGCGACCCGCCCCACCGTCGGATCGGCCCCCGTAGGGTGCTCCGTATGACGGAGGGAACGGAGCGGACAGGGGTGGGCTCGGCCGCCGTACGGGTGCGAGGGCTCTGGAAGCGGTTCGGTCAGCAGGTCGCGGTGGCCGGGGTCGATCTGGAGCTGCCCGCGGGCCGGTTCATCGGGCTCGTCGGGCCGAACGGGGCCGGCAAGACCACCACGCTGTCGATGGTGACCGGGCTGCTGCGGCCCGACCAGGGCACCGTCGAGGTCGTGGGACACGACGTGTGGCGCGACCCGGTCGAGGTCAAGGCGCGGATCGGGGTGCTGCCGGAAGGCCTGCGGCTGTTCGAGCGGCTGTCGGGGCGCGAACTGCTCGCCTACACCGGCCGGCTGCGCGGCCTGCCCGGCGCCGAGGTCGACAAACGGGCCACCCAGCTCCTCGACGTCCTCGACCTGGCCGGGGCCCAGCACAAGCTCGTCGTCGACTACTCGACCGGCATGCGCAAGAAGATCGGTCTCGCCGCCGCGCTCCTGCACAACCCCGAAGTGCTCTTCCTGGACGAGCCGTTCGAAGGCGTCGACCCGGTCTCCGCGCAGATCATCCGGGGCGTCCTGGAGCGGTACACCGCCTCCGGGGCCACGGTCGTGTTCTCCTCCCACGTCATGGAGCTCGTCGAGTCGCTCTGCGACTGGGTCGCGGTGATGGCCGCGGGCCGGATCCGCGCCCACGGGCCGCTCGCCGAGGTGCGCGGCGACGCGCCCTCGCTGCAGACCGCGTTCCTGGAACTCGTCGGCGCGCGCGGCCGCGACACCGCCTCCGACCTCGACTGGCTGGGCGGCGGGTCCCGGTGACCGCCCCCGTTCCCGTTCCCGTTCCCGTTCCCGGCACCGCTCCCCCTCCCGGTGCTCCCGCCCCTTCGGTGACGCCGGTCTTCGTCCGGCTGAAGCTGTCCCTGCTGCGCAACGGACTGCGGCAGTCCGGTGGCCGCAGGGCCGCCTACATCGCCTCGGCCGTCCTCGCCCTGCTGTTCGCCGCGCTCCAGCTCGTCGGCCTGATCGCACTGCGCCGCGTCGACCACGCCGAGTCGCTGGTCGTGCTCCTCGTGGCGGTGCTGGCGCTGGGCTGGGCGGTCATGCCGTTGTTCTTCCTCAGCGGCGACGAGACCCTCGACCCGTCCCGGCTGGTGATGCTGCCGCTGCGTCCCCGCCCGCTGGTGCGGGCCCTGCTCGTCGCCTCGCTGGTCGGCATCGGACCGCTGTTCACGCTGTGCGTGCTGGCCGGTTCGGCGGTCGCCGTCGCGTACGGCGGGGCGGCGACCGCCGCCGGTGTCCTCGCCGTCCCGCTCGCGCTGCTGGTGTGCGTGGCGCTGGCCCGGGCGGTCGCCACCGCCAACGTGCGGCTGCTGACCAGTCGCAGGGGGCGCGACCTCGCGGTGCTCAGCGGACTCGTGATCGCGGTCGGCGCGCAGTTCGTCAACTTCGCCGTGCAGCGGCTGGGTTCCGCCGGGCTGGACCAGCTCGACCCGGCGGCGGACGTGGTCCGGTGGATTCCGCCGGCGTCCGCGATCGGCGCGGTGCACTCGGCGGGCGAGGGCGCGTACGGGGCCGCCGCCGTCCAGCTCGCCCTGACCGCCGGGGCGCTGGCGGTGCTGCTGGCGCTCTGGTCGCGGTCGCTGTCCCGGCTGATGACCTCGCCCGACGGGTCCACCCTGCGGAGCGGGGAGGCGGCCGTACGCGACCGCTCCTCGGCCGGGCTCGCCCGGCTGCTGCCCGCGGGACGCACCGGCACGGCCGTGGAACGCAGCCTCCGCTACATCTGGCGCGACCCCAAGACCAAGGCGGCGTGGGTGACCTCGCTGGCCATCGGGCTGATCGTGCCGGTGTTCAACGCCTGGCAGGGCACCGGCTCGGTCTACTTCTCCTGCTTCGCCGCCGGGATGCTCGGCGTCATGATGTACAACCAGTTCGGGCAGGACACCTCCGCGTTCTGGATGGTCGCGATGACGATCTCCGGCACCCGGGACGCCTACGTCGAGCTCCGTGCCCGCGCTGTGGCCCTGCTGCTGGTCACCCTGCCCTACTCGACGCTCGTGACCGTCGTGACCACCGCGATGCTCGGCGACTGGCCGCGGCTGCCGGAGGCCCTGGGGCTGTCCTTCGCCCTGCTGGGCGCGATGCTCGCGACCGGTGCGTGGACGTCGGCGCGCTTCCCGTACTCGATCCCGCAGGAGGGCCACAAGAACGTCGCCCCCGGACAGGTCGGACTCGCCTGGATCTCGATCTTCGGCGGCATGGTGGCGGCGGCCGTGCTCTGCGCGCCGGTCATCGCCCTCACGATCTGGCTGAACGTGAGCGAGGGCGGCGAGGACCGGACGTGGCTGCTGCTCCCGGCAGGCACGGCGTACGGCGCCGCCCTCACCTTCGTCGGCCTCCGCCTCGCGGCTCCGAGCACGGCCCGCCGTCTGCCGGAGATCCTCACGGCGGTCAGCAAGGGCTGAAGGACGCGGCAGGGGTACGGGGCGAGGG
>NZ_LIQT01000069.1 GCF_001418415.1 Streptomyces hirsutus
CACTGGCGCAATGGGGAGAGTAGGGCAGTCGCCTACTGAGGGGTAGGGGGCACGCAAGGAAAGTTACCGCTGGTACGCCCTAGGCTGCTGACGTGGCAGAGGAAGCAGGACCCAGAGGCGAGCGGCGCGAGTACCGCATGGAGGAGCTGGCCCGCCTGGCCGGCATCACGGTGCGCACGCTGCGCTTCTACCGCGAGCGCAAGCTGATATCGCCACCTCGCCGCGAAGGCCGCATAGCGTGGTACGACGACCATCACCTGGCCCGGTTGAACACGATCACGGCACTGCTGGAACGCGGCCACACCCTGAACGGCATAGCGGAACTGGCCGAGGCCTTCGACCACGGCCGCGACGTCGGGGAGCTCCTCGGTGTGGGCACCCCCACCGAGGAAACCCCCGTCCGCCTCACCCCCGAGGAGCTCGCCGACCACTTCGCCGGCGAGGTCACCCCGGAGAACCTCGCCGCCGCGATGGACCTCGGCTACCTCGGCACGGACGGCGAGGAGATCGTCCACATCAGCCGCCGCCTGCTGGACGTCTCGTCCGCCCTGGTCCGCGAGGGCATCCCGCTCGCGGAGGTGCTGCGCGCGGGCCGGGAGGTCCGCACCCACACCGAGGCCATGGCCGACCTCTTCGCCGGGCTGATCCTGCGCCACGCCCCCGAGGAGGCCGTCCACCGCCTGCGCCCCCTGGCCCGCAGCGTGGTCGACGCGGAACTCTCCCTGGCGATGGACCGCCGCCTGCACAAACAGGTCTGAAGAGTGCTAGCGGTCGTAGACCACCGTCACCGGAGCATGGTCCGACCAGCGCTCGGCATGGGTGGCGGCCCGCTCGACGTACGCCTTGACCGCGCGGGCGGCGAGCCCGGGGGACGCCATGTGGTAGTCGATCCGCCAACCCGCGTCATTGTCGAAAGCCCGCCCCCGGTACGACCACCACGAGTAGGGCCCCTCGACCTCCGGATGCAGCGCCCGGACGACGTCCACGTACCCGCCGTCGGCCGGGTCGAGGACTCGCCCCAGCCACTCCCGCTCCTCGGGGAGGAACCCGGAGTTCTTGGTGTTGCCGCGCCAGTTCTTCAGGTCGGCCTGCTCGTGCGCGATGTTCCAGTCCCCGCACACCACGACCTCGCGGCCGTCGGCGGCGGCCCGCTCCCGCAGGCCCTTCAGGTACGGGAGGAACTCCCCCATGAAGCGGATCTTCTCGTCCTGCCGCTCGGTCCCGACCTCGCCGGAGGGCAGGTACAGGGACGCGACGGTGACCCCGGGCAGGTCCGCCTCCACGTACCGCCCGCTGCCGTCGAACTCGGCCGACCCGAACCCGACCTGGACGCGATCGGGTGCACGCCGCGTGTAGAGGGAGACACCCGCGCGCCCCTTGGCGGCGGCGGGCGCGTGCACCACATGCCACCCCTCGGGCTCCCGGACCGACTCGGGCAGTTGCTGCGGCTCCGCGCGCACCTCCTGCAGGCACACCGCATCGGCGGAGGTCTGCTCCAGCCACTCCACGAAGCCCTTCTTCGCGGCGGCACGGAGTCCATTGACGTTGACGGAGGTCACAGTGAGCATCCGGGCACGATACCGGCACACTGGACGGGGTCCGAAAACGGATCCTCCACCCTTCCCGGATTGATATACCTTACTGCGCATGAATATCCGCCACGTCTCCTACGACCACCCCGACGCCGTCAAGCTGAACGACGAAGTCCAGGCCGAGTACGACATCCGCTACGGCGACGGCGGCGACGCCACCCCCATGGACCCCGCCGACTTCCGGCCGCCGAACGGCATC
The DNA here is from genome assembly GCF_001418415.1 of Streptomyces hirsutus. Lineage (GTDB taxonomy): Bacteria > Actinomycetota > Actinomycetes > Streptomycetales > Streptomycetaceae > Streptomyces > Streptomyces hirsutus. The sequence continues at coordinate 1,792 of NZ_LIQT01000069.1, forward strand.
TACCTGATCGCCTACGACGAGAACGACACCCCCGCCGCCTCCGGCGGCTGGCGCGTCCAGAACGCCAACGGCGAGGGCAACCGCGACGGGGACGCGGAACTGAAGCGGATGTACGTGATCGAACAGATGCGCGGCCGGGGCCTGGCCCGCCGCATCCTGGCCGCCCTGGAGGACAACGCCCGCGCGGCCGGCCGCCTGCGCATGGTCCTGGAAACCGGCACCGAGCAGCCGGAAGCCATCGCCCTGTACACCTCCAGCGGCTACGAGCCCTGCGAGAAGTTCGGCTACTACCGCTTCCACGACAACAGCCGCTGCTACGCGAAGGCCCTGTAGACCCCCACCCGGAGAAGCCGGCCGGAACGGAAATGAGCCGCCCTGCCGGCCTGGCAGGGCGGGGCCGCCGACGAAACGGTGGTGGCGCCGGTCAGGGACCGGCCTCCGGAACGGACACGGAATCGGACTCCGCGTCCAGGCCACCAGCGCCGTCTTCCGCCATGGAGAGGAGGCGTCGGCCGCGGGACTCAGCCACCCTCAGGACATCGGCCAGGCACTCGGTCAGGCGGAGCGCCGCGTAGCGGACCTCGACGTTCGGGGTCAGGGGGTCGTCCAGCACCCGGCGGGCGGAGCGGAGAACGTCCAGCCCGTCCGCGAGCTGCCGGGTCTCCGTCGCGTCGGCGAGCCGGGACACGATCCCCCCGTCCTCACCGGGGACGAGGAAGCAGGGCTTGCCTTCCGCCGACAGCCAGGGCAGCAGCCGGAGCGCGGTGAGCGAGTTCATCACGCGGCCACCTTCCTCGCGCCGACGGTGCACTGGCCGAGGTCGAGGTCGGCACCGAAGCCGGAGGCGAGTACGACGATCCGGCGACGGTGCCGCCGAAACACCTGCTCCTGCTCATGGGCGGTGAGATAGGGACGGACGAGGCGGGAGGCGGTGCCGTCGAGGGGAAGGTGACAGCAGTACGGGGAGCGGAGGAG
>NZ_LIQT01000690.1 GCF_001418415.1 Streptomyces hirsutus
CTTGGGCGCACTGGTCCCCGGTGTACTCAGCCCCGAGTCGGCGACACGCATCCGGTGCGTGGTCCGGTCTCGGGAGGCCGGTTCCCTCACGACCTGGCCATATGGGTGTGGCCAGAGGCGAGGGGGAGGCCCCGAACCGTCACACGATCGAGCTAACGCGGCCTCGTGCGCACTTCCCGGCGAGCAGCTACCAACCCCTCCCCGGGCGCACCGGGGTTCACCTGAGCCCGCGGTGCACACCCGGGCTGCCCCCGGACGGCTCCGTCGGCCTCCCGATGTTGGCTCAAAAGACGCTTTCTCTTGGCCATTGACTATAGACATCACTGTACATACGCTCACCCTCATGTTCACGGTTGTCCCTATGCAATGAGGTGGGCGCATGGTCAAGGTGGCGGTTGTCGGAAGCTATGGGGCCGGGCTGACCATGCGGTTGCCCAGGTCTCCCGACGCAGGCGAGACCGTCTCGGGCGGGGTGTTTTCGCCGGGTCCCGGGGGCAAGGGAAGCAATCAGGCCATCGGTGCCGCCAGGCTCGGCGCACAGGTCTCCCTGCTGACCGCCGTCGGTGACGACGACTTCGGGCGGGCCGCTCGCGCACTGTGGCGCGAGGAAGGCGTCGCGGCGGATCACGTCCTGACGGCCGGCGCCCCGACGATGGTCGGCTTCATCCTGGTCGAACCGTCCGGGGAGAACCGCATCAGCATCGCCCCCGGCGCCCTGGACGAACTGGACGCGGCCGCCGTGGAGTCGTTCCACGCCGAGATCGCCGCCGCCGACATCCTCGTGGTCTCCATGGAGATCCCCGAGGCGGCCGTCGCCGCGGCGCTGCGCGCGGGCCGTCGAGCGGGAACCACGACACTGCTCAACCCGGCCCCCGCCCGCCCGCTGCCCGACGACCTCTGGCCGCTGATCGACGTGATCACTCCCAACCAGACCGAGGCCCCCGTGCTCCTCGGACTCCAGGAGGGGCACGGACTGGACGACGGGGAACTGACGCGCCGTCTGTGCGCGCTCACCGGCGGCGCCGCGGTCCTGACCCGGGGCGGAGAGGGAGCACTCGTCGCACAGGCGGGCGCCACGACACGGATTCCGCCGCACCCGGCCGAGTCCGTCGTCGACACCACCGGAGCGGGCGACTCCTTCACCGCCGCGCTCGCCGTGTCCCTCGCCGAGGGACGCCCCCTCACCGAGGCGGCGCACATCGCCGGGGTGGCCGGCGCCCACACCGTGACCATCGCCGGGGTCGTTCCCGCACTGCCGACCCGAGACCAGCTGAATGACCTGATGGGAACCGAACGATGACCACGACCACCGCGCCCGCGCAGCGGGAGTTCGCACTTCCACTGCGCAGAATGCTGCACGCCCGGGAGTCCGGTGTCTTCGCCGCGCTCGTCCTGCTCTTCGTGCTGGGCAGCATCCTCTCGCCGAGCTTCGCGCAGTCCGACAACCTGCTCTCGGTCGGTCAGCAGGTGTCCCAGATCGGCATCATGGCCATCGGCGTGACCTTCGTGATCCTCAACGGAGAGATCGACCTCTCCGTCGGCTCCACCTACGCCCTGTCGGCGATCTCGACCGGCATCCTGATCTCGGACGGCTGGAGCTGGGGCCTGGCGGCGTTCGTCGGACTCGCCGTCGGCGCGGTGGCCGGCCTGTTCAACGGCCTGGCGGTGGTCGTGCTCGGCGTGCCGTCGTTCATCGTCACCCTCGGCACGCTCAGCGTGTTCCGCGGCGTCGCCCTGCTCATCTCCGACGGCGCCCCGATCTCCCTCAGCTCCTCGCAGGCGGGCGTCGCGGACTTCAACCTGCTGGGGCAGGGCCTCCTGTTCGGCGTCATCCCGATGCAGTTCGTGTTCTTCGCCGTCATCGCCGTGATCGGCGCGGTGCTGCTGTCCCGTTCCCGCTTCGGCTTCAACACCTACGCCGTCGGCGGCAACCAGGAAGCCGCCCGGCTCGTCGGCGTCAACGTCAAGCGGGTCAAGCTGACCGCGTTCGTCCTCTCCGGATTCACCGCCGGACTCGCGGGCGTCCTCGGCCTGTCCTTCCTGTCCTACGTCCAGGGCGTCACGGGCCAGGGCATGGAACTCACCGTGATCTCCGCGGTCATCATCGGCGGTGCCGCGCTGTTCGGCGGCTCCGGCACCATCTGGGGCACCGTCATCGGCGTCGCCTTCATCGGCCTGCTCCAGAACATCCTCAACGTCAAGGGGATCTCCTCCTTCTGGCAGACCGTCGTGACCGGCCTGGTCATCGTCGCCGCGGTCGCCGCCGACACCTGGCAACGCCGGCGCAAGTCCCGCGCCTGACCGCCGCCTTCCTCCCCCTGCCCAGGACCCTCCCCGAC
>NZ_LIQT01000691.1:0-641 GCF_001418415.1 Streptomyces hirsutus
CGCGCTTGCCTCCCGATCACGTCGAGGTCACTCATGCCTGCCCAGCAGCCGAGTTCTGCCGTTGCCAACGTGCCGCTCCTGATCCCGCCTCGCCACGACAGCGGTGAAACGACAAGCGCTCCCCGCGATGACGTCTCGGCTCCAGGGGAGATCGACCCATCGGTCTGGCGTGTTGTCGGTGATCCGCTGGTCGCGGCGCCCAAGGGGGGCGTGTTGTCCGGCTCCCGGGTCGCGGTGAAGGACCTCTTCGCTGTCGCCGGCCATGCGATCGGGGCGGGAAATCCGGCATGGCTGTGCGAGGCGCCGATCGAGTCCGCCCACGCCGCGGCCGTCCAGGCCCTGCTGCAGGCAGGGGCGGACGTCACCGGTATCGCACGGACCGACGAGCTGGCCTACGGCCTGTCCGGGCTCAACACGCACTACGGGATGCCACCGAATCCCGCGGCGCCCGGGCGGGTTCCCGGAGGGTCCTCGAGCGGCTCGGCCAGCGCCGTCGCCCTGGGGCTGGCCGACATCGGTCTGGGCACCGACACGGCGGGCTCGGTGCGGGTGCCGACCTCCTACTGCGGGCTGTACAGCCTGCGGCCGACACACGGTCTGGTCCCGGACACCGGCCAGATCGGTCTCGCACCCTCGTTCGA
>NZ_LIQT01000691.1:652-1111 GCF_001418415.1 Streptomyces hirsutus
CGACGCAGCCCACGCGTGGGCGGACCGGCTGGCCGTCCCGCTGCAGCCGAGGAGCAGCACCTGCGCCGCACATCTCGAGGAGTGGGCGGAGGCGCTGGGTGTCCTCCAGGCCGTGGAGATGTGGCAGCTGCACGGCAGCTGGCTGCAGGCGCACCGTGAGGCCGTCTCGCCCCTCGTCGCAGACGCCATCGCTGCGGGTGAGGGCATGCCGGCCGAATACCTCGCGTGGGCCCGGGACACCGTGAGCCAGGCGCGGAGCGCGCTCGCCGAACTGATCCCGCCCGGGACCGCGCTCGTACAGCCGGCGGCCCCAACGGCGGCTCCCCCGCCCGGTCCGGCCGTCACCGGCATGGCACTGCGTACCGCGACCGTGCAGCTGATCTGCGCCGCGAGCGTGGCGGGCCTGCCGGTGCTGACCCTGCCCGGAGTGCAGAGCCCGGCCGGCCCCGTCGGGCTCAG
>NZ_LIQT01000692.1 GCF_001418415.1 Streptomyces hirsutus
GGCGAGGGGGGTACGGGGGAGTGGGTACGGGGACTGCGGCCGAGGACCGGGCGTTGGCGGTGCCCGGCGCGCGACAAGCTTCAGAAACCCGGCCGGGACACGGCACAACGCGAAGAAGCGGTCAACGCTCCGACAGGAGAGGGATCGAGGACGATCAGCGAGTGGCGGCGCAACAGAGCGCGGCTGCGACTCGAACCAGATCGACGCAGCGGCGGCAGGTCAACGACTGGCGCGGCATGCGTCGATGCAAGCACGTGGGCTCTTTCGCCGTCAACGCTCCGCCACCATCCGAGACGATCACGCTCGTCTCCCACCGGGCCGACGGCCGGCCTCCGGCAATGCCGTCGGCCCGGCTTCCATGCCGGTCGGGCGGGTGCCGCCGTGGACGTGAGGGCCGACCCGATCACCCTGTGGGTGATCCACGACCCGGACGCGCTCCACGAGTGGCCCGCGCGGGCGGTACGAAGTGAGAACGACTGGGGAGAGCCGGGTGGGCGGTTTCTCGCGATGCGTGAACGGCCTCGAGCCCCGTGTGGACGGCCGTGAACCGCGGATGTACGGGCATGGTCCTCGACCTGCCGGAAGGGCCGGTGCGTCCTAGGGTGGACAGCACTGCGCTGCATAGCGACCGGGAGTTCTCATGCGTCTGCCCATCGAACTCAGGCACGTGGCGCCCCGTCTGGCCACGGGGGCGTTCATCCTCAACTCCGGGCTGTCCAAGCGGGGCGCCGACGAGGAGACGGCCGCCCAGTTGCACGGGATGGCCGAGAACACGTACCCGTTCCTCGAGAAAGTGCCGGCGTCAACCTTCGCCCGGCTGCTCTCCAGCTGGGAGATCGCGCTGGGCGCCGCCCTGCTGCTGCCTGTCGTCCCCACGGCCGTGGCCGGTGCAGGGCTGGCCGCGTTCTCGTCGGCGCTGCTGGGGATGTACCTGCGTACGCCGGGGATGCGTGAGGAAGGCAGCCTGCGGCCGACCCAGCAGGGCATCCCGTTGGCCAAGGACGTCTGGATGCTCGGTGTCGGGATCGGGTTCGTCGTCGACGGGATGACGCGCGACAGGCGGTGACCACCCTCGCCGGCCGACCGGCTCGATGTGCTGCGTGCCGCGGGCGGACCGCTCGGTGTCAGCGAAGTGGCTGAACGGGTGGGGGTCCACGCCAACACGGCACGCTTTCACCTCGATTCGCTGGTGACACACGGGGCGGTGGAGCGGACGCTGGAG
>NZ_LIQT01000693.1 GCF_001418415.1 Streptomyces hirsutus
GGTGAGGAAAGGACGGGGACCGGGACGGGACGGGAGCGGGGCAGGAGCGGGACAACGGCGAGGGCCGCACCCCGGTGGACGGGATGCGGCCCTCAACTGCCCTGCGGTACCGCTTGTTAGCCGATCAGGTCACTTGCTGATCAGGCTGCGCAGCACGTACTGCAGGATGCCGCCGTTGCGGTAGTAGTCCGCCTCGCCGGGGGTGTCGATGCGGACGACCGCGTCGAACTCGACGCCGGTGTCGGTGGTGACCTTCACCGTGCTCGGGATGGTGCCGTTGTTCAGCTCGGTGACGCCGGTGAAGGAGAAGGTCTCCTCGCCGGTGAGGCCGAGCGTCTCGGCGGTGTGGCCCTCCGGGAACTGGAGCGGCAGGACGCCCATGCCGATGAGGTTCGAGCGGTGGATGCGCTCGTACGACTCGGCGATGACGGCCTTGACGCCGAGCAGCGCGGTGCCCTTGGCGGCCCAGTCGCGGGACGAGCCGGAGCCGTACTCCTTGCCCGCCAGGACGACCAGCGGGATGCCCTGGTCGATGTAGTTGCGCGAGGCGTCGTAGATGAACGAGACCGGGGCGTCGTCCTTCGTGAAGTCGCGCGTGTAGCCGCCCTCGGTGCCCGGCGCGATCTGGTTGCGCAGGCGGATGTTGGCGAACGTACCGCGGATCATGACCTCGTGGTTGCCGCGGCGGGAGCCGTAGCTGTTGAAGTCGCGGCGCTCGACGCCGTGCTCCGTGAGGTACTTGCCGGCCGGGGTGTCGGCCTTGATGGCACCGGCCGGGGAGATGTGGTCGGTGGTGACCGAGTCGCCCAGCTTGGCGAGGACGCGGGCGCCGGCGATGTCCTCGACCGGGGCCGGGTCCATGCCCATGCCCTCGAAGTACGGGGGCTTGCGGACGTAGGTGGACTCGGCGTCCCACTCGAAGGTGTTGCCGGTCGGGATCGGCAGCGCCTGCCACTGGGCGTCGCCGGCGAAGACGTCGGCGTAGGACTTGGTGAACATGTCCTCGCCGATGGTGTTGGCGACGACGTCGTTGACCTCGGCCTCGCTCGGCCAGATGTCCTTCAGGAAGACCGGGTTGCCGTCCTGGTCCAGGCCGAGGGACTCGCGGGTGATGTCCACCTTCATCGAGCCGGCGAGGGCGTAAGCGACGACCAGCGGCGGGGACGCCAGGTAGTTCATCTTGACGTCGGGGTTGATCCGGCCCTCGAAGTTGCGGTTGCCGGAGAGGACCGAGGTGACGGCGAGGTCGTGCTCGTTGACGGCCTGGGAGACCTCGTCCGGCAGCGGGCCGGAGTTGCCGATGCAGGTGGTGCAGCCGTAGCCGACCAGGTTGAAGCCGACCTTGTCGAGGTACGGGGTCAGGCCCGCCTTGTCGAAGTAGTCGGTGACGACCTTGGAGCCCGGGGCGAGGGTGGTCTTGACCCACGGCTTGCGGGTCAGGCCCTTCTCGACCGCCTTCTTGGCCACCAGGGCGGCGGCGACCATGACGTACGGGTTGGAGGTGTTGGTGCAGGAGGTGATCGCGGCGACGGTGACGTGGCCGTGGTCGAGCTCGTACTCCGCGCCGTCGGCGGCGGTGACCTTCACCTTGTGGCTGGGGGCGCCGTTGGAGATGGCCGGCGAGTCGGAGGCCGGGAAGGACTCCTTGCTGGCCTCGTCGACGTCGCCGCCGTCCTTGACGTAGTTGCGTACGTCCTGGGCGAACTGGGCCTTGGCGTCGGCGAGGACGATGCGGTCCTGCGGGCGCTTCGGGCCGGCGATGGACGGCACGACGGTGGCCAGGTCCAGCTCGAGCTTCTCGGAGAAGTCCGGCTCGGCCTTCGGATCCAGCCAGAGGCCCTGCTGCTTGGCGTACGCCTCGACGAGCGCGACCTGCTGGTCGCTGCGGCCGGTCAGGCGCAGGTAGTTCAGCGTCTCGTCGTCGATCGGGAAGATCGCGGCGGTGGAGCCGAACTCCGGCGACATGTTGCCGATGGTGGCGCGGTTGGCCAGGCTCGTCGCGGCGACGCCCTCGCCGTAGAACTCGACGAACTTGCCGACGACGCCGTGCTTGCGCAGCATCTCGGTGATGGTCAGCACCAGGTCGGTGGCGGTGGTGCCGGGCTGCAGCTCGCCGGTCAGCTTGAAGCCGACGACGCGCGGGATCAGCATGGAGACCGGCTGGCCGAGCATGGCGGCCTCGGCCTCGATGCCGCCGACGCCCCAGCCGAGGACGCCGAGGCCGTTGACCATGGTGGTGTGCGAGTCGGTGCCGACCAGGGTGTCGGGGTAGGCCTTGCCGTCACGGGTCATGACGACACGGGCCAGGTGCTCGATGTTCACCTGGTGGACGATGCCGGTGCCGGGCGGGACGACCTTGAACTCGTCGAAGGCGGTCTGGCCCCAGCGCAGGAACTGGTAGCGCTCCTTGTTGCGGCCGTACTCCAGGTCGACGTTCTGCTTGAAGGCGTCGTTGGTGCCGAACTTGTCGGCGATGACGGAGTGGTCGATGACCAGCTCGGCCGGCGCCAGCGGATTGATCTTCGCCGGGTCACCGCCCAGCTCCTTGACGGCCTCGCGCATGGTGGCGAGGTCCACGACACAGGGGACACCGGTGAAGTCCTGCATGATCACACGGGCCGGGGTGAACTGGATCTCCTCCGACGGCTGGGCCTGGGAGTCCCAGGAGCCGAGCGCGCGGATGTGGTCGGCGGTGATGTTCGCGCCGTCCTCGGTACGGAGCAGGTTCTCCAGCAGCACCTTCAGGCTGTAGGGAAGGCGCGCGGCGCCCTCGACCTTGTCCAGCCGGAAGATCTCGTACGACTCGTCGCCCACCTGCAGCGTGCTGCGGGCGTCGAAGCTGTTCGCCGACACGACAGTCTCCTTCATTGATGTGCGCGTACCACCACACCGCAAACCCTTTGCGGCTACCGCCGCGTGGTGCCGCCACTGCGCCTGGACCAATCCGCTAAGGTAAGGCTAAGTTAGGCATCCCTTACCGGGCTGTGGCGGCTGCGGTGCACCTCGGCAGATATCTCGATGTCGAGATAACCCTAATACACTGCGGCCGAATGGTCATGCGCGGGCCCGTCCGACCTGTCGCGGCGAAGGTGAGCGAACCTCACCGGAAACAGGTCCGTAGCGCCTGTCGAAGCCGATCCGTGCCGAGCAGGGCCGAGTCCCCGAGCCCGGGTCCCCGCGCCGATTTCCCGGCCCGACCTGCGGAGAGGC
>NZ_LIQT01000694.1 GCF_001418415.1 Streptomyces hirsutus
TCCAGGACTGCCTCCGCCTCGTCGAGGGAATCGGCGAGGCGGAGGCAGTCCTGGACGTCTTCGGCCGAGGCGGACGTGGGGTGCAGGGCGAGGGCGAGGGCGCGGCGGAGCACACGCAGCTCCTCCGCGCCGAACGCCATGCCGCCGCGGGATCCGTAGGGCGTGGGCATGCGGCGACGATACGCGCTAATCAGACAAACAACGCATAGTGCACGGGTGTGGCGCGCGGGTACGACGCACGGGTCCACCCGGGTGGACCCGCCCGGGCGGGTGCCCCGGCGGGGAGCGGGTGCCGTTCGGCGAGGGCCACCCGGTGCCCCGGGGTGCGGGCTCGCGGGCCCGGGACCGCCGGGGAACCGGCCGAGGACGTTCGCTCCGCGAAGGGTCCGGCCCGCTCCACGAGGCGTGCGGGCCGGACCATCCCTACCGCTCGGGACCGGCCTCCCGTGGCCCGCAGGCCGGTCCGAGAACGCCGCGCCCGGGACCGGTCCGAGAACGCCACGTCCGGGATGCGCTACATCCGCGACACGTTCCGTTCGTAGACCAGGCGCAGGCCGATCAGGGTCAGCCACGGCTCGTGCTCGTCGATGACCGAGCTCTCGCCCAGGACCGTCGGCGCGAGGCCTCCGGTCGCGATGACGGTCACCTCCTCGGGATCGTCGGAGAGCTCGCGGGCCATCCGGCGGACGACGCCGTCGACCTGGCCGGCGAAGCCGTAGACGATGCCGGACTGCATCGCCTCGACCGTGTTCTTGCCGATCACGCTCCGGGGCCGGGCCACCTCGATCTTGCGGAGCTGCGCGCCGCGGACGCCGAGCGCCTCGACGGAGATCTCGATGCCGGGGGCGATGACGCCGCCGACGTACTCCCCGCGCGCGCTGACCGCGTCGAAGGTGGTGGCGGTGCCGAAGTCGACGACGATGGCCGGCCCGCCGTAGAGGTCGACGGCGGCGACCGCGTTGATGATGCGGTCCGCGCCGACCTCCTTGGGGTTGTCGGTGAGGATCGGCACACCGGTCTTGACGCCCGGCTCGACCAGGACCGCGGGGACGTCGCCGTAGTAGCGGCGGGTCACCTCACGGAGTTCGTGCAGGACGGAGGGGACGGTCGCGCAGATGGCGATGCCGTCGATCCCGTCGCCCAGTTCGTCGCCGAGCAGGGGGTGCATGCCCATCAGGCCCTGGAGGAGAACGGCGAGCTCGTCCGCGGTGCGGCGCGCGTCCGTGGAGATCCGCCAGTGCTCGACGATGTCCTCGCCGTCGAACAGGCCCAGGGTGGTGTGCGTGTTGCCCACGTCGATCGTCAGCAGCATGGCGGGCCCCTACTCAGCCGCTCGCAGATCCAGGCCGATGTCCAGGATCGGCGAGGAATGGGTGAGGGCGCCCACGGCGAGGTAGTCGACCCCCGTGTCGGCGTACGCCCTGGCGTTGTCGAGGGTGAGCCGGCCGGACGCCTCCAGGGTGGCGCGGCCGGCGGCGAGAGCCACCGCCTCCTCGCACTCGCCGGGGGTGAAGTTGTCCAGCAGGATCAGGTCGGCGCCCGCGTCCACGACCTCGCGGAGCTGGTGCAGGGTGTCGACCTCGACCTCGATCGGTACGTCGGGGAAGCGTTCCCGGACGGCCTGGAACGCCTGGGCGACGCCCCCCGCGGCGACGACGTGGTTGTCCTTGACCAGGGCGGCGTCGGAGAGCGACATGCGGTGGTTGACACCGCCGCCGCAGCGCACGGCGAACTTCTCCAGGGAGCGCAGGCCCGGGGTGGTCTTGCGGGTGTCGCGGACCTCTGCCTTCGTGCCGTCCAGGACGTCGGTCCACGCGCGCGTGGCCGTCGCGACGCCCGAGAGGCGGCACAGGAGGTTCAGGGCGCTGCGTTCCGCCGTGAGGAGGTCGCGGGTGCGGGCGGTGACGGAGAGGAGCTTGTCGCCGGCTTCCACCCGGTCGCCGTCCTCCACGTGCCGTTCGACCTCGAACTCCGCCGTGCAGACCACCGAGACGACCGCCTCGGCGATCCTGAGGCCCGCCACGACGCCCGCTTCCCGCGCGGTGAAGTCGGCGGTGGCGACGGCGTCCTCGGGGATGGTCGCGACCGTCGTCACGTCCACGCCGTGGGCGAGGTCCTCCTGGATGGCGACGTTGGCGATGTCCTCGACCTCCACCGGGTCCAGACCGGCGTCGGCCAGGAGTTGGGCGAGCGCGGGGTCGAGGCCGCACTCCAGGTAGGTCTCGTCATGGCTCTCGTCGCCGTCCGCGCCGCAGGCGCAGCCGTCGCCGCAGCCACCGGACGGGGTGAGGGGAAGGTCTGGGGTGGTCACTGCTGTCACTGCTCCTGGGGCCTGGTGCGGGAGGGTCGGGGGGTCCGGGACGTCAGAGAAGCTCGACGTCGGGG
>NZ_LIQT01000695.1 GCF_001418415.1 Streptomyces hirsutus
CGCCACCCCCGGACGGCCCAACCCCCTCAGAACCTCACGGCCGAGTTCTCTCAAGGGGAACTGACGCGGCACGGAGACCTCCGGGAAGCGGTTCACGGGACACCGCACCCAGACTGTGGCGATTTGCAGTAATACGCACTGTTTATCTACACCGGACGGGTGAGGGTCCGCCCAGTTCGTTCACGAGTGACACTCCGAACCACTCACGGAACGTCACAACTGGTCGGAGGCCTGAAGAAGCCGCCCACCTCCGAGCAGAAACGATCTGGCAGAGATGCGGGACCGTCCTGGACACTGGACAGTGACTGGAAGGGCTTCAGGGAGACCTCTATGATCGGCACACTTTCCTGAGACATTCCTGAGGCTTTCCGGCACGGACGGCGATCGAGTGCACGGCGGGAGCGAGCGGTGAGCGGAACGTCCCAAGGGCCGACGCCCGCAGCAGATCCCAACCGGCCGACCATCACGGAGAGTGAGATCACTGCCCCGCCCCGTACCGGGCGTGCCGACCTCCCTCCGCCCCCGTCGTACCGCTCGGTCTTCGCGGCCGCTCCGCTCGGCATGGCCGTGGTCGGCCGTGACGGCAGGGTGATCAGCGCCAACGGCACGCTCGCCGACCTGCTGGGCCGCGCCCCGGACACCCTGGTCGGCGCGGTCGCCGCCGACCTGGTGGACCTCTCCTCCGACGCCCGCGCCTGGCACGCCTACCGCGACCTGCTGAGCGGCCGGCAGGGCCGGCTGCGCTGCACGCGCCGGCTCAAGCACCCCGAGGGGCACTCCCTGTGGGCGCAGGTGTCGGTCGCCCCGCTCCCCCCCGACGACGGTGCCGCCCACGGCGAGTACGACGCACACGAACCGCACGACGCGTACGACGGGCACGACCCGCACGGCGGACACGATCCGCACGGCGTGCTGCTCTCGGTCACCGACGTCAGCGCCCGCCATGAACTCCAGGCCCGGCTCAGGCACTTGCAGATGCACGACCCGGTGACCCGGCTGCCCAACCGCACCCTGTTCTTCGAACGGCTGACGGCCGCCCTGGAGGCCGAGTCGTACCAGCAGAGCGGCACCGGCCGGATCGGGCTCTGCTCCCTGGACCTCGACGGCTTCAAGGCCATCAACGACGCCCTGGGCCACCGCGTCGGCGACCGGCTGCTGGCCGCCGTCGCCGAACGGCTGCTGCTGTGCGCCGAGGAGGCGGGCCGGGCCAGGACCGGCACCCCGCTGGTGGCCCGGCTCGGCGGCGACGAGTTCGCGCTGCTGGTGGAGGACTCCACGGGCACCGAACAGCTCGCCGACCTCGCCGAGTCGGTGCTCGCCGCGATCCAGGACCCCTTCGACGTGGCCGGCCAGCGGCTGTCGGTGTCGGCGTCCATCGGCGTGGTCGAACGGCACGCGGCCGGGACCACGCCCACCGCGCTGATGCAGGCCGCCGACACGACCCTCTACTGGGCGAAGGCCGACGGCAAGTCCCGCTGGACGCTGTTCGACCCGGAGCGCAACGCGCACCGCATGACCCGCCAGGCCCTCGCCTCCGCGCTCCGCCCCGCCGTCGAACGGGGCGAGTTCGCGCTGGAGTACCAGCCGCTGGTCGGCATGGAGGACGACCGGGTGCACGGGGTGGAGGCCCTGGTCCGCTGGAACCATCCGCAGTTCGGCACGCTGACGCCGAATCGGTTCATCTCCATCGCCGAGGAGGACGGCTCGATCGTCAAGCTCGGCCGCTGGGTGCTGCGCACCGCCTGCCAGCTGCGGGCCTGCCGGCAGGCGGTGCGCAGCACCCAGCGGCCGAGCTTGACGATCGAGCCGTCCTCCTCGGCGATGGAGATGAACCGATTCGGCGTCAGCGTGCCGAACTGCGGATGGTTCCAGCGGACCAGGGCCTCCACCCCGTGCACCCGGTCGTCCTCCATGCCGACCA
>NZ_LIQT01000696.1 GCF_001418415.1 Streptomyces hirsutus
GGCCACGCCGGGGACGTCCTTGGGGTACTGGGCCGTGCGGCGGGTGCGCGTGGTGCTGTCGCAGCCGACGCCGCTGCGCATCAGGAACTCGGGGACCAGGGCGGCCGTGTGGTTGTCCACGTCTTCGCGGTCGGGCAGCGTGCACAGCAGCTCGGCGGCGGTGGGGGAGGGCGGGCCCGACTGGGCGACCAGCTGTTCGGCGGCGGCGACGGACGCGTCACCGCCGTACAGACCGATCGTGGCGAGCAGCCCGACGGCGGTGAACTCCGGGTCGGGGCGCCGCACATCGGCCTTCTCGTCCCGCTCGGACAGGTCCTCGATCATGCGGTTCAGGGTCAGGTCGGTACGGCTCTCCACGGTGTCGGCCGCGATGGCCCGCGGAACGGCCAGTACGACCGGGGAGTAGGCGAGCGGCTCGTCGGCGGCCTCCAGGACGGCCCACGGGTCGGTGTCCCGGTCCTCCATGACCCGGGCGAAGTCGGCGCGGGAGGCGGGAATCCAGATGTCCGGCTGCGGACCGATGTCCCGCTGCGGGTTGACGTCCTCGTCCGGGGGCTCCCGCCAGGCGGCGGTCTGCCGGTGCAGCGCGGTGACCACGTCGGAGGAGCCCGCGCTGTAGACGGTGATGCCGGTGCGGCGGCAGCCGTCGTCCAGGGTGTTCGCCGTCGAGGTCAGATGGGCGTCGGCGGCGGCACGGATCGTCGTCTCCAGGTCGGGGTCGGCCAGGACGCGCAATTCCAGCGGTGGGGAGCAGACGGTGGCGGTGTCGCCCCGGAGGTGCCCGACGAGCTCGATCACGCCGTAGGTGCCGACGGTGAGGAGGGCGAGGGAGAAGAGGCCAAGGAGGGGGACGGCCCAGGAGGTCCTCCGCCAACCCGCTCCACCCGTCGTTCCTGAGCGGTCTGATCGGCCCGTCCGGTCCTTCCCCCGGAGGCCGCGAAGGCGGTCGAGGAGCCGGACCGTGAGCGAGGTCCGTGGTGCGTCGGCGTCGCCGGGCATGAGCCCGGAACCGGACGTCGGTTCGGGTGTGGGTGTGGGTGTGGTGACGGGCGTGTCCGGGGCTGCGCCGGTTCTCCTAGGGTGCGGGGCCGGAGCCGGGTTCGGAGCCGGAGCCGGAGCCGGAGCCGGGTTCGGGCGCTTTCCGGGTTCCTCCGCAGGTTTGTCCTTTATCTCCGGTCCCGTTGGTCCCGCGTGCCGCTCCGGGGTACGCGGCTTCGCCGCCAGCAGGACGTCCTCGCCGGGCTCCGCACGGCACAGCGGCTCCCACGCTTCGCGGCGCATGGTGGTGAGGCCGCGGGCGGCCATCCGCTCCCGTATCCGCTCGGAGAGGTCCAGGAAACCCGTCTCGCCCTCCTCGTCGAGGAGCCGGACGAGTTCGGCGGTGTACGGCGTCGGAGTCCGCGGATCGTCCGCACCGATACGGTGGTTGGCCTGGACGCTCATCAGCAGCAGGCGGTGCTTGTCGCTCAGGGTCTCCCGGACCCAGGCCGCGTTGCCCGCGAAGCAGCAGTCCAGGATCACCACGATCCGCCGGGCCTGGCTGGTGGCCAGCATCGCCAGCACCGTGGTGAAGGGCTCCGCACCCGGGAACACGGCTTGCCCGCCCGCGACCACGCGCGCGTTGCGCATCTGCAGGAACAACTCGTCGCCCGCGCTGGGGATGGCGCCGTGCCCGGCGAAGTAGAGCAGCAGCACCCCCTTCGCCTCCGCGGCGGCCGAGAGCAGTTCCCGTTCGAAGTCCTCCAGGGACGGCGAGCGGGCGACCGTGATCTCGTGCTCGCCGAACACCCGCCCGCGTGCCAGCACTTCACGCAGGCGGTTCACGTTGAGCTTGACCGCCGGGAGATCGCCGGGCACGCCGTGCGGCGGATCCGTGTGGTCGTACTCGGACACGCCGACCAGCAGCGCCCTGTCGGGTCTCCCCCGCGGGTCGAAACGGATCACCGGTCTACCTGTCGTCGAGGTTCACCGATTCGACTCTGGCCTGGGGCGGTGCGCCGTCCTCGACGTCACGCCGGTTGGCCCGCCAGGCCGACACGGCCTTCTTGACCTGGTCCAGCAGTTCCGTGGCGATCGCGCCCGCACCCGCGCCGACGATCAGGACGACGATGTCCATCCCGAGACCCATCGGGGTGCCGGACTCGTCCGTCCTCGGCCGCTCCTGGATCTGCAGATCGCCCGCGCGCGCCCGCTCGTCGAGCGGTTTCTCCCGCTCCAGCCACTTGCGCAGCGCACCGATGTCACTCGTGCTCGCGGTGTCGTCCAGCCGGATCCGAATGCCCTGGTTGGCCACACCATCCCCCTCAGCCATAACTCACCATCATGGCACCGCTGTTGCTCCACGGGGAGGGGTCGACAACGGTTGCGTCCTCTTGGGCGGAAGCGGAAGGGCAAGGACAGATCCGGTCGGTGCCGGCTCAGTTCTGCGTCTGCAACTGGCTCAACTGCCGCCGCACATGATCCAGGGCGCCCTCCCGTCGTCCGGGCACCCGGCTGCGCAACTCCGCCAGTGACAGACCGAGTTCGCGGGCCCGCTCCGGGTCGCCGATCCGACCCCACTGATGGTGCGCCCGGTCCACCGCGGTCTCGACGGAGGAAGCGTCCGCCGCCTGGCCGGTGTTGAGCCGTGCGGTGGCCACCGCCAACCAGATGTGGCAGCTGAGCGCCGCGTCCCCGGCCAGCATCGCCAGGTCCGCGCGGACCTCGGCCCAGTGCAACGCCTCCTCGGAGGCGGGCCCGTGAGCGAGGGCGGCGCTCTGCTCGTGCTGTGCGGCGAGCGCGTGGGCATCGGCGTGACGGCCGGACCGTACGGCCTCCGTGATGACCGTGTGCGGGTTTCCCGGCACGGGTCCGGTTCCGCGCCGCGCCAGGACGAATCCGGGGTACGCGCCCTCCGCGGCGGCCCGGACCAGCGCCTGCCGGTGCAACTCCTCGTCCGGCGGGCGCCGTCCACTGCGCAGCAGCGCCCCGACCGCCTTCATGTACGCCGGTTCCCCGACCGTACGACGGGAGCGGGAGGGCGGCGGCGCGATGCGGCCGTAGACGGCGGTGTCGCGACCGGAGTCGAGCGCGGGCGGGAGCATGGGCGGGGCCGGCGCCGAACCCGGCGGGCCCGGCGAACCCGGCGG
>NZ_LIQT01000697.1 GCF_001418415.1 Streptomyces hirsutus
GCGGACGGGGTTTCAGCGGCCGGGGGCGGCCCAGGCGCGTGACCCGCCGATCCAGGTCTCGCGTACGCCGATCGACGCGAGCTCGGACGGGTCGGCGTCCAGCGGATCGGAGTCGAGGACCACGAAGTCCGCGAGCAGGCCGGGCGCGAGGGAGCCGACCGAGCGCTCCCGGTGCAGGGCGCGGGCGGCGGCGGCGGTGTGGGCGTGCAGTCCGTCGGCCACCGGCAGCCGCAGCGACGCGTCGCCGAGCACGGTGCCGAGGACCGTGCGCCGGGTGGCGGCGGCGGACACGGCCTCCAGCGGCGCGGGGGGTGCGACCGGCGCGTCGGAGGAGAACACCACGGGGACACCGGCCGGCAGGCACGGCCCGGCCGGGTTGTAGCGGTGGCCGAGGTCGCCGATCGCGGTGAGGGTGCCGTCGCCGGTGCGCAGGTGGTGCTGCGGCTGCATGACCGGTACGACGCCGAGACCGGCCATGCGCGTGATCTGCTCGTCGGTGGGCAGCCCGCAGTGCTCGATGCGGTGGCGCATGTCGGCGCGCGGGACGTCCGCCTGTGCCTTCTCGACGGCGTCGAGCACCATGCCGATGGCGAACGGCGACTGGGCGTGGGTCGCCGTCTGCAGTCCGGCGGCGTGGGCGCGGCGCACGATCTCCGCGTACTCCTCGGCCGAGTGGTAGAGCTGCCCGTGGTGGCAGCAGTCGGCTGCGTACCCCTCCGGGAAGTAGGCCGTCCAGCCGCCGAGGGTGCCGTCCGCGTAGAACTTCACGCCCTGCACACGGAACAGGTCGTCGCCGAAGCCGTGGACGACGCCGAGGTCGAGGGCGACGTCGAGCAGGGCGGAGGTGAGGTACGCCGAGACGCGCATCCGCAGTGCGCCGCTCTCACGGGCCCGCAGGTACGTCTCCATCTCGCGACGTGAGGCCTGGGCGTCGCCGACGGTGGTCACACCGGCGGCCAGGAAGGTCTCCTGGGCGCGCAGCAGGTGGTCGGCCATGATGTCGTCGGGCTCGGAGAGGTGGAAGTTCGGGCCGTGGTTGCCGATCTTCACTCCGGCGGGGCCGGTGAGCCGGTCGCAGGCCGCGTCCCACAGCTGCCCGTCGGGCTCGCCGCTCGCGAAGCGGCCGATGGAGCCGCCGTCCGGGTCGGGGGTGCCCGCGGTGATGCCGCAGGCGTGCAGGGTGTGGGTGTTGACGACGCCGCCGTGGCCGGAGGCGTTCATCACGTACACCTCGCGGTCGGTGGCGATCCGGTCGAGGTCGTGGCAGGTGGGGTGGCGGCGCTCGGCGAGGCGGCGGTGCTCGTAGCCGAAGCCGCGGACGGGCACGCCGGCGGGCAGGTCGCGGGCGGCCTCGGACAGCACGGCGACCAGGGTGTCGATGTCGGGGACGCGCTCGGGGCGGCAGTCGACCCAGGCCAGGGCCTGTCCGTACATCACCGGGTGGCAGTGGGCGTCGACGAACCCGGGGTGGACCAGGCCGCCGTCGAGCTCCAGCGTCTCGTCGGCCCGGCCGCCGAGGGCCGCGCGGGCGTCCTCGGCCGTGCCGACGTGCACGATGCGGTCGCCGCGAACGGCGACGGCCTCCGCGCGAGCGGCGGTGCCGGCCGCCGCCACGGCGGCACCGGTCACCAGCAGGGTGCGGTCGGTACGGGGATCGGCGGGAGCGTGGCGCATGAGGGGTCCTGCTTTCGGCCAAGGGGACGCCGGGGTCGACAAGGGCGACGCACAACGGCTGATTCGTTCGTCAGGACGATAGATAACGAACGACAAGTTGGCCAGAGGGTGGCAAGAATTAATCTTCGGAAGTTCTGAGCCCTCTCACTTACGGATCATCCTTCGCGGGGCGTCCCGCGGCGTCGAACGGTCCGCCTACGGCACGGCCGCACCGTTGGGCGCGCCCATGTCGTAGCGCTCCTTGATCAGCTCGAGGTGCACCCAGCTCTCCACGCCGCGCACACCCGCGCAGGCCCGCATGGCGTCAAGGGTCGCACGTACCGCGCCGAGGGATTCCGCGCTGATCGTGCCCACGAGTTCGGCGCGGCCGTTGCACGCCGACAGGAACGACACCCGCTCCCAGTCCGCGAGCGTGGAGGCGACCGGCTCGCGCGCCCCGTCGACCCGTACCGCGAAACCGCAGAGGTAGCCGAGGTTCAGCAGTTCGGGCCGCACCAGGGCGAGCACCTTCGCGACACCGTCCTCCAGCAGGCGCAGGGTGCGGGACCGGGTGGCGCCCGGCGACAGACCGACCCGCTCGGCCAGTTCGGCGAACGGCAGGCGGCCGTCCTGCTCCAGCTCGTCCAGGATCTTCCGGTCGGTGTCGTCCAGCTCGTGCACGCCCGGGTTCGTGGCGAGCAGATAGGGGTCCTTCATGTGCCGGACGCTGATCAGCGGGTCCACGGTGGAGACGCCGGGCAGCGACCGCACCCGCTCGATCGCGCGGTCCAGGGCGTCGAACCCCTCCGTGCGCAGCTCGGCCATGACGGGCCGCTGCCCGGCGGTGAGCGTGACGAAGGGGGCCTGGGGCATCGCCGCGATCGCCCGCGCCACCTGCTCCGCCGGGCCGTGCGTGTCGATCGACAGGTGCGCGGACGCCGTCAGCCCGCGCACCACCGGGTGAACGACGGCGACGACCCGGACCGCCCCGGAGCCGAGCAGCCGCTGCGCGCGGGCCCGGGTCGCCGGCCGGGACAGGCCCACGCGCTGCGCCAGCGTCTCGTAGGTGAGACGGCCGTCGTTCTGCAGTTCGCGGACGACGGCCAGGTCGATGCGGTCCAGATCCACCTGGGCTGATCCCCTCGGTTCGGCGGCCCGGGGTGCGTACCCCGCCCGGGTCCGCTGACATTCTCGGTCACCCGTCATCCTTCGGAGTGACTGGTGTCACGGGCGTACGGCACGGCCACCCCTGGACAAGGCGACATGACGAAACGTACGTTCAACTCGCCATTCACAGACGAATCATCTGCGGAGGATCGAATGGGGCAGCCTGTAGTCGTCTTCACGGACCCCGAGGACCTCGATCCGGAGCCGGGGGCGCGGATGCTCGTGGACGCCGGCTTCGAGGTGCGGATCGGCGACAGCCGCGACCCCGACGTCATCGCGTCGCTCGCCGCGGACGCCGTCGCCCTGATCGTCGGATACGCCCGCGTCGACGCCGCGCTGCTCGACCGCCTCCCCGCGCTGCGGATGATCGCCACCATGTCCGCCGGCTACGACATGATCGACACCGCGGAGGCCGCGCGACGCGGCCTGTGGGTGACCAACCTGCCGGCGGCGGCCACCGAGGACGTCGCCGTGCACGCCTTCGCCTGCGCGCTGTCGCTGATCCGCCGCCTCCCGCAGGCCGACGCCGTCGTCAGGGCGGGCGGCTGGAACGAGGAGTTCGCCGCGGGCAGGCTGCCGCGCCGCGCGAGCGAACTGACCCTGGGCCTGGTCGGCCTCGGCCGCATCGCCCGCCACCTCGCCACGATCGCCGCCCCCGTCTTCGGCCGGATCGCGGCCTACGACCCGCACACCGCGCAGGCGGACTGGCCGGCCGGCGTCGAGCGGTACGACGCCCTCGACGCGCTGGCCGCCGCCACCGA
>NZ_LIQT01000698.1:0-3865 GCF_001418415.1 Streptomyces hirsutus
CAGCGAACTGCTGACCACCTTCCGGCGCTGGCGCACCCTCGCCCTGCTCGGGGTCCTGGCCGCCGTTCCGGTCCTGGTCGGGATCGCCGTGAAGATCGAGACCGGTGACGGGTCCGCGTCCGGCGGCGGGGGAGGGGGCGGTGCGGGGCCGGCCTTCATCTCGCAGATCACCAACAACGGCCTGTTCCTGGTCTTCACCGCGCTGGCGGCCACGCTGCCGTTCTTCCTGCCCATGGCGATTGGTGTGGTCGCGGGCGACTCCCTCGCCGGCGAGGCGAACGCCGGCACCCTCCGCTACCTCCTCGTCGCCCCCGCCGGCCGTACCCGGCTGCTGCTCACCAAATACGCCGCCGTCCTCGCCTTCTGCCTGGCCGCCACTCTCGTGGTGGCCCTCTCCGCCCTGGCCGTGGGGGCCCTCCTGTTCCCGTTCGGCGACCTCACGACCATCTCCGGCACCCGGATCGGCTTCGCGGAGGGACTGGGCAGAGCCCTGCTGATCGCCCTGGTCGTCGCCGCCTCACTGATCGGGGTGGCGGCGCTCGGCCTGTTCGTGTCCACGCTGACCAGCAGCGGCATCGCGGCGATGGCGACGACGGTGGGGCTGCTGATCACCGTCCAGATCCTCGACCAGATCCCGCAGCTCGACGCCCTCCACCCGTACTTCTTCTCCCACTACTGGCTGTCGTTCGCCGACCTCCTGCGTGAGCCGGTGTACTGGGACGACCTGGTGAAGAACCTCGGCCTCCAGTCCCTGTACGCGCTGGTGTTCGGCTCGGCGGCCTGGGCGAGGTTCACGACGAAGGACATCACCGCGTAGACCCGGCTTCGTAGGGGAAGCGGGCGAGCGGGGCGGGGGCGTCCGGTGCGAAGAACGTCTTCGCGCGGGCGAGGGCCTCGGTGTCCTTCAGCACGTCACCCGGCCTGCTGCCGTTGCCGAGCAGTACCCCGCCGAAGCGCATGCCCAGGTATGCGGCGGAGTGGTGGAGCGTGCCGACCAGCGGATCGGCGACCACCGGCTCGTCGTCCGCGAACGCCGTGACACCCCAGAGCGTGCGCCCCGCCATCGTCGCCTTGAAGTCCAGGCCGGGGGTGCGCAGCCAGCCCGACCAGTGGTCCAGGTAGCGCTTGGTCTGCGCGGACACCGAGTACCAGTAGAGCGGCGAGACGATCACCAGGTCCGTCGCCGCGACGGTGGCGTCGAGCAGCAGGACGACATTGCCCTCCGGGGGGCGGACGTGGTCGTTGTCGTGGCGGTGGTCCTCGAACTCGGGCAGAGGATGCTCGGTGAGGTCGATCCAGCGCTGTTCCGTGCCCGCGGGCAGTTGTTCGGCGGCCTGGCGGGCCAGCGACGCGGAGTTGCCGTCGCGTCGGGCGCTCCCCAGAACGAAGAGGAAACGGCGTGTCATGGTCATCCCCCAGATGATCGGCGTACGCCAATTACAGGCACATGCATCATATGTGCATGCAAGTATATGTCCACGGGGTTCAGCGACGACCCCGGCCCCGAGAGACGCCTTTCAGCCACTCGGCCCTTTCAGCTGTTCAGCCTCTCCGCTGCCCCGCCACGGCGAGCAGCAGTGCCTCCCGCCCGTGCGGTGCCACCAGGTGGAGCCCGACCGGGCAGCCGTCGGCGCCGAACCCGGCGGGCAGACTCAGCGCGGGGTGCCCGCTCACGTTGAACGCCCAGGTGAGCGCGGTGGAGTAGACGTCACCCGGCCCTTCGTGGCCGTGCGGCGCGGTGGGCGCCGTAGGCGTCAGCAACAGCTCGGCGCCGGCGAAGAGGCGGGCCAGGCGCCGGTTGTTCTCCGCCCGGACGAGGTGGGCTTCGGCGAGGGCGGCGGGGGCACTGCCGGGGTCGCGCAGGGCCAGCCAGGCCGAGGCCGGGTCCAGGAGCAGCGGCGGCGCCGACGGCCGTACGAGCCGTACGACCCCGGCGTCGACGAGCCGGTCGACCGCTGCCCGGGCCAGCGCGACGGGCTCCGGGTCGGGACCGGCGAAGCCGAGGTCGGGGGACCAGACAGCGGTGTACGGGAGGGGCGGCCGCGCATCGTCGGCGGTGGTCGGCGGCACGACGGCGGCGGTGGTCGGCGGTGACACCGCCCGCCACCAGGCCGCCGCGTCGGCCGCCGTACGGGCGAGGACTCCGGGTGCCGCGAGACCCGTACGGTCGCGCGACGGGAGCAGACCGTTGGTGGCCTTGAGACCGACGACCCCGCACCACGCCGCCGGGATGCGCACCGACCCCGCCCCGTCGCTGCCCGTCGCCAGCGGCACCAGACCGGCCGCCACCGCGACCGCGGCCCCGGCCGAGGAACCGCCCGGCGTACGGTCGGCCCGCCACGGATTGACGGTGCGTCCGCGGGCCCCGAGACCCCAGGTCTGCCAGGCGGTGCCGGGTCCGGGCACAGCGGTGGCACCCAGCGTTACACCACCGGCCGCGAGCAGCGGAACCGCCGCCCGCAACCCGTGCCGCCCCTTCACGGCGACCGGCACCCCGGCCAGCGGCAGCCACGCGCGAGCCCCGGGACCTTCGCCCCCGAACGGACCGGATGAACGCGACGGACCCGCCTCGACCAGGGTGTCCACCTCACCCGCCCGTCGCAGCGCCTCCTCGGCCCACACCTCGGTGAACGCGCACAGCACCGGGTCGGCCCGCTCGATCCGCTCCAGCGCCTCCGCGACCACATCGACGGCCCGCACCGCCCCCGTGCGTACCGCGAAGGCGATCTCCACCGCCGAGGCGGGCCTCCACGCTCCGGCTCCCTCACTGCTCGGCGCATCGACCCCATCGGTCCCGTCGACCCCATCGACCCCATCGGTCCCCAAGGCTCCATCAACCCCATCAGCTCTGTCAGCCAGTCCTGTCAGCCAGTCCTGGAGCCCTTACTGGGCCCTTCGTCGTACCAGCCCCACCGGTCTCCTCGTCAAGCTCACTGGGGCGGACGACCGGAGGCCGGAGAAGACCTGCCCAGGTCGTGCCGCCGATAGGCTGGGGCCGACATGCGCAAGGACGAAGAGGCCGAAGCCGCCGTCGACGGTGACAGCGTGGACGAGACGGTGGGCGAGTGGCGGAACGAGTGGCCGGAACTGGACGTCTCCTCCACTGAGGTGATCGCCCGGTCCGGGCCAGGCGCGGCCGCTGTCGTGACCGCCGTGCACCGCGGCGAGCGTGGAGACCCCGGCACCGCCGTGGGTGCCGACCCAGGAGAAGCGCCGGGCCGGCGCATGGGCGTGGGCGGGCTCCGGCGGGCCCGGTTCCGGCACTCCCACCGGCCCTCGGATCCAGATCTCCGGTCCCTGTCGCATGCCTGTACGCATGCCCACCCTCCCGCCTCACCCTCCCGGTTCTCATGACGGCGGACAGCGGACACGGGAAGGGCACGAGGAGAAGGGCACGAGGAGGGGACCGAATGGGGGACGGCCGTTGGGACGAGCCTGTGACAACGCGGTGACGTGAGAAGCCGGGCTCAGCGGACAGACTCGTCGGTAGGTTCACGACCCGAATGAGGGGACGATGGCGCGAATCAGCCGCGAGAAGAAGCAGGAACAGCAGCAGGCCGCACATGCGGCGGATCTTGCGGCAGTGCCGATCGACGTCCATGTACCCGTCGCCGTGGGGGGCGGCGCGGGCACGCGGAGGGCATCGGTCGGCGGGGTACTGGTGGTCGCCGGACCCGGTGAGGAAGTTCAGCAGGCCGTGCTGAATCGGCTCCACCGCATCGCCGTCGCCTCGGGACACGCCGTCCTGGCCACCATCCACGACGAACGCATCGGCTACGTCGTCCCGCTCCAGGTCGACCCGGACGGCGCCAGCCGCTTCACGGGGGAGCCGGCGCCGATGACACCGAAGCCGGAGTCGGAGCCG
>NZ_LIQT01000698.1:3897-4252 GCF_001418415.1 Streptomyces hirsutus
CTCCGCCGCCCCGGGCCCGGCTGCCGTCCCGTCACCGCGCCCCGGGCACGACCGGCCCACCCATGTCCTGCGTTCCGTACCGGACCCGACCTCGAACCCGATCCCGATCCCGACCTCGAACCCGTCCCCGGCCTCGAACCCGTCTCTGGGCCCGATCCCGTCCCCGGGCCCGATCCCGGGCTCGATCCCGAACCCGACCCCGAGCCCGATCCCGGCATCAACCCCTGCCCCGGATTCGGCACCCGACCTCGTACGAGACTCCGCCCCTGACTTCCGGCCGCGTCCGATGCCCGGTGCCGCGGGAGCGATACCCCCGGGGACGGTCGCGCCGCCGACGGGTGAGTTCGGCCCGCCC
>NZ_LIQT01000699.1 GCF_001418415.1 Streptomyces hirsutus
ACTCGCGTCCCGGGCCGGCCGCCTCCGGAGCCGGCCGGCCCGGGACGCGAGTGACGGATATGCCCTTATTCCTCCCGGACCGATGCCGCCGCCCGCCGGAGGGCATGGCAGGCTTGGGGCATGGCCGCGCAGATCAACCCCAGTATTCTCTCCGCCGACTTCGCCCGCCTCGCGGACGAGGCGCAGGCGGTCGCGGGAGCCGACTGGCTCCACGTCGACGTCATGGACAACCATTTCGTCCCGAACCTCACGCTCGGTGTGCCGGTCGTGGAGTCGCTGGCCCGTGCGACGGACATCCCGCTGGACTGCCATCTGATGATCGAGGCCCCCGATCGCTGGGCGCCCCAGTACGTCGAGGCGGGGGCCGGTTCCGTCACCTTCCACGTGGAGGCGGCTGCCGCGCCCGTGCGGCTGGCCCGGGAGATCCGGGCCAAGGGGGCCAAGGCCTCCATGGCACTGCGGCCCGCGACGCCGATCGAGCCGTACGAAGACCTGCTCCCCGAGCTCGACATGCTGCTGATCATGACGGTCGAACCGGGCTTCGGGGGCCAGGCCTTCCTCGACATCATGCTTCCGAAGATCCGCCGCACCCGCGAGTTGATCAGCAAGCACGGCCTGGACCTCTGGCTCCAGGTCGACGGCGGTGTCTCGGCGTCCACCATCGAGCAGTGCGCCGACGCCGGAGCCGATGTCTTCGTCGCGGGATCCGCCGTGTACGGGGCGGAAGACCCGGCCGAAGCGGTACGTGCATTGCGCAACCGGGCCGAAGCCGCCACGGGCAAGGCATCCTGGGCGTGCGACCACTGAGCCACGGGAACGTGAACGGCTTTCCAGCAGGGCCGTTCGACCGCGCCGGATCTGCAAGGATGAAGGCGAATCCAGAGTGTGAACAGCAGTGAGGAGATCGCCGTGTCGGGTATGTCGGCGGCGGGCCGTTCAGCCATGCGGATGGGACCCGCTGAGCTGGTACAGGCGGCGGCCATGGCCCGCCGCTTCTACCTAGAGGGCAAGTCCAAGATCCAGATCGCCGAGGAGTTCGGCGTCAGCCGCTTCAAGGTGGCCCGGGTCCTGGAGACCGCCCTCGAACGGGATCTCGTACGCATCGAGATCCGCGTGCCCGCCGAGCTGGACGCGGAGCGCTCCGATGCGCTGCGCGCCCGCTACGGCCTCAGGCACGCCGTCGTGGTGGAGTCCCCGGCCGAGGCCGCGGAGACACCCGACCCCGAGAACCTGGGAGAGGTGGCCGCCGACCTGCTCGGCGAGCTGGTCACCGAGGGAGACGTACTGGGACTGGCCTGGGGCCGGTCCACCATCCACATGGCGGCGGCCCTGGACCGGCTGGCGCCCTGCACGGTCGTGCAGCTGACGGGTGTGTACGACGCCGGGACCGCCGAGCGCGGCTCGGTGGAGGCCGTACGGCGGGCCGCGCAGGTGTCGGGCGGCGACGCCCACCCCATCTACGCGCCGATGCTGCTGCCGGACGTGGCGACCGCGGAGGCACTGCGCCACCAGACCGGTATCGCCCGGGCCTTCGAGTACTTCGACAAGGTCACCGTCGCCTGTGTCTCCATCGGCTCCTGGGAGCCGGGCATCTCGACGGTGCACGACATGCTCACGGACGAGGAGCGGGAGCACTACGCCTCCCTCGGCGTCGCCGCCGAGATGTCCGCGCACCTCTTCGACGCCGACGGGCGCCGGGTCGGCCGTGACCTCGGTGAGCGGTGCATCACGGTCAAGACAGACCAGCTCCGCCGGGTCCCCGAGGTCGTCGCGATCGCCGGCGGGCAGCGCAAGGGCCCCGCGATCGACGCGGTGCTGCGCTCCGGGCTGGTCACCAGCCTGGTGACGGACACCTCGGCCGCCGACTACCTGATGGCGGCGGGGCCCGCCCCGAGGTCCGCCCTCAACCGGTCCGACCCGGACGGCCCCTGACCGGGCGAGGGACGAGGGCGGACGTGGCAGCATCGGCCGTACGGTGCCGCGGCTCCTCCCTCGTCTTCCGCCCCGCCTTCTCGCGCTGTCGGCGGGCCCGCCCCTCGCGGGCCGCTCGGCCGACCGCGGGGCCCGGCGCGCCGTCACCGGACGCGGCGGCGAGAGGTGCCGCACCGACGCCTCCTACGCATCGTTCAGGACGGTACCGGGATGACGCACGAACGGACAGGCCGGCTCGTGGTCGCGCTCGACCTCGACGGGGCCACGGACAAGGACGGCCTGATGGACCGCCGCGCCCGCGCCCTGGACCTGCCGGGCTGGTTCGGCCGCAACCGGGACGCCCTCGCGGGCTCTCTCGCGGACTTCCTCGCCGGCCACACGGTCCGGCCCGAAGGCGCCGTCGAACGCGGACTGCCGATCGTCGTGGACGGCCGGCTGCCCTACGCGACGGCCCGTCCCGCGGAGGGGGAGACCGCGCGGGAGGTGTTCGCCGAAGCGGTACGGCGGACCCCGGCGCTCACCGTGGCCCTCACCCTCGGAGGTTCCTCCCAGCCGCGTGCCGACCTGCCTGGATGATCGCACCGGCACGGGCGATCCGGTCGTCATGGGACAATGAAGTACGTGCTCTTCCCCCTGGCTGACCTGTCCGGGGGCCACCTCTGATCGACTGGGATGTGCAGCACGTGCGTTTCCTCAACGACATCCAGCCCCCGTATGACCTGACCTACGACGACGTCTTCATGGTGCCCAACCGGTCCGCCGTCGCCTCGCGTCAGGACGTGGACCTCAGCTCCCCGGACGGAACGGGCACCACCATCCCGCTCGTCGTCGCCAACATGACGGCCATCGCCGGCCGCCGCATGGCCGAGACGGTGGCCCGCCGCGGCGGGCTCGTGGTCATCCCGCAGGACATCCCGATCGAGGTCGTCACCGAGGTCGTCGCCTGGGTCAAGAGCCGCCACCTGGTCCTCGACACCCCCATCGTGCTGGCCCCGCACCAGACCGTCGCCGACGCGCTCGCCCTGCTGCCCAAGCGCGCGCACAACGCGGGCGTCGTCGTCGACGACGGGCACCGGCCGGTCGGTGTGGTCACCGACGCCGACCTGTCCGGTGTGGACCGCTTCACGCAGCTCAGCGAGGTCATGTCCCGCGACCTGCTGCTCGTCGACGCCGGCATGGACCCGCGCGAGGCCTTCAACACCCTCGACGGCGCCAACCGGCGCTACGCCCCCGCCGTGGACAAGGACGGCCGCCTCGCCGGCATCCTCACCCGCAAGGGCGCCCTGCGCGCCACCCTGTACACGCCGGCCACCGACGACCGGGGACGGCTGCGCATCGCCGCGGCCGTCGGCATCAACGGCGATGTCGCGGGCAAGGCCCAGCAGTTGTTGGACGCGGGCGTCGACACGCTCGTCATCGACACGGCGCACGGGCATCAGGAGTCGATGATCAGCGCCCTCAAGCTGGTCCGCGATCTCGACCCGCAGGTCCCGATCGCCGCGGGCAACGTGGTCTCCGCCGTGGGCGTCCGCGACCTGATCGAGGCCGGAGCGGACATCGTCAAGGTCGGCGTCGGTCCCGGCGCCATGTGCACCACCCGCATGATGACCGGCGTCGGCCGGCCGCAGTTCTCCGCGGTCCTGGAGTGTGCGGCGGAGGCGAAGAAGTACGGCAAGCACGTGTGGGCCGACGGAGGCATCCGCCACCCGCGCGACGTGGCGATGGCCCTCGCGGCCGGCGCGTCCAACGTGATGGTCGGCTCCTGGTTCGCCGGGACCTTCGAGTCCCCGGGCGACCTCCAGCACGACGCGGACGGACGCCCCTACAAGGAGTCCTTCGGCATGGCCTCCGCGCGCGCCGTACGCAACCGCACCTCGGAGGAATCGGCCTACGACCGGGCCCGCAAGGCGCTGTTCGAGGAGGGCATCTCCACCTCCCGGATGTTCCTCGACCCGACCCGGCCCGGCGTCGAGGACCTGATCGACTCGGTCATCGCGGGGGTCCGCTCCGCCTGCACCTACGCGGGCGCCGGCTCCCTCGAGGAGTTCGGGGAGAAGGCCGTCGTCGGCATCCAGAGCGCCGCCGGGTACGCCGAAGGCAAGCCGCTGCACGCCAGCTGGACCTGACCGGGGTCCCGGCTGTCCGGCCGGCCCCCCCGGGCGGCCTCCGCGAACCC
>NZ_LIQT01000007.1 GCF_001418415.1 Streptomyces hirsutus
CGGTCGCGGGGCGGACGTGCTTCTCGTAGAAGGCTCGTACGGCCGCCGAGTCGATGGCCGCGACCGTCTCCTCGCTGCCCTGGCGCGGGCGGGACATGCGCGACGTCGCCGGGAACAGCTCCTTGAAGAGTTCCTTGGCGGCGCGGCGGGAGGGGTTGGCCAGCTCGTGCGGGATCTCGTCGAGGCGGTTGCGGACGAGGCGCTCGACCTCGCTGTCGGCGAAGGCGGGCGCCCTGAGGGCGTCGGCGAGCAGCCCGAGTGCCTTGGCCAGCCGTGAGGCCGGCACCTCGAGGCTCAGACGGATGCCGGGGTGGTCGGCGTAGGCGTCCAGGGTGGCGCCGCAGCGCTCGAGCTCGGCGGCGAACTCCTCGGCGGAGTGCTTGTCGGTGCCCTCGGAGAACGCCCGCGCGGTGATCGTGGCGACACCGTCGAGCACGGCCGGCTCGGCCTCCAGGGGCGCGTCGAGCAGCACCTCGACGGCGACGACCTGCTGGCCGGGACGGTGGCAGCGCAGCACCGTCAGACCGTTGCCGAGGATGGTGCGCTCGGGGGCCGGGAAGGCCCAGGGCCGGGCCTCGCCCGCCTGCGGCTGGGGGTGGAAATCCATCGTGGCGAGCTCGGTCACTTCGCCGTCTCCTCGTTCTCGTCGGTACCGGCGGCCGCGGCTTCCTCGGCGCCGGCAGCTTCTTCGGACTCCCCTGCCCCGGAGGCGACGGGCTCGTAGACGAGCACCGCACGGTTGTCGGGACGCAGGCGGGCCTTGGCGACCTCCCGGACGTCCTCGGCGGTCACGTCGAGGATGCGCCCTACGGCGGTGAGGGCGAGCTGCGGGTCGCCGAACAGGACGGCGTACCGGCACAGCTCGTCGGCCCGGCCGGCGACGGTGCTGAGCCGGTCCAGCCACTCCCGCTCCAGCTGCGCCTGGGCGCGCTCCATCTCCTCGGCCGTGGGGCCCTCCTCGGCGAACCGGGCGAGCTCCTCGTCGACCGCGGCCTCGATGACGGGCACCTCCACGTCACCGGACGTCTTCACGTCCAGCCAGCCCAGGGAGGGCGCCCCGGCCAGCCGCAGCAGGCCGAATCCGGCCGCCACGGCCGTACGGTCCCGTCGCACCAGCCGGTTGTAGAGCCGCGAGGACTCGCCGCCGCCGAGGACGGTGAGCGCCAGGTCCGCCGCGTCGCTCGCGCGCGTGCCGTCCTCGGGCAGCCGGTAGGCGGCCATCAGCGCACGCGAGGGGACCTCCTCCTCGACGAGTTCACGCAGCTCCTCGCCGATGATCCCGGACAGCGAGCCGTCGCGGGGCTCGGGCTTGCCGTCGTGGGACGGGATGGAGCCGAAGTACTTCTCGATCCAGGCGAGCGTCTGCTCCGGGTCGATGTCACCGACGACGGAGAGCACGGCGTTGTTGGGCGCGTAGTACGTGCGGAAGAAGGCGCGGGCGTCCTCCAGGGTGGCCGCGTCCAGGTCCGCCATCGAGCCGATGGGCGTGTGGTGGTACGGGTGGCCCTCCGGGTAGGAGAGGGCGGTCAGCTTCTCGAAAGCCGTGCCGTAGGGGACGTTGTCGTAGCGCTGGCGGCGCTCGTTCTTGACGACGTCCCGCTGGTTCTCCATGGACTCCTCGTCCAGGGCGGCCAGCAGGGAGCCCATGCGGTCGGCCTCGAGCCAGAGGGCGAGTTCCAGCTGGTGGGTCGGCATGGTCTCGAAGTAGTTGGTCCGCTCGAAGCTGGTGGTGCCGTTGAGCGAGCCTCCGGCCCCCTGGACCAGTTCGAAGTGGCCGTTGCCCTTCACCTGGCCGGACCCCTGGAACATGAGGTGCTCGAAAAGGTGAGCCAGGCCGGTGCGGCCCTTGACTTCGTGACGCGAGCCGACGTCGTACCAGAGGCACACCGCCGCGACGGGGGTCAGGTGGTCCTCGGAGAGCACCACGCGCAGGCCGTTGGGCAGCCGGTGCTCGGTCGCTGTCAGGCCGCCGGGGCCTGCCTGGGCGGTGGCCGTGTGACCCATGGGCATGTATGTCCCTTCGATCGCGGAGGCGGTCGTCGCATCCGCCGTTTGTGCCGGTCCTGCCACTGTATGCAAGCGTGCGGAGCACCGGCGAAGTTCCCGGAGGGGACCGGGTACGCCGAGAGCGAGAACCGCGGATACGGGTGAGACGGCACGGTACTCATGGGGTTCGTGGGGTGTACGGGACCGCGCTGGACAGGGGATCACGCCGCGTACGAGGTGCGCGCCCGGCGCCGGCACGCCCCGGTCGCGCCGGGTGCCCCGCTCGCGGTGCCGGCGGGAGGTGCGCGTACTCTGCCGGCACCCCGCCCCGGCCCCCGACGGAGGACAGCGGCGGGGGTCATGGTCCCGGTTGTCGGTGCGGCGGTCCACAATGGTCCGCGTCAGATACCGTCCCACGCTTCAGCAAGGAGCCGGCAGCGATGGCCCGCCGCAGCACGAAGACCCCGCCGCCCGACGACTCGTACGAGGAGCGGATCCTCGACATCGACGTCGTCGACGAGATGCAGGGCTCCTTCCTCGAGTACGCGTACTCGGTCATCTACTCCCGCGCCCTGCCGGATGCGCGCGACGGCATGAAGCCGGTGCACCGGCGCATCGTCTACCAGATGAACGAGATGGGCCTGCGTCCCGACCGCGGCTACGTGAAGTGCGCGCGCGTGGTCGGCGAGGTCATGGGCAAGCTGCACCCCCATGGCGACACATCGATCTACGACGCCCTGGTGCGCATGGCGCAGCCCTTCTCGATGCGGGTCCCCCTGGTCGACGGCCACGGCAACTTCGGCTCCCTGGGCAACGACGACCCGCCGGCGGCCATGCGGTACACCGAGAGCCGGATGACCGAGGCCACGAGCCTGATGACCGAGTCCATCGACGAGGACACGGTCGACTTCGCACCCAACTACGACGGCCAGGAGCAGGAGCCGACGACCCTGCCCGCCGCGTTCCCGAACCTCCTGGTGAACGGCGCGTCGGGCATCGCGGTCGGCATGGCCACCAACATGCCGCCGCACAACCTCCGCGAGGTGATCGCGGCCGCCCGCCACCTGATCCGGCATCCGAACGCGGACCTCGACGCCCTGATGAAGCACGTCCCGGGCCCCGACCTGCCCACCGGCGGCAGGATCGTCGGCCTCCCGGGCATCCGGGACGCGTACGAGAAGGGCCGCGGCACCTTCAAGATCCGCGCGACGGTCACCGTGGAGGAGGTGACCGCCCGCCGCAAGGGCCTGGTCATCACCGAACTGCCGTTCTCGGTGGGCCCGGAGAAGGTGATCGCCAAGATCAAGGACCTGGTCGGTTCGAAGAAGCTCCTGGGCATCGCCGACGTCAAAGACCTCACCGACCGCGCCCACGGTCTGCGGCTGGTCGTCGAGATCAAGAACGGCTTCGTACCGGAGGCGGTCCTGGAGCAGCTGTACAAGCTGACCCCCATGGAGGAGTCCTTCGGCATCAACAACGTGGCCCTGGTGGACGGCCAGCCCCTCACCCTGGGCCTCAAGGAGCTGCTGGAGGTCTATCTCGACCACCGCTTCACTGTGGTCCGCCGCCGCTCGGAGTTCCGCCGCGGCAAGCGGCGCGACCGTCTGCACCTGGTCGAGGGCCTGCTCACGGCGCTGCTGGACATCGACGAGGTCATCCGCCTGATCCGCTCCAGCGACAACTCCGCGCAGGCGAAACAGCGTCTGATGGAGCAGTTCTCGCTGAGCGAGATCCAGACCCAGTACATCCTGGACACCCCCCTGCGCCGCCTCACCAGGTTCGACCGCATCGAACTGGAGGCGGAGCAGGAGCGGCTGAACGCGGAGATCGAGGAGCTGACCCGCATCCTGGAGTCGGACGCGGAGCTGCGCAAGCTGGTCTCGTCCGAACTGGCCGCGGTGGCGAAGAAGTTCGGTAACGACCGCCGTACGGTCCTGCTGGAC
This sequence comes from Streptomyces hirsutus, assembly GCF_001418415.1. Classification (GTDB taxonomy): domain Bacteria; phylum Actinomycetota; class Actinomycetes; order Streptomycetales; family Streptomycetaceae; genus Streptomyces; species Streptomyces hirsutus. The sequence goes on from NZ_LIQT01000007.1 coordinate 3,930, forward strand.
GGGTCCGCCACCCCGGTCGCCGCCGTGCCGCTTCAGGTGGCGGACGACCCGTGCCGGGTGCTGCTCTCCGACACGGGCCTGCTCGCCCGCACGGCGGACGCGAAGCCGTTCCCCAAGGGGGCGCACGCCAAGCGGGTCAAGCACGACATGATCCTCTCGGCGGTGCCGGCCACCGCCCGGGGCGAGGTGGGCGTGGTCACCTCGACGGGGCGTCTGCTGCGGGTGAACGTCGTCGACCTCCCGCAGCTGCCGGAGTCCATGCCGACCCCGAACCTCTCGGGCGGGGCGCCGATTTCGGAGTTCGTCTCCCTGGAGGACGACGAGCGGGTGATCTGCCTGACGACGCTCGACGAGGCGTCGCCGGGCCTCGCGCTCGGCACGGAACAGGGCGTCGTCAAGCGGGTGGTGCCCGACTACCCCTCCAGCAAGGAGGAACTGGAGGTCATCACCCTCAAGGAGGGCGACCGGATCGTCGGCGCCGTCGAACTGCGCACGGGTGAGGAGGACCTGGTCTTCGTCACCGACGACGCGCAACTGCTGCGCTACCAGGCCTCGCAGGTCCGCCCGCAGGGGCGTCCCGCCGGCGGCGTGGCGGGCATCAAGCTCGCCGAGGGCGCGAAGGTCATCACCTTCACGGCGGTCGATCCGGGGACGGACGCGGTGGTGTTCACGGTCGCCGGCTCGCGCGGCACGCTGGACGACTCCGTCCAGACGACGGCCAAGCTGACCCCGTTCGACCAGTTCCCGCGCAAAGGCCGGGCCACCGGCGGGGTGCGCTGCCAGCGGTTCCTCAAGGGCGAGGACTGCCTGTCCCTGGCCTGGGCCGGCCCCACCCCGGCCCGCGCCTCCCAGAAGAACGGGACGCCGGTCGACCTGCCGGAGCCCGACCCGCGCCGCGACGGCTCGGGAGTGCCGCTGCCGAAGACGGTGGCGGTGGTGGCGGGGCGGGTCTAACCCTGCGGGTCCTCCTGGCCCTGCGGGTCCTCCTGGTCCTGCAGGTCATCGGGCTCCTGCACGTACCGCAGCACGCCCCACATGCCCTGCTCGTCGGCGTGTGGGGCGCCGGGGGCAACGGAGGCGTCGGGGACTTCGCTGCCGCAGGCCTCCTCCAGTTCCTTGCGGAGGACGGCGCTGTCGATGCCGGTCCCGATGAGCACCAGTTGCGTGAGCCGCTCCGTACCGGCCGGCCAGGGCTCCGGGTAGAACCTCAGGAACCGCCCGACGGCATGCACGGCGTACCGGTTCACGGTGTCGTAGGACCCGAAGTCGACGTATCCCTTGATCCGGTAGAGCCCTTCCGGGCGGCTGTCGAGGAACCGGATCAGCCGCCGCGGGTCGAGCGGCGCGGCGGAGGCGAAGGACAGGCTGTCGTACCGGGCGTGCAGATGGCCGGCGTGCTCGTCGGCGTCGGGTCCGTGCCGGTGCAGGTCGTCGAAGGAGAGCTGCCCGACGCGTTCTTCGGTCGGCCTGCAGTCGAAGAGGAGCTCCGGGTCGACACGGCCGTACGTGGCGGGGACGACGGCGGCACGCTCGACGAGCGACCGCACGACATCGAGCAGGCCCTCCGCGTCCGCCGCCCGGTCGAGCTTGTTCACCACGACCAGATCGGCGAGGCCGAGGTGCCGGTCGATCCCGGGGTGCCTGGCCCGGGTCTCCTCGAACTCGGCGGCGTCCACGACCTCGACGAGTCCGCCGTACACGATCCGGGGATGTTCGCTGGCGAGCACCATCCGCACGAGTTCCTGCGGCTCGGCGAGACCGCTGGCCTCGATGACGATGACGTCGATCCCGGCGGACGGCCGCGCCAGCCGCTCGAGATACACGTAGAGCTCGCTGCCGTCGACGGCACAGCACAGGCATCCGTTGCCGAGCGAGACGGTCGAGTCGCCGAGCGCTCCGGCCACGGCCATGGCATCGATCTCGATGGCACCGAAGTCGTTGACGACGGCCCCGATACGACTGCCTCCGCTGTGGTGGAGAAGGTGGTTGAGCAGGGTGGTCTTCCCCGATCCGAGAAATCCGGCCAGGACGACGACCGGAATCTGCCGACCGCTGCTCCGCTCCACCGCGCGACCTCTCTCACCCCTACGCGTACCCCGGCTCGCGCCTCGGCGTACGTCCGGGAATCAACTGACCCCCCAGGATACGAGCAGTGAGAACTGCGGCGAAGTGAACGATTGTTAGCAGCAATCGCGGGGCAGACGTTGGACAAGGCGCCGGATTGTGCGACCCTCGCTTCCCTCCGTGCGCCGCCTCTCCGCCTTCCCGCCGATCAGAGCCGCTCGGCACCCTGGAAGACGGCAAGCGCCGCCCACCGCTCGCCGGTCCCCTGCAGTCGACCCGAACCCCGACGGCCGGCGGACGGCCGCCTGATCGGGGGTAATTGACATGGCCACACGGAAAATTCGCAAGCGCGGGCTTGATGTCGCCGCGGTGGCGGGACTGGGGATGGCCGCGGGCATCCTCGCCACCGCGGCGGTCCAACGCCACACGCTGGAGTCGCTGCGCACCCGCCTGGAACGCCTGGAACAGCAGTCGCACGCCCAGCGGCACGCGAATCTGGCGAGCCAGCAGCGCCAGCACTGGGAACTGCTGAGCAAAGCGATGGACGACCCCGAACTCACCGAAGTCCTGGACATCTTCGAGATTCCGGTCACCGCGCAGAAGCGTCGCCAGTACCTCTTCGCCAACGCCCTGTACACGAACCTGCTCTGCTACTACCGCATCGGCAACCTCAGCCGGGACGAATTCTTCAAACACGCCCGGGGCATGTTTCAGAACCCGATCGTCAGAGAGTACTGGTATGCGACGCGGCATCAGCGCGCGAGCCTGACGGGAACCGAAGAGGCGGAACTCGGCCGGCTGATCGACGACCTGCTGCTGCAACTCGACGAGGCCGACACCGACGAGTGGTGGGTGGTCGGCGAACCACCCCTCGACGCGTGAGCCACAGCACCGCCCCGCAGCAGCACCGCCGTAAGGGGCGGGTCCGTCCGACCGCTGCAACTAGGCGTCCGGGATGTCCGCCTTCGCCTTGATCAGCGTCTCCCGGGAAATCACGACGATGCGTTCGTAGTCGGCCCGAGCCGCGTCCTCGGGCAGTTGGGCGTCGAGCGAATCAGTCATGTCCGTGCCGATGACCGCGAAGTTCCCGTCCACCAACTCGAAGATGTCGGGACAGGTCCCGCCCCCGGTACTGCCTCGATGACGTGGAGCGACACCAAGGCGGCGGATGATCTGACTCACTGATGAATTTCCTTTGTCCTCAAGGCACGAGCGGGCCCGCGCCCGCTGCTACGCGACGGCATCTTCGCAGGTCCGAGCCCCGACCGGGGGACGGCTCGCCACGACGCGACCGCCTCGCACCTCAATAGGCGCAACGCTTGCGCGCATTCATATCACTCTCCGGAGCACGAGTGATCGGAGAACCGGTGATCAGAAAAACTCGGGGTGGTTGACGGCGGATTGCGCCAAGGTGGTGCCGCTCGGCGCTCAGGAACAACTCAGGTTAGGCTCACCTCTGTGAGTACGTGCTCAACCGCCTCCCGCGAGCTCGACGAACCCGTCGCGGGAACAGCGGCCACCGCGAGGACCTGGATCCTGCTGGAACAGCCCGGTCCGTGGGGCCCCAAGGCGCTCACGTCGAGCCACCTCGACCCGGCGCTGGGCCGGGCCCTGGAGGCCGCCGCGTCGGACACCGGGGTGCGTATCGCCCTGATCAGGCGCCCCGGACGCCACGCGGACCGCCGGACGCCCACCCCGCGCCGGGTGTACGCGGCCCACACCGTGCCCGGCAGCGCGTGGCTGCACGCCGCCACGACCACGGACCCCGAGCGCCTGCTCGGCCTCGACTTCGCGGCCCTCGGCAGGGGGCACAGCGGCACCTTCGCCGCGGCACTCGGCGGGCGGCCGCACGAGGGCGACCCGCTCGCCCTCGTCTGCACCAACGGCAAGCGCGACCGCTGCTGCGCACTTCTCGGCCGGCCCCTGGCGGCCGAGCTCGCCGCCTCCGGTGTCGAGGGCGTCTGGGAGGTCACCCACCTGGGCGGACACCGCTTCTCCCCCACGGTTCTCGTACTGCCCCACGGCTACGCGTACGGCAGGGCCGAGGCGCGTACCGTCGAGGAGGCGCTGCGCGGCGCGCAGGAGGGCCGGATTCTTGTGGAGGGGTGCCGCGGGAGCTCCGCCTGGGAGCGCCCCGGCCAGGCGGCCGAGCTGGCCGTGCGCACCGCGGTGGGCGAGTACGCCGCCGGAGCGCTGACCGTCGTACGGACGGACGGCGCGGCCCCGTGCTGGGAGGTGACCGTCGCGCACGCCGACGGGCGCCACTGGTGCGTGGAGGTGGCCCAGGGGTCGTCCCTGCCGCCCCGCGCGGAGAGCTGCGGGTCGGCGCTGGGCTCGCCCGCGCGGATGGACGTGGTGGCGATCCGCGAGGTGACCATGGCCGCGCTCGCGAGCTGACCGGAACACCGTTGCGTGGGGTGGGGTGGCCGCCCCGCACCTGAGCGTCGTCGCACGGCCCCGCCCCACTCGGACGCCCCGGCGCCGTCACGGCCCGCGTCACACGGCCCCCGCGCCCGTCAGCGACCGCACCTCCGCCTCCGCGTGCTTGGCCTCGTCGGGAATCTCGGCCGAGGTGACCGTGCCGAGCCAGCCGGCGAGGAAGCCGAGCGGGATGGAGACCAGGCCGGGGTTCTGGAGCGGGAAGAGGTGGAAGTCGACACCGGGGAACAGGGATTCCGGACTGCCGGAGACCACCGGGGACAGCAGGACCAGCACCATGGCCGGGATCAGCCCGCCGTAGACGGCCCACACGGCGCCCCGGGTGGTGAATCCGCGCCAGAACAGGGAGTAGAGCAGCACGGGCAGGTTGGCGGAGGCGGCCACGGCGAAGGCCAGCCCGACGAGGAAGGCGACATTGAGATCACGGGCCAGCAGGCCGAGCGCGATCGCCAGCACGCCGATGCCGAGCGCGGCCACCCGGGCCACGGCCACCTCGCTGCGCGGCTTTCCACCGCGGCGCCGCAGGGACGCGTACAGGTCGTGGGCGACGGACGCCGACGAGGCGAGCGTGATCCCGGCGACGACGGCGAGGATCGTGGCGAAGGCGACCGCGGCGACGATCGCGAACAGCACCGTTCCGCCGGTGGAGCCGGCGCCGCCGCCGAGGTCGAGCGCCAGCAGCGGAACCGCCGTGTTCCCGGCCGCGTTGGACCCGCGCACGGCGTCCGGTCCGACGACGGCGGCGGCACCGAACCCGAGCACGATCGTCATCAGGTAGAACCCGCCGATGAGCCCGATCGACCAGACGACCGAGCGCCGGGCCGCCCGCGCGGTCGGGACGGTGTAGAAGCGGGACAGGATGTGCGGCAGCCCGGCCGTGCCCAGCACCAGTGCGAGCCCCAGGCTCATGAAGTCGAACCGGGACGTCCAGTCCCCGCCGTAGGCGAGCCCGGGGGCCAGGAACGCCTCTCCGTGACCGCTGCGCTCGGCCGCCGTGAGCAGCAGTCGGTTGAAGTCGCCGTGGAACCGCAGCAGGACGAGGACGGTCAGCACGACGGTGCCGCCGAGCAGCAGGACCGCCTTGACGATCTGGATCCAGGTGGTGGCCCGCATCCCTCCCATCGACACGTAGATCACCATGAGCGCCCCGACGCCGACGACGGTCCAGGCCTGCGCCGCCTCGCTCCGGCCGCCGAGCAGCAGCGCGACCAGGCTGCCCGCGCCCACCATCTGCGCCACCAGGTACAGCACGGACACGGTGACCGACGACGTTCCCGCGGCGATGCGGACGGGACGTTCCCGCATCCGGGCGGCCACCACGTCGGCGAGGGTGAACCGGCCGCAGTTGCGCACCAGTTCCGCGACCAGGAGCAACACCACGAGCCAGGCCACCAGGAAGCCCACCGAGTACAGCATCCCGTCGTAGCCGAAGAGGGCGATCAGTCCGGAGATGCCGAGGAAGGAGGCGGCGGACATGTAGTCGCCCGCGATGGCAAAACCATTCTCCATCGGTGAGAAGAGCCGACCGCCGGCGTAGAACTCCTCGGCCGATCCCTGCCGTCGGCGGCTCACCCAGGTGGTGATCCCCAGGGTGACCGCGACGAACGCGCTGAACAGCAGGAGTGCCAGCGCCTGGTGATTGCCCGTCATGATTCACCGCCCCGGCCGCGCGCCAATTCCTGTGTGTCCCAGCGCAGTTCGAGTGCCGCCCGGTCCCTGCGCAGCCGTGCGTGCCGTGCGTAGGCCCAGGTGAGCAGGAACGTGGTCAGGAACTGGCCGAGCCCGGCGAGCATCCCCACGTTCACGGCGCCGGACACCGGCCGCGCCATCAGGTCCGGCGCGGTGGTGGCGGTCACGACGTACGCCACGTACCAGGCGCAGAAGACGACGACCGCCGGGACCACGAACCTCCGGTAGCGGCTGCGCACTTCCTGGAACGCGGCGCTGCGCTGGACCTGGAGGTACACGTCCGCCACCGCCGCGGCGCCTTCCCGCCCGCGCGCGGCCGGTACGCCCGCCGCCCGCACCGGCGGTGTGCGAACCGCCGTGGGTGCTCCGGTGCCCTTGCCGGTGCCCTCGCCCCAGCCCGAGGCGAGCGCGTCGTACCAGGGGTCGTCATAGCTCACGGCACCGAACGGCCCGCCGGGGAGCGGGAGATGGCCGCCGTCGGGTTGTCCGGGCGAGCCTTGCCCGGGAGGCGCGGAGCGTCTTTCTCCATGTCCGGCGGGACCCTCAGGACCGCCTCCGCCCGGGTGGGGGCGGTCATCGCTTTGCTGCATGCCCAAGAATGGGCAGAACGGGAGGATCCCCGGCTCTTCTTCCCGTTCTGCTTCACCCCATCAGGTGACAGCGGGGACCGCTCCGCGTCGGTCGCACGGCGGTCACGCGTCGATGCGCGACCGGTCCAGTGTCGCCGCCGAGCTGGAGATGAACTCCTTGCGCGGAGCGACGTCGTTGCCCATGAGCAGATCGAAGACCTGCTCGGCGGCCTCCAAGTCGGTGAGGTTGATCCGGCGCAGGGTGCGGTGGCGCGGGTCCATGGTGGTCTCGGCCAGCTGGTCGGCGTCCATCTCGCCGAGACCCTTGTAGCGCTGGATCGAGTCCTTGTAGCGGATGTTCCCGGTCTGGAACTCCATCAGCTTGTCGCGCAGCTCGCGGTCCGAGTACGTGTACACGTACTTGTCCTGACCCTTCTTGGGCTGGACGAGCTCGATACGGTGCAGCGGCGGCACCGCGGCGAACACCCGGCCGGACTCGACCATGGGCCGCATGTAGCGGTGGAACAGCGTCAGGAGCAGGGTGCGGATGTGGGAGCCGTCCACATCGGCGTCGGTCATCATGATGATCTTGCCGTAGCGAGCCGCGTCGATATCGAACGTCCGCCCGGATCCGGCCCCTATGACCTGGATGATCGCCCCGCACTCCGCGTTCTTCAGCATGTCCGTCACGGACGACTTCTGAACGTTGAGGATCTTGCCCCGGATCGGCAGCAGCGCCTGGAACTCGGAGTTCCGCGCGAGCTTCGCCGTACCGAGGGCGGAGTCTCCCTCGACGATGAACAGCTCGCTGCGCTCGACGTCGTCGCTGCGGCAGTCGGCCAGCTTGGCGGGCAGCGAGGAGGACTCCAGGGCCGTCTTGCGGCGCTGGGCGTCCTTGTGCTGACGGGCGGCGATGCGGGTCCGGGCCGCGGCGACCGCCTTCTCCAGGACCACGCGGGCCTGCTGGGCGGCATCGCGCTTGGTGGAGGTCAGGAAGGCCTTGAGCTCCCGGGAGATCACGGTGTTGACGATGCGGCGGGCCGCCGAGGTGCCGAGGACCTCCTTGGTCTGGCCCTCGAACTGCGGCTCGGCCAGGCGGACGGTGACGACCGCCGTGAGGCCCTCCAGGGCGTCGTCCTTGACGATGTCGTCCTCGGCCACGCGCAGCATCTTCTTCGTGCGCAGCACCTCGTTCACCGTCTTGGCGACGGCCTGCTCGAAGCCGGCGACATGGGTGCCCCCCTTGGGGGTGGCGATGATGTTGACGAACGACCGGAGCGTCGTGTCGTAGCCGGTCCCCCAGCGCATCGCGACGTCGACGCCGAGCTCGCGGGTCACCTCGGTGGGTGTCATCTGGCCGTACTCGTCCAGGACCGGGACCGTCTCCTTGAAGGTGCCCTGCCCCGTGAAGCGGAGGGTGTCGCAGACGGCCTTGTCGGTGGCCAGGAACTCGCAGAACTCGCTGATGCCGCCGTCGAAGCGGAAGGACTCCTCGCCCTTGCTGCCACCGTCGCCGAGCCCGAGCTCGTCACGGACGACGATGGTCAGGCCGGGCACCAGGAACGCGGTCTGGCGGGCGCGCTGGTGCAGGGTCTCCAGGGTCGGCTTGGCGTCCTTGAGGAAGATCTGGCGGTCGGCCCAGTAGCGCACACGCGTGCCGCTGCGGGTCTTCGGGATCTTCTTGGTCCTGCGCAGCCCGCTCCCGGCCTCGAACTTCGCGTCCGGGCCCAGGGCGGCGAAGGCGCCGGGGACGCCGCGGCGGAAGCTGATCGCGTGGGTGTGCCCACCGCGGTCCACCTCGACGTCCAGCCGCGCGGAGAGCGCGTTGACGACGGACGCGCCGACGCCGTGCAGTCCGCCGGAGGCGGCGTACGAACCGCCGCCGAACTTGCCGCCGGCGTGCAGCTTGGTCATGACGACCTCGACACCGGAGAGGCCGGTCTTGGGCTCCACGTCGACCGGGATGCCGCGGCCGTTGTCCCGGACCTCCACCGAGCCGTCGTCGTGGAGGATCACATCGATGTGGTCGCAGTGGCCCCCGAGGGCCTCGTCCACCGAGTTGTCGATGATCTCCCAGAGGCAGTGCATCAGACCGCGGCTGTCGGTCGATCCGATGTACATTCCGGGGCGCTTCCGCACGGCCTCGAGCCCCTCGAGGACGAGCAGGTGCCGCGCGGTGTAATTGGAACCGTCCCGGTCTGCTCCTGCCAGCAGCGCTGTGGACGGCACGGACGTCTCGGCGGTCACGCGGTTCGCTCCTCGCTGAATTTCAGATGGGGCCCTCATGGGTAAGGGCGCGTCGCTTGTCACCGGTGAGAGGGTACCGAGGCCTGGTAGAGCCGTTGTCACGCCACCCTCGTCTGAAACCTAGACTAGTCGAGAGTCGTATACCTGTTCGATCCCTCGATGGAGTGAAGCACACATCACGTTCCCTTCCAGGCATGAACCATTTAGGCTCCGGGCACGTCCTCAAGAACAACCGGCAACCCAGCCGGGAGGGCCGACCACCACCGATCCGACGCGAATCCGTACGACGACACAGACACGCGATACGGCACATTCGCCGCCAACCGGCAACATCCGGCCACCTCGGAAAGATTTTTTCGAGAAGCAGCCACGAGCGGGAACGTTTTGGGCCTGGTTGGATGTTGACCCTGGTACGACAGCTCGTCGAGCTAGAGAAGAGGCGACGTGACTACTGTTCTGACCCCCGCGAGCCCCCTGACGGCCGCCGATCGCTGCGACCGCTGCGGCGCCCAGGCATACCTGCGCGTCGTCCTGCTGAGCGGCGGAGAACTGCTCTTCTGCGCCCACCACGGCCGCAAGTTCGAGCCGGAACTCAAGAAGATCGCCGCCGAGATACAGGACGAGAGCGAGCGGCTGACTTCCCCGTCGGCCCCTGCCGTCGAGGAAGAGCGCTGATCACGGAGACGCGCTGACATCTCGCGTACGACGACGAGCCAGACCGGCACAAGCCGGCAGGAGGGGCGGCTGCCTCCGATGCGGAGACAGCCGCCTTTTTCTCGTGCGCTTTCACCCCTGGCCCTTTCCTCGGCCCCGGGTCGGCCCCGGGTAACTGCCGGGAGAGCCCCGGGAGAGCCCCGGGAGGCCCGCTCAGGGCTCGCCAGGCGCTCTCAGGGGCCGTCGGGCGCCGCCTTTCCGTCCTGCTGGGCCGAAGCCCGGCCGAGCGTCCGCATAACCTCGGACACACGCGTGTAGACCCCGGGACTGTCCGCCCAGCCGCATCCGCTGCCCCAGGACACCAGGCCTATCAGCCGCCCCTCGGCCACCAGCGGTCCGCCGCTGTCCCCCTGGCAGGCGTCCGGCCCGCCGTCCTGCTCACCGGCGCACAGCATGGTCCCGGCGCGGTACGCGCCCTCGCTGCCGCCCGGGTAGGCCTCCTCGCANNCAGCCTGCACGCGGCCCGGGTAGGCCTCCTCGCACAGGGCGTCGCGCAGCACACGCACCCGGGCCGCGTGCAGGCTGCCAGCATAGGTCCCTGATCCCGTGGTGTCCCCCCAGCCGTAGACGGTCGCGGGGGTATCGGCCCAGTACCCGGGATCGCCCGCGCCGGCCATGCCGATCACCGAGCCGGAGGGCAGCGGTGCGGCCAGGGTGAGCACGGCGAAATCTCCGGAGTTGCTGAGCGGGTCGTAGCCCGGATTCACCCAGGTCTCGCTCACCTCTGTCTCCTCCCCCTGGTCCGACAGCAGATCCGTACGACCGGAGATCACTCTGAGGTCGGGCACCCGGTCCGGCGTCGCTCCCAGAACCTCCTCGCTCATGCAGTGGGCGGCGGTGAGCACCGTGGTCCGGCCGACGGCCACACCCCCGCAGAACTGTCCCGCCCGGGTACCCCCGAACCGGTCACGGCTGGACAGCGCCACGGTCCAAGGACTCTGGGCCACATCGACCGGAAACCCTCCGACGACGATGCGGTCCGCGACCGCCGGAGCCGCCGGAGCGGCCGCTGCCAGCGGTATCGCGGTCGTGGCAGCGGCGATGACCAGTGGCCGGGCCAGGGCCCGGGCTAGGCGACGACGCATGCGCTCTCCTCACACTGGGGAATTGATGGGATACCCAGAGTGATTCACCCCGTCATGCCCCGCACCCGCGGAGCAGCACCGAGGCCCGGCCCCCTGAAGGGGCCGGGCCTCGGTTCGACCTCGCGGGACCGCTGCGATCGCTGCCCTAGTCGAGGTAGTCGCGCAGGACCTGGGAGCGCGACGGGTGACGCAGCTTCGACATGGTCTTGGACTCGATCTGACGGATGCGCTCGCGCGTGACGCCGTACACCTTGCCGATCTCGTCGAGGGTCTTCGGCTGACCGTCGGTGAGACCGAAACGCATGGAGACGACGCCCGCCTCGCGCTCGGACAGGGTGTCCAGGACGGAGTGCAGCTGCTCCTGCAGAAGCGTGAAGCTGACCGCGTCGGCCGGGACGACGGCCTCGGAGTCCTCGATGAGGTCACCGAACTCGCTGTCGCCGTCCTCGCCCAGCGGGGTGTGCAGGGAGATGGGCTCACGACCGTACTTCTGGACCTCGATGACCTTTTCCGGGGTCATGTCGAGTTCCTTGGCCAGCTCCTCCGGGGTGGGCTCGCGGCCCAGGTCCTGGAGCATCTGGCGCTGCACACGCGCGAGCTTGTTGATGACCTCGACCATGTGCACCGGGATGCGGATGGTGCGGGCCTGGTCGGCCATCGCGCGGGTGATCGCCTGACGGATCCACCAGGTGGCGTAGGTGGAGAACTTGTAGCCCTTGGTGTAGTCGAACTTCTCCACCGCGCGGATCAGACCGAGGTTGCCCTCCTGGATGAGGTCCAGGAACAGCATGCCGCGGCCGGTGTAGCGCTTGGCCAGGGAGACCACCAGACGGAGGTTGGCCTCCAGAAGGTGGTTCTTGGCGCGCCGGCCGTCCTCGGCGATGATCTCCAGCTCGCGCTTGAGCTTCGGCGCCAGCTTGTCGGAGTTGGCCAGTTTGTCCTCGGCGAACAGACCGGCTTCGATCCGCTTGGCGAGTTCGACCTCCTGCTCGGCGTTGAGCAGGGGCACCTTGCCGATCTGCTTGAGGTAGTCCTTGACCGGGTCGGCGGTGGCACCGGCGGCGGCGACCTGCTGGGCGGGCGCGTCGTCCTCGTCCTCGTCGGAGAGGACGAAACCGGCGGCCTCGGTGCCCTCCGGCTCGTCCGTCGCCTTGGTCTCCTCGACGGTCTCTTCGTCGGTCGCCTCGGCGTCGTCCTTCTTGGCGGCGGTCTTCTTGGCGGCCGTCTTCTTCACCGCCGTCTTCTTGGCGGCCGCCTTCTTCGCGGTGGTCTTCTTGGCAGCCGCCTTCTTGACGGGTGCCTCCTCCTCGGCGCCGTCGGGTGCGGCCGACGCGGCGGTGGCGGCGGCCTTCCGGGTGGTCGTCGCCTTCGTCGTGACCGTCCTGGTCGCGGTGCGCTTGGCGGGACTCTTCGCGGCGACGCTCTTTCGTGTGCGCTTGGGTTCCGCGGCACTGACCATCAGCGTCACACCCTCTTCCTCGAGGATCTGGTTGAGGCTGCGCAGTACGTTCTTCCACTGAGTGGCCGGAATCTGGTCAGCTTCGAAGGCCCGACGCACGTCATCGCCGGCGATCTGCCCCTCAGCCTTTCCCCGCTCGATGAGCGCCATGACAGAGACGGATTCGGCGATCTCCGGCGGGAGCGTACGGGATGTGCTGGCCGACACGAACAACCTCTCGGGACGTTGAGAAAACGGCTTCCGGCCCCGTCCACGACGGACAGGAGCCGACCGCCGGCTTGGGGATGGGCCGACGATGCGGGCGGGGGCCGGGGAGTTGCACAGCGCCGTGAACGGCGTCCGTATTCCCTCCGCGACTGTCACCTCTTAGGTCATCGCGTTCTTTCCAGGAGCGTTACGCCCAATCCGCGTGGCCCGAGTCACACCCCGTAAGTGTCCATAATCGATCAGATCACGACAAAGACGGTCACTCGGGGGTGACGGCGGCACTGTGCCGGACCTTACGGCCCCTTCATCACTGTAGGACCCCGCGGGATCGAAGGTGATCCCGCGGGGTCCTACAGCGGGCGGCTCACCGGTCGGAGGGTGCCACAGGAGGGGGATGGCAGGCCGGGCCGTCCGCAGAACGCGGTCAGCGCTAGCGCGGGCCGGGTACCACTCGCTCGACCTCGGGGTGGATCATCAGCAACTGGCGCATGGCCGCTTCGGCCGCCGCGCCGTCGCCGCCGGCGAGCGCGTCGACGATCCGGCCGTGGTGCGCGAGCGACGCTTCGTTCGGCCGCTCACAGCCCGTGAGCGGCCCGCCCGAGACCTGCAGCGCAGCGGACACGATCCCGGAAAGGTGCTCCAGCATGCGGTTGCCGGCGAGCTGGATCAGCAGCGAATGGAATTCGGAGTCGGCTCGGGCGAAGGTCAGCGCGTCGCCCTGCCCCATGGCGTGACCCATGATCTCCACCATGTCGGACAGACGCTGCTGGACCTCCTCGCGTCCGTGCCCGGCGGCGAGCCGGGCGGCCAGCGGCTCGATCGTCCAGCGCAGCTCGCTGAGCTCACGGCGCTGGTCGTCGCGCTGCGGTCCGAAGGCCCTCCACTCGATGATGTCCTGGTCGAGCAGATTCCAGTCGCTGACCGGGCGCACGCGCGTGCCGACATTGGGGCGGGCGCTGACCAGGCCCTTGGCCTCCAGGACACGGAGCGACTCGCGGACGACGGTGCGGGAGACCTCGAAGCGCTGGCCGATCTCCTCGGGAACCAGGGGCCGGTCGGCGCCCAGATCACCCGAGACGATCATCTGGCCCAGCTGCTGGACGAGTTGGCCGTGCAACCCGCGGCCGCGGTTGCCCGCGCTGCGGCGGCTCCCACGGCCCAGCTCGGGATCGGTGTCCCAGGCAGGGGGCCCGACACGGCCGCCGGCGGGCGCGTCGGCATAGGGGTAGCGGTCGATTTCGCCCGGACCCGCGAGGCCGGAGTCTGCGGAGCGGGCGGTGGTCATCATGGTGTGCGCAAGGGTACTCACGCATCCTTTTTCGGCGCGGCTCCCAACTCCCTTGAGGAGTTTGGTGAAAAGCACACGAAAGGGTGATCGCTCACCCCGTCGCAATTGACGCCTTATCGGAAGGAAGCGGGCTCCCTCCGGGGAGTTGCAGGCATCGGCGGACCGATCGAGGCACCGTCGATCGTCATCGGGCCCTGTTGCGCAAGGATGTGAGCAGATACGCGCAGAGCAGCACCACGAGGGACAACGCCACTGCGCCACCCACCGGTTGGGCCATCATCCGCAGCGCCCCCTCCAGATACCGTTCGCCCTCGAAGGACCCGCGGAGCGGGGTCACCTCGCGCATCCGCAGGGGCGCCCCGGCCGCGGCCCGCACCGGCGGCCCCTCGGTCAGCTTGCGCACGAGGGGCCCGACGAGGAGGGGGACGGCGACGACCGTGGCGAGACCGGCGGCGGTGGACCGGAAGACCCCTGCGGCCAGCACTCCCACCCAGGCGCACCCGATCACGAGTCCGAGCCAACTCGCGCCGAGCGGCAGCCAGTCGGCGGGGATCTCGATGAGTTCCCGCCCGTAGACGAGGTGGAGCAGCTCCGCATCGCACCCGATCGTCAGGACGGCCAGCACCAGCGCGGCGGCCGAGGCGACGAGGAGTTTGACCGTCAGCAGCCCCAGTCGCCGGGGTGCCCCGCCCCGGTCCGCCGCCAGGGCGGGGTGGCGGAACTCGTCGCCGAAGGCCAGCGCTCCGAGCAGCCCCGCCCCGATCGCCGCGGGCGGCAGGGGCAGCTCCCTGGGCCACGCGGCCAGCAGGCGCGGCTGCGGGGTGTGTCCGATCCGGGCCAGCAGGACGGCGGTGAGCGCGGACACCACGAGCACGGCCACCCCGACGAGGAACCCGGTCCCGACGCCGGTGGCCCTGCGGATCTCGTAGCGCAGCGGGTGGAGGGGGCGGGGGACGGGGCGAACGGAGACAGGAGGCGGCAGTCCGATCGAGGAGTCGGCCTCCGGGACCCGGTCCTCGTCTCCGGCGCGACCGTCCGCCGGCGAGTGGTCGGCCGGCAGGCGGTCGGCAGGACGGGAGTCCTGAGGGTCGTCGGGTTGCCCGGCGTCGGGGGTGGCGGCGGTCGGCGACGGCGCGGTGGAGGGCGTCGCGGTGGAGGGCGCCCCCTGGTCCGGGGCGGTCGGCCCCTCGGTGCGGAACGCACCCGCGCCAGGCCCCATGTCTCCTACCTCGTCAGCGAGTTGGTGGACGACGATGCCGTGCCGGAAGGCGGTCTCGCCGACCTCCGCGCAGGTACTGCCGTAGACG
This sequence comes from Streptomyces hirsutus, assembly GCF_001418415.1. Classification (GTDB taxonomy): domain Bacteria; phylum Actinomycetota; class Actinomycetes; order Streptomycetales; family Streptomycetaceae; genus Streptomyces; species Streptomyces hirsutus. The sequence continues at coordinate 18,998 of NZ_LIQT01000007.1, forward strand.
GAGATACGGTTGCCGCCGTCCTCGGCCACCTCCACGGAACGCCGTTCGGTACGGGCCTCCTTGGTGAGCAGCGCCGAGAGCCGGGTGGCGTGCGGGGTGCGGACGGCGACGCGGGGGCGCAGCCGGGTGCGCGAGAAGTCCACGGCCGGCTGGTCGGCGACGAGCCGGCCTTGATCGAGGGTGACCACCCGGTCCGCGGCGCGCGCCGCTTCCTTGGGGTCGGCCGTGGTGCTCAGGACGGTGCCGCCCTGGTCCGCGTAGGCCCGGAGCATGCCGTGCAGCCAGCGGTTCTCGCCGGCGGAAAGCCCGCGTACGGGTTCGTCGAGCACGAGGGTGTGCGGGTCCCCCAACAGTGCGCAGGCCAGCCCGAGGCGTCGGTCCATGCCCCGCGAAAGCGTGCCGAGGCGCTCCTCCCGCAGGCTCACGAGCCCGACGGCTTCCAGGACTTCGTCCCCGCGACGTACCGGAACTCCCGCCGCGGCACACAGCATGCGGACGTGTCCGCGCACCGTGCGTGCGGGGTGGCCCGGCACATCACCCAGCAGTACGCCGACTTCGCGGGACGGGTGACCGATGCTGTGCAGCGGACGGCCTCTGAAGTAGGTGATGCCACGGCCCGGTTGGAGTTCGAGCATGAGCCTGAGTGCCGTCGTCTTGCCCGCGCCCGGCACTCCGAGCAGCATCGTGATGCGACCTGCGGGTGCCTCGAAGGAGACGTCGTCGACGGCGGGCGGTAGCTCTTTGCGCGGCTTGCTGGTCAGTCCTAGGGCCTGGATCACCCGAAGCAAGATAGCGCGCCATATCGGATTTTCCGGGCACCGCAAGGCCTGCCGACCACAGGGAATTCAGCCGCGCGGAATCCGTGTCCGCGGCCCGCACCGGCCGGAGCCGGACGCCTCTGCCTCGGCCTCCGCGTCACCACCCGCTCCTGCCGCTCGGTGCGTTCACACCTCGGGGCGCAGCATCGGCGGATTGAGCAGGGTGGCTCCGCCGGCCCGGAAGAGCTGAGCGGGACGGCCGCCCTGCCGGGTGGTCGTGCCACCCGTCGGCACCAGGAAGCCCGGTGTACCCGTCACCTTGCGGTGGAAGTTGCGCGGGTCCAAGGCCACACCCCACACGGCCTCGTAGACACGGCGCAGCTCGCCGACGGTGAACTCGGGCGGGCAGAAGGCCGTGGCCAGCCAGCTGTACTCGAGCTTGGCGCCGACGCGTTCCCGGGCGTCGGCCAGGATCCGGTCGTGGTCGAAGGCGAGCCCCCGCACGGAGCCGTACGGGATCCAGCGGGCCTGCGCCGCGTCGCCGCCCCCGCGCGCCTCGGGGGCGTCGGGCAGCAGCGCGGTGAAGGCGACGGAGACGACCCGCATCCGGGGATCGCGGCCGGGTTCGCTGTAGGTCCGCAGCTGCTCCAGGTGCAGCCCGGACACGTCGGTCAGCCCCGTCTCCTCGGCGAGTTCACGCCGGGCGGCGGTCTCCGCCGACTCGTCCGGCTGCACGAACCCGCCCGGCAGCGCCCAGCGGCCCGCGTACGGCTCCTCACCGCGCTCGACGAGCAGCGCGTGCAGCACGCCCGTGCGGAGCGTGAACACGGCGAGGTCGACGGTGACGGCGAAGGGCTCGTAGGCGTACTTGTCGTAGCCGCCCATGACTGCACCCCCTTTTATGGTCAGGTCGACTATAAAAGGGGGTGTGGTCATACACAAGGCCTTAGAGCTCGACCTCCTGCATCAGCATGCCGACCTCGGTGTTCGACAGCCGGCGCAGCCAGCCCGACTTCTGGTCGCCCAGGGTGATCGGCCCGAAGCCGGTGCGCACCAGCTTGTCGACCGGGAAGCCCGCCTCGGCGAGCATGCGGCGCACGATGTGCTTGCGGCCCTCGTGCAGGGTCACCTCGACGAGGTAGTTCTTGCCGGTCTGCTCGACGACGCGGAAGTGGTCCGCGCGCGCGTAACCGTCCTCCAGCTGGATGCCGTCCTTCAGCCGCTTGCCCAGGTCGCGCGGGATCGGCCCGACGATGTGGGCGAGGTAGGTCTTCTTCACCCCGTACCGCGGGTGGGTCAGCCGGTGCGCCAGCTCACCGTGGTTGGTGAGCAGGACGACGCCCTCGGTCTCGGTGTCGAGCCGGCCCACGTGGAACAGCCGGGTCTCGCGGTTGGTGACGTAGTCGCCGAGGCACTGACGCCCCTCGGGGTCCTCCATGGTGGAGACGACACCGGCGGGCTTGTTCAGCGAGAAGAACTGGTAGGACTGGGTGGCGACGGTCAGCCCGTCCACCTTGACCTCGTCCTTCGCCGGGTCGACCCGGCG
>NZ_LIQT01000070.1 GCF_001418415.1 Streptomyces hirsutus
TCCACCACCTCCGCGAAGATCGTGGTGGCGGGCGGCTTCGGCGTGGGCAAGACCACGTTCGTCGGTGCTGTCTCGGAGATCAACCCGCTGCGTACCGAGGCCGTCATGACGTCCGCTTCAGCGGGCATCGACGACCTCACCCACACCGGGGACAAGACCACCACCACGGTGGCCATGGACTTCGGCCGTATCACCCTGGACCAGGACCTGATCCTGTACCTCTTCGGTACACCCGGCCAGGACCGCTTCTGGTTCATGTGGGACGACCTGGTACGCGGCGCCATCGGTGCGATCGTGCTCGTCGACACGCGGAGGCTGGCGGACTGCTTCCCGGCCGTCGACTACTTCGAGAACAGCGGACTGCCGTTCGTCGTCGCCCTCAACGGCTTCGACGGACAGCAGCCCTACCAGCCGGAAGAGGTGCGTGAGGCACTGCAGATCGGGCCCGACGCCCCGATCATCACCACCGACGCCCGGCACCGCTCGGACGCCAAGAGCGCGCTGATCACTCTGGTCGAGCACGCCCTCATGGCACGCCTCCGGTAGCCGAGGCGGCCGGACCGTACGGCCGCCGAACGCGGGAACGCCCCCTCCGGTCCGGAGGGGGCGTTCTCATGTCGTGGTGCCGCCCCGGGCGGCGGGCGGACGCGGAAGGGGCCCACCCGGGCGGGTGGGCCCCTTCAGGGCGTGCTGCGGGCTCAGCGCCAGCTGTGCGGGGCGCGGAAGCCGGGCTCGCGCTCGAGGCGGCGCCAGCCGGCCCTGGCGCGGCCGGAGCGGGCCGGGACGTCGTGGGCGGGGCGGGCGGCGGCGCGGGCGAGGAGGATCGCGGTGATGGCGGCGACTTCCTCGGGCTCGGCGTGGCCCTTCTCGACGCGGATGTCAGGTGTGCTCATGGGTGTCAGTCTCCCTGGGAGAGAGGTCCGCGGGATTGCCGCGCGGGGTCCGCCGGGTTACCGGGGCGGATTGCTTCGGTCGGTCGGCTACTGCGGCGGGTTGCCGTGCTTGCGGGAGGGCAGGTCGGCGTGCTTGGTCTGCAGCATCGCCAGGGAGCGGATCAGCACCTCGCGGGTCTCGGCGGGGTCGATGACGTCGTCGACCAGACCGCGTTCGGCCGCGTAGTAGGGGTGCATCAGCTCGGACTTGTACTCCTTGACCATGCGCGCCCGCATGGCGTCCGGGTCCTCGGACTCGGCGATCTGGCGGCGGAAGATGACGTTGGCCGCGCCCTCCGCGCCCATCACGGCGATCTCGTTGGTCGGCCAGGCGTAGGTGAGGTCGGCGCCGATGGACTGGCTGTCCATGACGATGTACGCGCCGCCGTACGCCTTGCGCAGGATCAGCGAGATCCTGGGCACGGTCGCGTTGCAGTAGGCGTAGAGGAGCTTGGCGCCGTGGCGGATGATGCCGCCGTGTTCCTGGTCGACGCCCGGGAGGAATCCGGGGACGTCCAGGAAGGTGAGGATCGGGATGTTGAAGGCGTCGCACATCTGGACGAAGCGGGCGGCCTTCTCGGACGCCTCGATGTCCAGCACGCCGGCCAGCGCCTGGGGCTGGTTGGCGACGATGCCGACGGCCTGGCCGTCCATCCGGGCCAGTGCGCAGATGATGTTCCGCGCCCAGCGCTCGTGGACCTCGAGGTACTCGCCGTCGTCGACGATCTCCTCGATGACCTTGGTCATGTCGTACGGGCGGTTGCCGTCGGCCGGGACCAGGTCGAGCAGGACGTCGCTGCGGCGCTCGGCCGCGTCGGTGTTCTCGGCCCTCGGGGGGTTCTCGCGGTTGTTCTGCGGAAGCAGCGAGAGGAGGTAGCGCACCTCGGCGATGCACGTCTCCTCGTCGTCGTAGGCGAAGTGGCAGACGCCGCTGGTCTCGGCGTGCACGTCCGCGCCGCCCAGGCCGTTCTGGGTGATCTCCTCACCGGTGACGGCCTTGACCACGTCCGGGCCGGTGATGAACATCTGCGAGGTCTCGCGGACCATGAACACGAAGTCCGTCAGGGCGGGGCTGTAGGCCGCGCCGCCCGCGCACGGGCCGAGCATCACGCTGATCTGCGGGATGACACCGGACGCCTTGGTGTTGCGCTGGAAGATGCCGCCGTAGCCGGCGAGCGCCGAGACGCCCTCCTGGATGCGCGCGCCCGCGCCGTCGTTGAGGGACACCAGGGGCGCGCCCGCCGCGATGGCCATGTCCATGATCTTGTGGATCTTGGTGGCGTGGGCCTCGCCCAGCGCGCCGCCGAAGATCCGGAAGTCGTGGGCGTAGACGAAGACCGTGCGGCCGTCCACGGTGCCCCAGCCGGTGATCACACCGTCGGTGTACGGCTTCTTGGCCTCCAGGCCGAAGCCGGTCGCGCGGTGCCGGCGCAACTGCTCGACCTCGCGGAAGGAGCCCGGGTCCAGCAGCAGTTCGATGCGCTCCCGGGCGGTCAGCTTGCCCTTGGCGTGCTGCGCCCGGGTCGCTTTCTCGCTCGGGCCGGCCAGTGCCTGAGCACGGATCTCGTGCAGTTCGGCAACACGTCCGCGCGCGTCGGCCGGCTCACCCGGTGCGTCATCCAAAACGGTCATGCTGCGACCTTACGAAGCTCACCCGGGAATGCGAGCCGTCGACTCCTCACAGTCTCGGGGCCGTTTTCCTGGTGCGACCGAACAGAACCGTGGCGGCGTGCAGGCGTTCCGACTGCTCAGGGGGCGTTCGCATTGTAGGAGTCCGACAAACTCCGGGACTGAGACGCCTCTCACAGTCACGCGCCCGCGCGGACTCCCCCGCGGGCGCCGCGCCTCCGGATCCGATGCCCGGCGTCCTGCGATTTCACCGGCCCGACAGCTTCTCCCCACCCTCGTACCCGGTCGATCCCAGATGTTCTCCGGGGGTTCGCCCGTTCGGGTCGGTCCGCACCGCAGAGGGTAGCGGTACGGCTCGCGGATCCCGCGGGCTCCTCCGGGCCGGTCGGGGCCGGTCGGGGCGCGCCGGAAACGATTCGGCACAGGGCGTGGAAGTGGGCAACCCGGGGGACCCGCCTTCGGTACGGTCGAACGAGCGACTCCTCCCGCCGGCGCTTCCCGTCGGCGGGACTCTCCGCGCCCCGCCCGTTCGACCGGTCCACGCGCACCGCTCCGCCAAAGATGTTGAACTTTAAAGGGAATGCCTCTACAGTGAGTCTCGTTGAAAGTAATTGAACGTTCAACGTGATCATCCGATCCCCCGTCCCCAGGAGGAACACATCATGGGCATCTTCAGCCGCAAGAACAGCGAAACCGCGACCGCCCCGGCCCCCGTGAACCCGGACCTGGCCGCCCTGACCGGCGACTACACGATCGACCCCTCGCACACCACCCTCGGTTTCGTGGCCCGGCACGCGATGGTCACCAACGTCAAGGGCAGCTTCCAGGAGTTCACCGGCACTCTGCACCTGGACGGCTCCGCCCCGTCCAACTCCACCGCCACCCTCGACGTGGAGATGGCGAGCATCGAGACCGGCAGCGCCGACCGTGACGGTCACCTGAAGAGCGCGGACTTCTTCAAGGTCGAGGAGTTCCCGAAGATGACCTTCCGCTCCACCAAGACGGAGGCTCTGGGCGGCGACGACTACCGCATCACCGGTGACCTGACGATCCTGGGCACCACCAAGCCCCTCACCATCGACCTGGAGTTCAACGGCGCTGCCACTGACCCCTTCGGCAACGAGCGCGTGGGCTTCGAGGGCAAGGCCGAGATCCTGCGCTCCGAGTGGGGCCTGACCTGGAACGCGGCGCTGGAGACGGGTGGCGTCCTGGTCTCCGACAAGATCAAGCTGAACTTCGACATCTCGGCGATCAAGAACGCCTGAGCCGACGGCCTCGCCCGTCCGGCACCGCTGAACGCGCGCCCGCCTCTTCCGCACGGAGGAGGGCGGGCGCTCGGCTTTCCGGCGCCGCGGGTCCACTCCCCCGGCATCAGCTTCGCGACGGCCGTCTCCGCCTGCGCGGACCGGCCCTCGGACGTACCGGCCCGGAGGACGCCGGGTACGACGCGATACCGCTCCGCCCTCCCGGCACCTCGAAACGGGCCGTGGCGCGAGGCTCCCGCTCCGGCGCCGCCGCGAGTTCTTCGGGGACACCGGCCCCCTTCTGCGACGCGCAGGCCGCCGCCCACCGCCCGCCCGCCTCGGCGGCGCCCACCTCCACGAGTCCGGCCGGCCGCGTCCGTCCGGCTCGGCGGCGGCCGGGAAGGCGAGCGGGGCAGCGGGATCCGACGACGTCCTGGCGGGAGCGTGGGCCGACCGCGGCCCTCGCCGTCGCGCGACGGGACGGGGGGCAGCACGTCAGAACCCGCCGCCGAAGTCCCCTCCGCCGCCGAAACCGCCACCGCCGAAGCCGCCGCCCCCGAAATCACCGCCGAAGTCTCCGGAGCCGAAGTCGGCGCCGGAGACGTCGCCGCCACCGTACCCGCCGAAGTCGCCGTAGCCGGCGCCGTAGTCGGCCCCGTAGGCGGGACTCGCCATCATGCTGCCCAGCAGGGTGCCGACCAGCAGGCCGGGCAGCACGCCACCGCCGAAGTAGCCGCCTGCCCAGGGACCGTAGGCCGGGCCCGCCTCCCAGTAGGGGCGTCGCCCGGAGTCGGTGTCGACCTCGCGGACGGCCGGGTCCCGGCCGTCGGCGAGGCGGGCTCGGTCCGCCGCGCAGACCGGGACCTCACGCACGGCACCGCCCGGGGGCGTCCAGCGGGCGTCCGCGGCCGAGGGGCCGTGGCGCGGGTCGAAGAAGCAGGGCGGGCGGCGCTCCGGCAGCGCCCGGCCCTCGCGGCGGGCGGCGAGCACGGCCAGCGCGAAGCGGCCGTCCTCCACGGCCTGGGTGACCGCCCGGACGTCCTCCGGCCGGCCCGCCCCGTCCATCAGCTGCTTGGACCGTTCGTAGGAGTCCAGCGCGCGTTCGTAGTCCGCGCGCATGGCGTCGTCGGCGCCGGGCTCGCCGGGGTGGAAGTCGAGCCGGTCGAGCTCCTCGCCGAACGCGGTGATGTCCTCGTCGACCACGACCCGCAGCTTCTCCAGCGCGGCCCGCTGCTCCTCCTCGTGGCGCTTGCGGTTGCGGCGGACCACGGCGTAGGCGCCCGCGCCGCTCACCGCCACCACCGCGCCGACGGTGATCAGACCACCGACCGGCACCTGGCCGCCGCCCTCGTTCCAGGAGGCCGGCGCCGAGCCGCCGATGTTGCGCAGGGCGTCGTCGACGAAGTCGTTCAGCTGGGCCTTGGCGTCGCCCGCGCCCTGCACGGCCGTGACCAGGTTCCCCACACCCTGGCGGCTCAGCACGCTGCTGTCGGCGCGCGCGTCGAACCGGTCGCCGAGACGGATGCCGTACAGGCCGGTGATCCCGGTCTCGGTGCGCAGGTTCCGGAAGAGGTCATCCGTGGGATATCCGGCCGGGAGGACCGCGATGAAGACGGGTTTGTCCGCGCTCTCGATCTTGTCCGCGAGAGCCTTGGCGTCCGACTGGGACAGGATGCCGGTCGCCTCGGGATCGACGTAGACGGGGCTCTCGCGCAGCGCCCGGGCCACGGTCGAGAGGTCGGTGGCCGCGTGCGCGCCCGGCGCCCCGGTCATCAGGACCGCCAGAACGGCGGCCACCGGCACGATCAGCAGGCGTACGAGGGTACGCGTCAGCGCGTCCTTCATAGGTTCGAAGCTACCCGAACCGGGACGGAAACGGGCATCCGGTCCGGCAGGGCTTTCCGTACGGCACGCGCGACTCACGCATCACCACGGGTCGTCCCTGCCGGACCGGACCGGTCGGGTCAGGCCGCCGGTTCGACCCCGGCCCGCAGCAGACCGTACGTGTACGCGTCCTCCAGGGCCTGCCAGGAGGCGGCGATGACGTTGTCCGCGACGCCCACCGTCGACCACTCCCCCGTGCCGTCGGACGTGGAGATCAGGACCCGGGTGGTGGACTGCGTGCCGTGCTTGCCCTCGAGGATGCGGACCTTGTAGTCGACGAGTTCCAGCTTGGCGAGCTGCGGGTAGATCCGCTCCAGGGCGACGCGCAGGGACCGGTCCAGGGCGTTGACCGGACCGTTGCCCTCGGCCGTGGCGACGATCCGCTCGCCCTTGGCCCAGAGCTTGACCGTGGCCTCGTTGGCGTGGGTGCCGTCGGGGCGGTCCTCGACGATCGCGCGCCAGGACTCGACGTCGAAGTACTTCAGGGGCCCGCCCTCGACCTCCGCGCGCAGCAGGAGCTCGAAGCTCGCGTCGGCGGCTTCGTACGTGTAGCCCCGGAGCTCGCGTTCCTTGACCCGCTCCACGACCCGGCCGACCAGTTCGCGGTCGCCGCCGAGGTCGATGCCGAGTTCCTTGCCCTTGAGCTCGATGGAGGCGCGGCCGGCCATGTCGGACACCAGCATCCGCATGGTGTTGCCGACCTGCTCGGGGTCGATGTGCTGGTACAGGTCCGGGTCGACCTTGATCGCGGAGGCGTGCAGGCCGGCCTTGTGGGCGAAGGCGGAGACGCCGACGTAGGGCTGGTGGGTGGAGGGGGTCAGGTTGACCACTTCGGCGATGGCGTGCGAGACCCGCGTCATGTCCCGCAGCCGGCCCTCGGGCAGGACCTGCTTGGCGTACTTGAGCTCGAGGGCGGCCACCACCGGGAACAGGTTGGCGTTGCCGACGCGCTCGCCGTAGCCGTTGGCCGTGCACTGCACGTGGGTCGCGCCCGCGTCGACGGCGGCGAGGGTGTTGGCCACCGCGCACCCGGTGTCGTCCTGGGCGTGGATGCCGAGCCGGGCGCCGGTGTCGGCGAGCACCGTGGAGACGACGGCCTGGATCTGGGCGGGGAGCATGCCTCCGTTGGTGTCGCACAGGACGACGACGTCGGCGCCGGCCTCCCAGGCGGCGCGGACGACGGACTTGGCGTACTCGGGGTTGGCGCGGTAGCCGTCGAAGAAGTGCTCGCAGTCGACGAACACCCGGCGGCCCTCGGCCCTGAGGAAGGCCACGGTGTCGCGGACCATCGCCAGGTTCTCGTCCAGGGTGGTGCGCAGGGCGAGCTCGACATGGCGGTCGTGGGACTTGGCGACCAGCGTGATGACCTGCGCGCCGGAGGCGAGGAGGGCCCTGACCTGAGGGTCCTCCTCGGCGGTCGCGCCCGCGCGGCGGGTGGCGCCGAAGGCGACCAGTTGCGCGTGGCGGAAGTCGATCTCCTGCTGGGCGCGGGCGAAGAACTCGGTGTCCCGCGGGTTCGCGCCGGGCCAGCCGCCTTCGATGAAGCCCACGCCGAAGTCGTCCAGGTGCCGTGCGATGGCCAGCTTGTCGGCGACGGTGAGGTTGATGCCCTCACGCTGGGCGCCGTCGCGCAGGGTGGTGTCGAAGACGTGGAACGAGTCGTCGGGCTCGCTGGGTGCGGTCATGGTCTGAAGGCTCCTGATGTTGGATCTCGGTCTACCGGAATGACCGGTTCCACCGTCCCCCCATGGTCCCTCGCGCCCGGTCCCCGGCTTGAGGTGGGCCAGGAAACAGAAAAACCTCTCGCGGGTGCGAGAGGTCTGCGCGCGGGTCGAGGACGACGGTGTCCGCCCGTACGTTGTCGTACGTGCGGTCACTGCGGACCGGCGCGCCTGCTGCCAATAATCGTGGCGAACGAGAGCACGGGGGAAGTCTGGCACAAAGCGGTCCCGCGATCACCGTCCGTCTCAGGATGCGGGCGTTCGGTGTCCGGCCCGCGAGGACCGGAGTGTCCGGACCACGGCGGCCGGGGTGTGCGGACCGCGGCGGCCGGGCGGGGCACGCGAACGCGCAGCCCCCGCGGGCGTCCGCGGGGGCTGTGCACGTCGTCGTCGGGGCCGGGCGCTCTCAGCCCAGCGGGTGCATCCAGCCGTGCTTGTCCTCGGCCGTGCCGCGCTGGATGTCGAGCAGGGCCCGGCGCAGGCGCCGGGTGACCTCGCCGGGCTCGCCACCGCTCTGCTTCCACTCGCCGCCGGCCCGCTTGACGGTGCCGACGGGCGTGATGACGGCCGCGGTGCCGCAGGCGAACACCTCGGTGAGGGTGCCGTTCTCGGTGTCGCGCTGCCACTGGTCGACCGAGACCCGCTCCTCGACGGCCTCGTAGCCGAGGTCGCGGGCGACGCTCAGCAGGGAGTCACGGGTGACGCCCTCCAGGATGGAGCCGGTGAGGGCCGGGGTGACGATCTTGTCTCCGTAGACGAAGTACAGGTTCATGCCGCCGAGTTCCTCGACCCAGGTGTGCTCCACGGCGTCGAGGTAGCAGACCTGGTCGCAGCCCTTGGCGGCGGCCTCGGCCTGGGCGAGCAGGGAGGCCGCGTAGTTGCCGCCCGTCTTGGCGTCGCCCATGCCGCCGGGCACGGCGCGGACGCGGTCCTCGGAGACCCAGATGGAGACCGGCTTCACACCGCCGGGGAAGTAGGCGCCGGCCGGGGAGGCGATCACCAGGAACAGGTACTCGTTGGCGGGCTTCACGCCCAGGCCGACCTCGGTCGCGATCATGAACGGGCGCAGGTAGAGGGATTCCTCGCCGCCGTGCGCCGGAACCCAGGCCTTGTCCTGCCCGACCAGGGCGTCGCACGCCGCGATGAACGTCTCCACCGGCAGCTCGGGCATCGCGAGGCGGCGGGCGGAACGCTGGAACCGCTCGGCGTTCTTCTCCGGGCGGAAGGTGGCGACGGAACCGTCGGGCCGGCGGTAGGCCTTCAGCCCCTCGAAGATCTCCTGCGCGTAGTGCAGGACGTGGGTCGCCGGGTCGAGGGGGATCGGTGCGTACGGGACGAGCTGACCGTCGTGCCAGCCCCGGCCCTCGGTCCACTTGATCGTCACCATGTGATCGGTGAAGTGGCGGCCGAACCCCGGGTCGGCCAGGATCGCCTCCCGCTCGGCGTCGGAGAGCGGGTGGGCGGAGGGCTTGAGCTCGATCGTGGGCGTGGTCATGAATGGTTGTCCTTCACCGGTTGTAGTGACGGGCCGCGCTCACGCCCGTACGGCCGGTGGCCAGTGATAGGACGTCCGAGCATTCCCTCATGCGGCGGCTCCGCGTTCGATTATCGCCCGGCGGCGACGGAGGAGGGAATACGGGGTGAATGCGGCCCGGTGGTCGATGGTGGCACCCGGCGGGGACATGGGGAAGCCGCCGGGCGGTTGCGACCGGCGGCTTCGAGTGGTGTCGAGTGTGCGCGCCCGGTCAGCCGGCTACGCGTACGGCGAGCGCGTCGCCGATCTCGGAGGTGCTGCGCGCGGGCAGGCCGACGCGCTCCGCGAGGTCGGCGGAGACGGCGTCCTCGATGCGGGCGGCCTCGGCTTCGTGGCCGAGGTGGCGCAGGAGGAGGGCGACGGACAGGACCGTGGCGCTGGGGTCGGCCTTGCCCTGGCCCGCGATGTCCGGTGCCGAGCCGTGCACGGGCTCGAACATGGACGGGAACGTGCCGGACGGGTTGATGTTCCCGCTGGCGGCGACGCCGATGCCGCCGGAGACGGCCGCGGCGAGGTCGGTGATGATGTCGCCGAAGAGGTTGTCGGTGACGATCACGTCGAAGCGCTCGGGCTGGGTGACGAGGTAGATCGTCGCGGCGTCGACGTGGATGTAGTCGGTGGTGACCTCGGGGTACTCCTCGGCCACCTTGTTGAAGACGTTCGTCCACAGGTGGCCGGCGAAGGTCAGCACGTTGTTCTTGTGGACCAGCGTGAGCTTCTTGCGGGGGCGGGCCTGGGCGCGGGCGAAGGCGTCGCGGACGACGCGCTCGACGCCGAACGCCGTGTTCACCGAGACCTCGGTGGCGACCTCGTGCTCGGTGCCCTTGCGGATGGTGCCGCCGTTGCCGGTGTAGGGGCCCTCGGTGCCCTCGCGGACCACGACGAAGTCGATCTCCGGCTGCCCCGCGAGCGGCGTGGCCACGCCCGGCAGGAGCTTCGACGGCCGCAGGTTCACATGGTGGTCGAAGGCGAAGCGGAGCTTCAGCAGGAAGCCCCGCTCCAGGACGCCTGAGGGGACGCTCGGGTCGCCGATGGCGCCGAGCAGGATGGCGTCGTGCTGCTTCAGCGCGTCGAGGTCGGCGTCGGTGAGGGTCTCACCGGTGGCGTGGTAGCGCTGGGCACCGAAGTCGTACTCCTTGGTCTCCAGCTTCACATCCTGCGGGAGAACGGCGGAGAGCACCTTCAGGCCTTCGGCCACGACTTCCTGGCCGATGCCGTCACCGGGGATCACTGCGAGATTGATGCTGCGAGACATGCGGGCACCCTACTCCTCGTCCCATGCTCTGACACGGACCGTCCGGGATGCGGACATCCGCACGGGAGAGGAGGCCGCGGCCGGGTGCGCTCGGCGCGGCTCAGTGGCCGGTCGAGCCGCCGTTGTCGCGGCGGTCGAGGGCGCGCTGGAGGGCGGCGGCGGCGTTCTTGCGGTCGGACTCGCTTGTGCGGGAGACGTGGCGGACGCGGCGGCGGACGGTGGTCTCGGCCATGGGGAATCGACTCCTTCGACAAGCCGGGAGGGCGCGGAAATGCGGAAATGCGGAGGGGAAACGCGTCACCGGAAGGGGCGGGGAGCGGAGGCCGCAGGGGTTGCCTGCACGGGGCCCGGCTCGCTACCGCCGTTCGCTTGATCGAGCGAGACGTTCGGCTCCTACAAAAATAAGGGGACCCGGCGCATCTGTCTGCACAATTACTCGGGCTTCCTACTATCTGAGACGGCGGACCCGGCCCCACCGCCGCGACCTGCGAAAACGCCGGACGGGCCAGGTCGGTACGACCTGGCCCGTCCGGCGGGGCTGCGGCAGCGGTACGGAGGGGTTCCCGGTGCCGGGGGGGTGTCAGCCCATGTGCGGGTACGTGTAGTCGGTCGGCGCGACCAGCGTCTCCTTGATGGCACGGGTCAGGGTCCAGCGCATCAGGTTCTGCGGGGCGCCGGCCTTGTCGTTGGTGCCGGAGGCACGGCCGCCGCCGAAGGGCTGCTGCCCGACGACGGCGCCGGTCGACTTGTCGTTGATGTAGAAGTTGCCCGCCGCGTAGCGCAGCTTCTCCATCGTGTACGCGGCCGCCGCACGGTCGCCGGAGACGACCGAGCCGGTCAGCGCGTAGTCGGACACCGACTCCATCTGGGTCAGCATCGCGTCGTACGCGTCGGCCGCGCTGTCGTCGTACACGTGCACCGCGAGGAACGGACCGAAGTACTCGGTGCGGAAGACCTCGTTCTCCGGGTCGGAGCACTCGACGACGGTCGGGCGGACGAAGTAGCCGACCGAGTCGTCGTAGGAGCCGCCCGCGACGATCGTGCAGGCCGGGTCCTCCCCGGCACGGTCGATGGCGGCCTTGTTCTTGGCGAAGGACCGCTCGTCGATGACGGCGCCCATGAAGTTCGACAGGTCGGTGACGTCGCCCATGGTGAGGTGGTCGACCTCGGCGGCGAACTCCTCCTTGAAGCCGTCGTTCCAGATCGACGCCGGGATGTAGGCGCGCGAGGTGGCGGAGCACTTCTGGCCCTGGTACTCGAAGGCGCCACGGGTCAGGGCGGTCTTCAGCACGGCACGGTCGGCGCTCGGGTGGGCGACCAGGAAGTCCTTGCCGCCGGTCTCGCCGACCAGGCGCGGGTAGGTGCGGTACTTCTCGATGTTGTTGCCGACCGTCTTCCACAGGTGCTGGAAGGTCTTGGTCGAGCCGGTGAAGTGGATGCCCGCGAGATCGCGGTGCTCCAGGGCGACCTTGGAGACCTCGATGCCGTCGCCGGTGACGAGGTTGATGACGCCCTTGGGCAGACCGGCCTCCTCCAGCAGCCGCATCAGCAGCACGGCGGCGTGGGTCTGGGTCGGGGACGGCTTCCAGACGACCACGTTGCCCATCAGGGCCGGGGCGGTGGGCAGGTTGGCCGCGATCGCGCTGAAGTTGAAGGGCGTGATCGCGTAGACGAAGCCCTCCAGCGGGCGGTGGTCCATGCGGTTCCACACGCCGGGCGAGTTGGCCGGGGGCTGCTCGGCCAGGATGTTGCGGGCGTAGTGGACGTTGAACCGCCAGAAGTCGATCAGCTCGCAGGGGCTGTCGATCTCGGCCTGCTGCGCGGTCTTGGACTGGCCGAGCATGGTGGAGGCGGCGATGGTCTCGCGCCAGGGGCCGGACAGCAGTTCGGCGGCGCGCAGGATGATCGCCGCGCGGTCGTCGAAGGACATCGCGCGCCAGGCCGGGGCGGCGGCCAGGGCGGCGTCGATCGCGTCCTGGGCGTCCTGCTGGGTGGCGTTGGCGTAGGTGCCCAGGCGCGCCTTGTGGTTGTGCGGCTGCACGACGTCGAACCGCTCGCCGCCGCCCATCCGCTTCTCGCCGCCGATGGTGCAGGGCAGGTCGACCGGGTTGTCGGCCAGTTCCTTGAGCTTGGCCTCCAGCCGGCCGCGTTCGGGCGAGCCGGGGGCGTAGCCGTGCACCGGCTCGTTGACGGGCGTGGGGACCTGGGTCACAGCGTCCATGGTTTCCGTACTCCTTGAGTTGAGCTGCGGGTGCTTGAGCTGGGGTGCCCGGGCCGCTGGGCGGCCGGGCGGTGGGTGCTCGGGCTCAGCCCTTGCTGACCATCGAGCGCAGGAAGAAGCGCAGGTTCGCCGGCTTCTCCGCCAGACGGCGCATGAAGTAGCCGTACCAGTCGGTGCCGTAGGCCGTGTAGACGCGCATGCGGTGGCCTTCGGCGGCCAGCCGCAGGTGCTCGTCGCCACGGATTCCGTAGAGCATCTGGAACTCGTACTCGTCGAGCTTGCGGCCGGCGGTGCGGGCCAGTTCCTGGGTGATGGAGATCAGACGCGGATCGTGGGACCCGATCATCGGGTACCCCTCGCCCTCCATCAGCGTCCGCAGGATGCGCACGTACGCCTTGTCGATCTCGTGCTTGTGCTGGTGGGCGACCTCGGCGGGCTCCTTGTAGGCGCCCTTCACCAACCGTACGCGACTGCCGTTCGCGGCGAGGCGGCGCGCGTCCTCCTCCGTGCGGAAGAGGTAGGCCTGGATGACGCAGCCGGTCTGCGGGAAGTCCTTCCGCAGGTCGTCGTGGATGGCGAACATCGAGTCGAGGGTGGTGTGGTCCTCGGCGTCGAGGGTGACCGTGGTGCCGATGGCGGCGGCGGCCTCGACGACCGGGCGCACGTTGGCGAGCGCCAGGTCGTGTCCGCCGGGAAGCGCCTGGCCGAACATCGACAGCTTCACCGACATCTCGGCGCGGGTGCCGAGCTCCAGCGGGCCGAGCCGGCCGATCAGTTCCAGGTAGGCGTCGCGCGCGGCGGTGGCCTGCTCGGGGGTGGTGATGTCCTCGCCGACGACGTCCATCGTCAGTTCCAGGCCGTTGCCGGTGAGCTCGTCGATCACGGGCAGGATCTCGTCCACGGTCTCACCGGGGATGAAACGGTCCACGACCTGCTTGGTCACCGGGGCGGCCGAGACGAGGCGACGCATCCGGTCACTGCGTGAGGCGGCGAGAATCACGGGACCCAGCACGGGGCACCTCCACAAGCTGCTGAATGGCCGTGACCCGACGCTTCGGGTAGGGCACGGAG
This sequence comes from Streptomyces hirsutus, assembly GCF_001418415.1. GTDB lineage: Bacteria > Actinomycetota > Actinomycetes > Streptomycetales > Streptomycetaceae > Streptomyces > Streptomyces hirsutus. The sequence goes on from NZ_LIQT01000070.1 coordinate 13,492, forward strand.
AACCACCGTGAAACTTAGGGATCCATCCGATCGTGGGCCATCGACAGCTGTCACGCATCCGTGCCATCGATCTCAGACAGATGTATGAAGGCGATGCGGTTCTACGGGAGAATGCAGGGGTGACGTCGGACCACAGGGGTGACTACCAGGAGCTGGTGGACGAGATCTCGGAGCTGCTCGGCGCTCCGGCGACCCTGGAGAACCGTGACTTCGAGCTGCTCGCGTTCGGCGCGTACGACAGCGAGGGCGAGCTCGATCCGTCCGTCCTCGACCCGGTGCGCACCCGTTCGATCCTCACCCGCCGCTCGACGGCCGCCGTCCGGGCCTGGTTCGAGGGGTTCGGCATCACCCGCGCGACGGGCCCGGTCCGTATCCCGCGCACCCCGGAGGCGGGTGTGCACCGGGGTCGCGTCTGTCTGCCGGTACGTCATCGGGGCGTCGTCCTCGGCTACGTCTGGCTGCTCGACTACGACCCGGGCCCCTCCGAGGAGCAGTTGGACGCGGCGATGGGCGTGACCGCCCGGATCGGGGCGCTGCTCGCCGACGAGGCGCAGCACGGTGCCGATCTGACCCGCGAGCTGCGGGCGGTGCTCGGCGCGGAGCGCGACGGGCAGCGCGATCTGGCGGTCGCCGAGCTCCGCACCGCCCTCGGCAGCCGCGCCGACGGCCCGTACACGCTGGTGTGCGTGGCCCCGTGGCCCTCCGCCGACCCCGAGGACGCCCCGTCGGTGCGTACGGTGCCGGGCGCCGCGGCCCTGTGCACCCTGCCGTGGGGGGCCGCGGACGTGTCACTGGCCCTGCTGCTGCGGCTGCGCGCCTCGGACGTGCTGACCCCGGCGACGACGGCCGCCGGCCGGCTCCTGGAGCGGGCCCGCGCGAGCGGCACCGGGCACCGGCCCGCCGCCACCGGCCCGGCCACCGCGACTCCCCCGGTCGCCGCCGGGATCGCCACACCCCGCTTCGGGCTCGCCGGACTGGGCGCCGCCTGGAACGAGGCCTCGGCGGCGGCCCGCGCGGCCCTGGCCGAGCCCCGCCTGGGCCCGGTCGCCGTATGGTCCTCGATCGGCCCCTACCGGCTCCTGGCCGCGCTGCCCCGGCAGGCCGCCCCCGACCCCGCCGTCGGCCCGCTGCTCCTCCCGGTGCACCGGGAACTCGCCCGTACCGCCGAGACCTACCTCGACCATGCGGGCCAGGCCGGCCGCACGGCCGCCGAGCTGGGCATCCACCGCCAGACCCTGTACTACCGCCTGTCCCGCATCGAACAGATCACGGGCCTGGACCTGGACGACGGCGAGGACCGGCTGCTGCTGCACATGGCCCTGAAGGCGCACCGGCTGTGAGGGACGCGCCGGCACCGAGGGCGCCCGCCGTGCGGTGAGCGGCTTCGTGCAGGCATGCTCCACCCCGCCGGGGAACCTTCACCGGCACGAACGGGGCCGTCCCCTCGCCACGCACCCGGCGGGCGGCCATGGGGAGGGAAGCGGTTCGGCCGGGCCCGGGGAGCGCACGGGGACACGTACGACATCGTCGTTCTCGGTGCCGGGGCGGGGGCGAAGCTGATCCGGGGCTCGGCGGGAGGGCGGTCCGTCGCCCCGGACGAGAAGGCGGGGGCGGCGTCCTCACCGCTGGAGACCGGCGCGGCTACTGGAGACCGGCGCGGAGTTCGGCGGCGCCCTGGGCATGGCGGTCCTCGGCTCCCTCGGCACCGCCGTCCACCGCAACGGAATCCCGGACGCGGCCCGGGAGACCCTGGGCGGCGCGCCGACCGTCGCCGGTGAACCGCCGGGGCGAGCGGGAGACGCCCCGGCGGCGACAGCACGGGAGGCGTTCACCGGCGGGACGCGGTCGGCGGCGGCCGCGGGGGCGGTGGTGCTCCTCGGGGCGGCGGGGCCGGCGGCGCCGAGCCTGCGGCGCGTCGCGGTACGGGAGGAGGCCACGGCGGTGGAGCGGAAGAAGGCGGCCACGGTCTGCCCACGGCCGACGACCACCGCCGTACGAAAGGCGCCGGGGGAACCGGGAAGTCCCGGTTCCCCCGGCGCCTTCGAACGGCCGTGCCGGATGCGGCTGGATCAGCCGCGTCAGACCAGTTCCACCGAGCGGGCCGACGTGGCGCCGATCTCCGCCGCGACCTCGGCCAGCACCGCGGGGGGCACCGTGTCGTCGACCGTCAGGACGGCGAGGGCCTCGCCGCCGGCCGCGGCACGCGCGACCTGCATGCCGGCGATGTTGATGCCGGCCTCGCCGAAGACCCGGCCCACGGTGCCGACGACACCCGGCCGGTCCTCGTAGCGCAGTACGGCCATGTGGTCCGCGAGCGCGAGGTCCACGTCGTAGTCGCCGACCGCGACGATCTTCTGGACGTTCTTGTGACCGGCCAGCGTGCCGGAGACCGCGATCTCCTCGCCGTCGGCCAGGGTGCCGCGCACCGTGACGACGTTGCGGTGGTCGGCGGACTCGGAGCTGGTGGTCAGCCGGACCTCGACACCCCGCTCCTGCGCGAACAGCGGCGCGTTCACGTAGGACACCGTCTCGTCGACGACGTCCTCGAAGACGCCCTTGAGCGCGGAGAGCTCCAGCACCTTCACGTCGTGCTGGGTGATCTCGCCGTACACCTCGACGTCGAGGCGGACCGCCACCTCGCCGGCCAGCGCGGTGAAGATCCGGCCGAGGCGCTCGGCGAGCGGCAGACCCGGCTTGACGTCCTCGGCGATGACCCCGCCCTGCACGTTCACCGCGTCCGGGACCAGCTCGCCGGCGAGCGCGAGGCGCACCGAGCGGGCGACGGCGATACCGGCCTTCTCCTGGGCCTCGTCGGTGGAGGCGCCGAGGTGCGGGGTGCAGACGACCTGGTCGAACTCGAAGAGCGGGGAGTCCGTGCAGGGCTCCTTCGCGTACACGTCCAGGCCGGCGCCGGCGACGCGGCCCTCCTTGAGCGCCGCGTACAGCGCCTGCTCGTCGACGATGCCGCCGCGCGCGGCGTTGATGACGCGCACGCTCGGCTTGACCTTGCGCAGCGCCTCGTCACCGATCAGGCCGAGCGTCTCGGGGGTCTTGGGCAGGTGGACGGTGATGAAGTCGGAGACCTCGAGCAGCTCGTCCAGCGACAGCACCTTGACGCCCATCTGTGCGGCCCGCGCGGGCTGCACGTAGGGGTCGTAGGCGACGACCTTCATGCCGAAGGCGGACATGCGCTGCGCGACGAGGGCGCCGATCCGTCCCAGGCCCACGACTCCGAGGGTCTTCTCGGCGAGTTCGACGCCCGTGTACTTGCTGCGCTTCCACTCGTGGTTCTTCAGCGCGGCGTTGGCCTGCGGAATGTTGCGCGCGGTGGCGATGATCAGCCCGCACGCGAGTTCCGCGGCGGTCACGATGTTCGAGGTGGGCGCGTTGACCACCATCACGCCGGCCTTGGTGGCGGCGGAGACGTCGACGTTGTCCAGGCCGACGCCGGCCCGCGCGACGACCTTGAGCTTCTTCGCGGTGGCGATGGCCTCGGCGTCGACCTTGGTGGCCGAGCGGATCAGGATCGCGTCCACTTCGGCGAGGGCGGGCAGCAGCTCCGCCCGGTCCGCGCCGTTGCAGTGGCGGATCTCGAAGTCCGGGCCGAGCGCGTCCACGGTCGCGGGCGACAGCTCTTCGGCGATGAGTACGACAGGTTTCGAGCTCACGTGGGTCCTCACATGTCCAATGCGGACGGCCGTCCCGACGGCCGCATGCGGTGGAGGGGAGCGGCGCCGGGGGTGTGCCTGCAATTCCTCGGTGTCGCTTAGCCGCGTGGAAGACGCACGACGCTGTGGGCCTGACGCGTATGGTGCAGCAGTGTAGTGGCGCCGGGGTGTCGTCCTGCGTCACTGCGGAAGGATCATCCGTAAGTGGCCGTACCGGCCTGCCAACGAAAGATCCAGCCCCTGTGGCGATGGTGGAGCGGCGGTGGAGCGGGGTCGGGGGCGGGCCCCGGCGGGGCCCTCCCGAAGGGCTCCGCGACGGTGCCGGCCTCAGCGCACGGCACCGTCCCGGAGCACTCGGCTCACGCCTCTTCGTCGACCCAGCTCATGAGCTTGCGCAGCTCCTTGCCGGTGGTCTCCAGCAGGTGCTCGCTGTCCTGCTTCTTGTACTCGTTGTACTTCTTCAGACCACCGTGGTACTCGTCCATCCACTGCTGGGCGAAGGTGCCGTCCTGGATCTCGGCGAGGATCTTCTTCATCTCGGCCTTGGTGGCGTCGGTGATGATCCGCGGGCCGGTGACGTAGTCGCCCCACTCGGCGGTCTCGGAGATCGACCAGCGCATCTTCTCCAGGCCGCCCTCGTACATGAGGTCGACGATCAGCTTCAGCTCGTGCAGGCACTCGAAGTAGGCGATCTCGGGCTGGTAGCCCGCCTCGGTCAGCGTCTCGAAGCCCGCCTTGACCAGCGCCGCGGTGCCACCGCAGAGGACGGCCTGCTCACCGAACAGGTCGGTCTCGGTCTCCTCGGTGAAGGTCGTCTTGATGACGCCCGCGCGGGTGCCGCCGATGCCCTTGGAGTACGACAGGGCGAGCGCGAAGGCGTTGCCGGAGGCGTCCTGCTCCACGGCGGCGATACAGGGAACGCCGCGGCCCTCCTCGTACTGACGGCGCACCAGGTGGCCCGGGCCCTTCGGGGCGACCATGCAGACGTCGACGCCGGCCGGGGGCTTGATGAAGCCGTAGCGGATGTTCAGACCGTGCCCGAAGAACAGGGCGTCGCCGTCCTTCAGGTTGTCCTTGATGTGCTCCTCGTAGACCTGGGCCTGGATCGGGTCCGGGACCAGGATCATGATGACGTCGGCCTCGGCGGCGGCCTCGGACGGGTTCACCACGCGCAGGCCCTGCTCCTCGGCCTTGGCCTTGGACTTCGAGCCCTCGTGCAGACCGACGCGCACGTCGACGCCGGAGTCGCGCAGCGACAGGGCGTGGGCGTGGCCCTGGCTGCCGTAACCGATGACCGCGACCTTGCGGCCCTGGATGATGGACAGGTCGGCGTCGGCGTCGTAGAACAGCTCGGCCACTTTGGGTTCTCTCCTTGTGTGCAGGTGTTGCTTCCCACCGTATGACGGTGGGGGGAGGGGAGGTTTCGGAGTCTCGGAATACGGGCGGCCGGTGTGTCGTGACCGCCCGTCCCTAGTCTTACGCCGACCGGTCGAGCGCGCGCAGCGATCGGTCGGTGATCGAACGGGAACCACGTCCGATCGCGATCGTGCCGGACTGGACCAGTTCCTTGATGCCGAACGGTTCCAGCATCTTCAGCATGGCGGACAGCTTGTCGCTGCTGCCGGTGGCCTCGATGGTCACGGCCTCCGGGGAGACGTCGACGGTCTTGGCGCGGAACAGCTGGACGATCTCGACGATCTGCGAACGCGTCTCGTTGTCGGCCCGCACCTTCACCAGAACGAGTTCGCGCTGGACGGCTTGCCCGGGTTCGAGCTCGACGATCTTCAGCACGTTGACAAGCTTGTTGAGCTGCTTGGTCACCTGCTCCAGCGGGAACTCCTCGACGCTCACCACGATGGTGATGCGGGAGATGTCGGGGTGCTCGGTGACGCCCACGGCGAGCGAGTCGATGTTGAAACCGCGGCGGGAGAACAGCGCGGCGATCCGGGCCAGGATGCCGGGGGTGTTCTCCACCAGGACGGAGAGCGTGTGCTTGGACATGTCGTGTTTCCTCTTCGCTCTTCCTGGCTCAGTCGTCTTCGTTGTCGCCGAAGTCGGGGCGGACGTCGCGGGCGGCCATGATCTCGTCGTTGGAGGTGCCGGCGGCGACCATCGGCCACACCATGGCGTCCTGGTGGACGATGAAGTCCACGACGACCGGGCGGTCGTTGATCGAGTTCGCCTCCTCGATGACCTTGTCGAGGTCCGCCGGGTCCTCGCAGCGGATCGCGTAGCAGCCCATGGCCTCCGACAGCTTGACGAAGTCGGGGACGCGGGTGCCGGCGCTGCGCTGCGTGCCGGGGCCCACCGCGGAGCCGTTGCCCAGGTCGGTGGGGGCACCGCCCGCCTCGATGGGGCCGGCTCCCAGCACGGTGTTGGAGTAGCGCTGGTTGTAGAACAGGGTCTGCCATTGGCGGACCATCCCGAGGGCGCCGTTGTTGATGATGGCGACCTTGATCGGGATGTTGTTCAGGGCGCAGGTGGTGAGTTCCTGGTTGGTCATCTGGAAGCAGCCGTCGCCGTCGATCGCCCAGACGGTCCGGCCGGGCTGTCCGGCCTTGGCGCCCATGGCCGCCGGGACGGCGTAGCCCATGGTTCCGGCGCCGCCGGAGTTCAGCCAGGTGGCGGGCTTCTCGTACTGGACGAAGTGCGCGGCCCACATCTGGTGCTGGCCGACGCCGGCGGCGAAGATCGTGTCCTCGGGCGCCAGCTGTCCGATGCGCTCGATGACCTGCTGCGGGGAGAGCGATCCGTCCTCGGGCTGGTCGTAGCCCAGGGGGTAGGTGTCGCGCCAGCGGCTCAGGTCCTTCCACCAGGCGGTGTAGTCGCCCCGGTGGCCCTCGGCGTGCTCCTTCTGGACGGCCTGGACGAGGTCGGCGAGGACCTCGCGGGCGTCGCCGACGATCGGCACGTCGGCGGCCCGGTTCTTGCCGATCTCGGCCGGGTCGATGTCGGCGTGGACGATCTTCGCGTAGGGGGCGAAGCTGTCCAGCTTGCCGGTGACGCGGTCGTCGAAGCGGGCTCCGAGGGCGACGATCAGGTCGGCCTTCTGCAGCGCGGTGACGGCGGTGACCGAACCGTGCATGCCCGGCATTCCCACGTGCAGCGGGTGGCTGTCGGGGAACGCTCCGAGTCCCATCAGGGTGGTGGTGACGGGAGCCTCGGTGAGTTCTGCCAGGACCTTCAGCTCCGCGGTGGCGCGGGCCTTGATGACGCCGCCGCCGACGTAGAGGACCGGGCGCCTGGCGGAGGTGATCAGCTTGGCGGCCTCGCGGATCTGCTTGGCGTGCGGCTTGGTGACGGGCCGGTAGCCGGGCAGGTCCATGGTGGGCGGCCAGGAGAAGGTGGTCCTCGCCTGGAGGGCGTCCTTGGCGATGTCCACGAGCACCGGGCCGGGGCGGCCGGTGGCGGCGATGTGGAAGGCCTGCGCGATCACCCGCGGGATGTCCTCGGCCTTGGTGACCAGGAAGTTGTGCTTGGTGATCGGCATCGTGATGCCGACGATGTCCGCTTCCTGGAAGGCGTCCGTGCCGATCGCCTTGGAGGCGACCTGCCCGGTGATCGCGACCAGCGGCACGGAGTCCATGTGCGCGTCGGCGATCGGGGTGACCAGGTTGGTGGCGCCGGGGCCCGAGGTCGCCATGCAGACGCCGACCTTGCCGGTGGCCTGCGCGTACCCGGTGGCCGCGTGGCCCGCGCCCTGCTCGTGCCGCACCAGGACGTGGCGCACCCGGGTGGAGTCCATCAGCGGGTCGTAGGCGGGAAGGATCGCACCGCCGGGAATGCCGAATACCGTGTCGGCGCCGACCTCCTCGAGCGAGCGGATGAGGGACTGCGCGCCCGTGACGCTCTCGGGGGCGGACTGCTGTCCTCCGGATCGGGGCCGCGGCTGCGGGTGGGCCCCGGTGGCCTGCTCGGTCATCGGCTTCTCTTCTCGATGCTGAGGGTTTTTGCGAGATTCGCGTGGTCTGCGTGGACGGTGCGACAGGTGCTGGTGCAACAAAAAACCCCTCGTGCCATGAGGCAAGCGAGGGGAGCGCGTCGGGCGGGGGGCGTTGAGCAGACGATGCTCAGCGTCAGCCGACGCGCTGTCCAAGTACGAGAATTCGGGTGCGCATGGCATTGACCCTCCCCCCGGCGCGCACCGACTGTCAAGTGGGTGGGACGGGAGTCTCATCATGTGAGCGCAGGACCGCACCGCTTCGGAGCATCGAGGCCACCCCCGACGCGTACCCGCCGGCACCGCCGGAACCCCCTGGACCGCCGCCCGCGTACACGGGTTCGGCCGGCCCGTTCGGCACCGGATAGCGGCCGGTGCAGAGCGCCCTGCGCAGCCGGTACTCGTCCAGCGGCCCGGAGAAGGCCATGCCCTGCCCGTGCGTGCACCCCATCGCGCGCAGGGCGACGACCTGCTCGGGCAGGTCCACCCCCTCGGCCACGGACTGCATGCCCAGGTCGCCGGCGATCCGCAGCAGCCCGCCGGTGATCTTGTGCAGCCGCGCGGACTCGACCACGCCCTCGACCAGGCTGCGGTCGAGTTTCAGTACGTCGACGGGGAGCCGTCGAAGGGCGGTGATCGCCGCGTAGCCGCTGCCGAAGCCGTCCAGCGCGATCCGGACGCCGACCCGCTTGAGCGCGGTCAGCCGTCGCTCCAGCTCGTCCAGGCAGACCCGGGGGTCGGTCCCGGCCACCTCGACGACCAGCGAGCCGGAGGGCAGTCCGTGCCGGGTGAGCAGGGCCTCGATCGAGCCGAGCGGCAGCGACCGGTCCAGCAGCCGGCGTGCGCCGATCCGGACCGCGACGGGCACCGACACCCCCGTCGCCTGTCGTTCTGCGGCCTGCTCGACGGCCTCCTCGAGGAGCCAGCGGCCCAGCTCAGCCGTCTTCTCGCTGTCCTCGGCGACCCGCAGGAACTCCGCGGGGGTGAAGAGCACGCCCTGCGAGGAACGCCAGCGCGCCTGGGCGCAGACCGAGGTGATCCTGCCGTCCTGGAGGGACACCACCGGCTGGTGCAGCAGCGCGAACTCGCCGTCGTGCAGCGCGGCGCGCAGCCGGGTGGCCAGCTCCGCCCTGCGGGCGACGTCCTGCTGCATCTGCGGCCGGTACAGCTCCACCCGGCCCTTGCCCGCGGCCTTGGCCCGGTACATGGCGAGGTCCGCGTTGCGCAGCAGCTCACCCGCTCCGAGGGCCGGTTCGGCGAAGGCGACTCCGATGGAGGCGTTGACCCGGACATCGTTGCCGTCGATGAGGTAGGGCTGGGAGAGGGTCACCCTGAGACGGTCGGCGAGCTCCAGGATGTGCCGCTCGCGGGCCTCCCGGTCGCGGGTGCCGTCGCCCACGATCAGGGCGGCGAACTCGTCGCCGCCGAGCCGGGAGGCGGTGTCGCCCTTGCGGACCGCGTCCCGCAGTCTGCGGGCGGCGTGGATCAGCAGTTCGTCGCCGGCCTGGTGGCCGATGGTGTCGTTGACGGCCTTGAAGCCGTCGAGGTCGATGAAGAGCACGGCCGTGCCCCTGAGGGCGGCGCCCCGGTCGGAGGCCCGGCGGCCGGACAGGGCCTGCTGGACGCGCCGGGTGAACAGGGCGCGGTTGGGCAGGTCGGTGAGCGGGTCGTGCTCGGCGTTGTGCTGGAGCTGCGCCTGGAGCCGCACGCGCTCGGTGACGTCCCGGCTGTTGAAGATGAGGCCGCCGTGGTGCCGGTTGACGGTTGATTCCACGTTCAGCCAGCCTCCCCCACTCTCGGCTTCGCTC
>NZ_LIQT01000700.1 GCF_001418415.1 Streptomyces hirsutus
GCCCTGGGGGCGTGGCGGTGGTGGGGCCGTTGTTCTCGTTGTTCACGATTTCCTGGCGGGAGACAGCCGCCGCGCCCCGGAGTGTCACCGCTGCCCGTGCCGTGACGGCCGTGGGAGGTCACGTGGGCGTCGAGTTCGTCGAGTTGCCCGCAGGGCCCGCCACGTTCAGCGAGTCGACGTCCGCGCCCGGTAGCGGGAGTGGCCTGCCGCAGCGCTCGCTTCTCCAACTGCACGCCCACCTTCCCCACCCGGACTGCCGACGGCTCGCTATCCTCACGCTCACCACCACGGCCCCGGCCCGGCGCGAGGAGTACCGGGCGATCCTGCGGGCGATCGCCGGGAGCGTCAGCTTCGAGAGCCCCGGGTAGGTACGTCGCCATGACCACACTTGGTGCCGTGTTCCGGCCGCAGCTTGCTCCCGAGCGTCTTCGTGCCGTTGTCCGGAGTGCGGAGGACGCCGGGCTGGATGAGCTGTGGTTGTGGGAGGACTGTTTCCGGGAAGGCGGGATCTCCACGGCCGCCGCCGCGCTGGCCTGGACGGAACGGGTACGGATCGGGGTCGGGCTGCTCCCCGTGCCGTTGCGGAACGTTGCCGTCACGGCCATGGAGGCCGCCACCCTGCACCGGATGTTCCCCGGACGGGCCGTCCTCGGTGTCGGGCACGGTGTGCAGGACTGGATGGGGCAGGTCGGGGCCCGGGTCGAGTCGCCGGTGACGCTGTTGCGGGAGCATCTCGTCGCGTTGCGCGCCCTGCTGCGCGGGGAGCGGCTCACCGTCGACGGACGGTACGTCACCCTCGATGACGTCGCCCTCGACTGGCCGCCCGAGGGGGAGGTCGAGGTACTCGCCGGCGCTACCGGGCCGCGTACCCTGCGGCTCACCGGCGAGGTTGCCGACGGCACCGTTCTCACGGCGTCCACCTCACCCGAGGGCGTTCGGCGTGCCCGGCGTCTCATCGAGGAGGGGCGTGTGGCGGCCGGGCGTGAGGCTACGGCGCACACAGTCGTCGTCTATCTCCTCACCGCCACCGGACCCGGCGCCGACGAGCGGCTCCGCGCCGAGCTGATCGCCGAGGGCGTCGGCTCCGAACCCGATCTCGGAGTGGCCGGGGACGCCGGTGCCGTCGCCGAGGCGGTCCACCGGCTGGCCGACGCCGGGGCCGACTCCGTGATCCTTCAGCCGACGGGGGACGAGCCGGACCCCGAGGGGTTCGTGCGGTTCGCCGCGGAGGAAGTGGCCCGGCGGGTGGGGGCCGCGGTGGTGTAGGGCGGGCCGTGGGC
>NZ_LIQT01000701.1:0-514 GCF_001418415.1 Streptomyces hirsutus
CTTCACTCACCCCCGGGGGTGCGGTCGGAGACGCCACCAGGCGCGCCGGCGGCTGTGGGCTCGGGAGCGCTTCTGGGCCCGTAGGGGGTGTCGGTCTCAGGGGGCAGTGCGGTGCGCGCGGCGGCCGAGCCCTCGTCGGCGATGCGCCAGCGGGTGCGCATCTTCAGGATGACCGCGAGAAACGCGCCGAACACCATCACGTACACGACGATGACGAGGCCCAGCATCGTCCACAGCGAACTGGCCCGGGTATCGGTCACCGCCTCGGAGACCCTCATGTGGTTGTAGACGATCCAGGGCTGGCGGCCGACCTCGGTGGTGATCCACCCGCACTCGACGGTGACCAGGCAGGCGGCCCCCGCGAGCGCGGCGCAGCGGTAGAACCAGCGGCTGCGGGGGTTGTCCCGATGGCGCCACCAGGACCAGGCGTACCAGAGCGCGAGCAGGATCAGCAGGCTGCCGATGGTGACCATGATGTCGAAGGCCCAGTGGGCGATGGTGGCCTGAGTCGCCG
>NZ_LIQT01000701.1:544-1126 GCF_001418415.1 Streptomyces hirsutus
GACGATCTCCATGGCGGCGAACTTGATCGGTTGCTTGTGGAAGACGGCGCGAGCGGCGGAGTCACCGATCATGAACTGGACCGGGGTGAGGATCGCGGCAACGGTGAACGGCAGCGTGAAGCCGAGCCGGTGGTATCGGTCGCGGCGTCCACGGAGCCAGCCGACGGCGTACACCCCGGCGACCAGGTACCCGGCGGTCAGGAACATCGCGACCACGAAGTGCCAGTACTCCGGGCCGAACATCGGCGTGAAGATCGCCTGGCGTACGTCGACGTCGACGGGATTGCCCTGGGCGTCGAGCCTGAACCCCTGCGGTGTGTTCATCCAGGAGTTGGCCGCGATGATGCCGAACGCCCCCATCAGGGCGGCCAGCGGCAGCGGTACGGCGAGCCAGAAGTGGGTCCAGGGCTTCAGGCGGCGCCATCCGTAGAGGTAGATCGCGATCAGGACGGCTTCGAGGAAGAAGGCCCATGCCTCAATGCCGAAACCGAGTCCGAAGACGTCACCCCAGCGCCCCATCATGCCGGGCCACAGCAGTCCGAGTTCGAACGACAACACCGTGCCGGTGACGACGCCGATGGC
>NZ_LIQT01000702.1:0-684 GCF_001418415.1 Streptomyces hirsutus
GCCGGTGACGACGCCGATGGCGAATTGAACGGCCATCACCGCAGACCAGCGCCGGGCGAGTTTGAGGGCGACGGGGTCGTTGCGGCGCAGCCCCCGGTGATGCATCAACAACGTGATGAACGGCAGCGCCACTCCGAAGGGGACCAGCAGGATGTGGGAGGCCAGGGTGAAGGCCATCAGCTGGCGAGCCGGCAGGAGTTGGGGCGGGGCGTCCGCCAGAAGGACCACTGTGCTGAGCATGTGCGCCTCGATGGTTCTGCCCCGCGGGGCGCGGGGGCTGAGAAACGACAGGGTGCGAAGGGGGTGCCGTGGTCAGGGAGGCGGCGGGGGTGTCTTCTGTCCGAACCCCGGGCCGGCCGGCGCGTCGACGTCGGACATCGTGAATGCGCGCTCGCGTCGCGAGCTGGTGGCGAAAGCGACCGACCAGCTGAGCACCGCTCCCAGCCTGCTGCGGAATCCGGTGAGGAAGGCCAGGTGGACGAAGAGCCAGGCCAGCCAGCCGATCGTGCCCGAAAGGTGCAGCGGACCCACCTTGACTACGGCCCGGCCGCGCGAGATGTAGGCGGCGCTGCCGAGGTCCCAGTACTTGAAGGGCTTCGGCTGTTTCGCCCTGCCCTCCACCGCGTGGCGCACGACCCGGCCCGCGTAGGCGCCCGACTGCATGGCGACCTCGGCCAGGCCCGG
>NZ_LIQT01000702.1:732-1359 GCF_001418415.1 Streptomyces hirsutus
GCAGGGTTCGGGCCGCACGGCGGGCCAGTCGGGGGCCGAACGCGCCCAGTACCGCGTCGGACCCCTCGAAGAGCAGCACCCGGGCCCGGGCCGAATCGATCTTCTGGAACTCCCGGTCGAGTGTGTGGCCGGCGATCTCCCGGATCTGTCCCGCGAGTTCGACACCGGTCGGTCCACCGCCGACGAGCGCGAAGGTGAGCCACTGCTGCCGTTCCCGGTCGTCTGCGGCCGTTTCGGCCATCTCGAACGCCCGGTAGATCCGCCGGCGGATGTCCAGCGCGTCATCCAGGGTCTTCATTCCGGGAGCGTGCGCGGCGAAGTCGTCGTGCCCGAAATAGGACTGACGCAGGCCGACCGCGACGATCAGATCGTCGTAGGGCAGCCGAAGGACTCCGCCCTCGGGTCCTCGGGCGTGGACCATCCTGGCTTTGACATCCACGTCCGTGGCTTCGGCGAGCACGCAGCTCACGTTGTGATGCCGCCGTAGGACCGCGCGGAGCGGTTGTGCGATCTGGCCCTCGGACAGAATTCCGGAGGCGCACTGGTAGAGCAACGGTTGGAAGAGGTGGTGGGCACGGCGGTCGACCACGGTCACCGCGACCGGTGAGTGCCGCAGGGCACGGGCTG
>NZ_LIQT01000703.1 GCF_001418415.1 Streptomyces hirsutus
CCACATGTTGAGGACGACGACCTTGCCCTGGAAGTCGGCGACGTCGAGGTGTTCGCCCTCGAGCGTCTTGCCGGACAGTTCGGGCGCGGCGGCGCGCTCGCCCTTGGCGGCGGTGGAGATGCCGTCGGTGCCGGTGACGAAGTTGGTGTTGCCGCCCCCGCCGGACGTTCCGCCGGAGCCGCACGCGGTGAGCAGCAGTGCGGCCACCGCGGCGCCGGCGGTCAGGGCGGCACGGCGGCGGGCGCGGGGGCGGGCACCGCGAGCAGCGCCTGATATGCGGGTTTCCGCCCGCAAGGGGGGTGCCCAAGATCCCCGGAACGGACATGCGAAACTTTTCACATGAGTGCCGCCAGCCGCGCCCCCCAGCGCTCGAACCGCGCCACCGGCGTTTGTGACACCGGTGCCCGTGCCGCCCGCGTACGTCCCCCGCGCGCCCGCGCCCGCCGCCGTGCCGCCCTGACCGCCGGCGCCGCGGTGGCCGCACTGCTGCTCACCGCGTGCGGCTCCGGCGGAACGTCCGGCGGGGGCGGCAACACCAACTTCGTCACCGGCACCGACGGCATCTCCACCGCCGCCAAGGGCGAGCGCGCCGCCGCGCCCGAACTGTCCGGCAAGACGCTCGAGGGCGAACACCTCGACGTCGCCGACTTCCAGGGCAAGGTCGTCGTCCTCAACATGTGGGGCTCCTGGTGCAACCCGTGCCGCGCGGAGGCCAAGTACTTCGCCAAGGTGTCCGAGGACTACGCCGACCAGGACGTGCAGTTCGTCGGCATCAACACCCGCGACAGCACCACCGGCGCGGCGCTCGCCTTCGAGAAGGACTTCGGCATCACCTACCCGAGCCTGTACGACCCCACGGGCAAGCTGATGCTCCGCTTCGAGAAGGGCACCCTCAACCCGCAGGCGATCCCCTCCACCCTGATCCTGGACCGGGACGGCGGGATCGCGGCCCGCTCACTGACCGCACTCAGCGAGGAACGGCTGCTGAAGATGCTCGAGCCGGTCCTCGCGGAGAAGTGACGTGACCGCCCTCACCACGCTCGCGGCCGACGTGGGCTCCCTCGCCGCCGGGACGGGACACCTCGCCACCGAGTCCGTCTACAACGGCACGGTGCTCAACGGCGCCCTGCTGGTGGCGCTGCCCATCGCCCTGCTCGGCGGGCTCGTCTCCTTCTTCTCGCCCTGCGTCCTGCCGCTGGTCCCCGGCTACCTCTCCTACGTCACCGGCGTGTCCGGCACCGACCTGGCCGAGGCCCGGCGCGGCCGGATGGTCGCCGGCGCCTCGCTCTTCGTCCTCGGCTTCACCGTCGTGTTCGTCTCCGGCGGGGCCTTCTTCGGCTACTTCGGGCAGACGCTGCAGGAACAGTCGGGCATCCTCACCAAGGTGCTCGGCGTCCTCATGATCCTCATGGGCGTCTTCTTCATGGGGATGATGCCCTGGCTGACCCAGCGTGAGTTCCGCTTCCACAAGCGTCCGGCGGCCGGACTGGCCGGCGCGCCCGTCCTCGGCGCCCTCTTCGGCATCGGCTGGACGCCCTGCATCGGCCCCACCCTCGCCTCCGTGCTGACGCTCTCCGCACAGCAGGAGAGCGCCGGACGCGGGGCCGTACTGACCGTCGCGTACTGTCTGGGGCTGGGTCTGCCCTTCGTCCTCGCGGCCGTGGCCTTCCGCAAGGCCCTCGGCGCCTTCGGCTGGGTCAAGCGGCACTACGTCTGGGTCATGCGGATCGGCGGCACGATGATGATCGTGACCGGAGTGCTGCTGCTCACCGGTGTGTGGGACAGCCTCGTGATGGAGATGCAGACCTGGTCCAACGGCTTCACTGTGGGGATCTGACGGCGATGAGCACGACATCCGAAACCGGGCCGGGACACACCCCGGCGGGATCCGAGGGCGACGCGGCCGACACCGCCGCCCGGGAGCAGGACCAGGACCTGGGCGCCGCCGGCTCCCAGCTGTCCACCGCCCCCAAGGAGGACCTGCCGAACCTGCCCGCCCTGGGCGTCATCGGCTGGGCCCGCTGGTTCTGGCGGCAGCTCACCTCCATGCGGGTCGCGCTGCTGCTGCTCCTGCTGCTGTCGCTCGCCGCGATCCCCGGCTCGCTGATCCCGCAGACCGGTGTCGACGAGACCCGGGTCGCCGACTTCCGCGAGCAGCACGATTTCCTCGCACCGGTCTACGACAAGCTCGGCCTGTTCAACGTCTACAGCTCGGTGTGGTTCTCGGCGATCTACATCCTGCTGTTCATCTCCCTCATCGGCTGCATCGCGCCCCGCACCCTGCAGTTCGTCGGCCAGCTGCGCGGACGCCCGCCGGGCGCCCCCAAACGCCTGACCCGGCTGCCCGCGTACACCACCTGGCGCACCGAGGCCGACCCCGAGCAGGTCCGCGAGGCCGCGCTCGCCCTGCTGAAGAAGCGCCGCTTCCGCGCCCACCTCGCCGGTGACGCCGTCGCCGCCGAGAAGGGCTATCTGCGCGAGGCGGGCAACCTCGCCTTCCACCTCGCCCTGATCGTGATGCTGATCGCCTTCGCCTGGGGCCAGCTGTTCAAGTCCGAGGGCAACAAGCTGATCGTCGAGGGCAACGGCTTCGCCAACACGCTCACGCAGTACGACGACTTCAAGTCCGGCAACCTCTTCGACGTCGCCGACCTGGAACCGTTCAGCTTCGACGTGAAGTCCTTCACCGGCACCTACGAGCGCAGCGGCCCCAACAAGGGAACGCCGCGCACCTACGAGACCGAGCTCGTCTACACCGAGGGCGCCTACGGCGAGGAGAAGACGACCACCGTCAAGGTGAACGAACCGCTGGTGATCGGTGACTCCAGGATCTACCTCGTCAGCCACGGCTACGCGCCCGTGATCACCGTCCGCGACGGCGACGGCAAGGTCGTCTTCAAGGACGCCGTGCCCCTGCTGCCGCTCGACTCCAACGTCACCTCCTCCGGCGTGGTCAAGGTCCTCGACGGCTACCGCAACGCCGAGGGCAAGAAGGAACAGCTCGGCTTCAACGCCTTCTTCGTGCCCACCTTCGGCGGCTCCCAGAGCGGCACGATGCTCTCCCAGTTCCCGGGCCTCGACTATCCCGTACTCGCCCTGTCCGCCTACCACGGCGACCTGAAGGCCGACTCCGGCATTCCGCAGAGCGTGTACCAGATGGACAAGACCAAGATGAAGGAGTTCAAGGACTCCGACGGCGAGCTGTTCAAGAAGATGCTGACGCCCGGCGAGACCATGACCCTCCCGGGCGGGGCGGGCTCGGTCACCTTCGAGAAGGAGGTCAGGGAGTGGGCCGGCTTCCAGATGGTCCAGGAGCCGGGCGGCGGCTGGGCCCTCGGCGGCGCCCTCGTCGCCATCGCCGGTCTGGCCGGCTCCCTGTTCATCCAGCGGCGCCGGGTGTGGGTGCGCGCGGTCGAGGGCCCCGACGGCGTCACCGTCGTCGAGATGGCCGGGCTCGGCCGCAGCGAGTCCGCCACCGTGCCCGAGGAACTCGGCGACCTCGCCGGAATCCTCTACGACCCCGCCCCGGACCCCGAC
>NZ_LIQT01000704.1 GCF_001418415.1 Streptomyces hirsutus
CCCGGGGACACGAGCCCTTCGGCCTGCCCGGGGTCCGTCCCGCCGTTCGTCCCGCCGTTCGCTCCCGGAGCGGGGTCCGGGGGTGAGGCCTGGGGGCGGGACCCGGGGTGCGTCCGTTCCCTGCTCCGCTTGCCCGCTCCGTCCCCGTCCGTCTTGTCCGGGTGTTCGCGGGTGGCTGAGTCGCCCGCCGATCCTCGAAGGCGCTTGCACTCGCATGGGTCGAGTGCTAATCATTGCGTTAGCACTCTGAAGGTGAGAGTGACAACGTAAGGACCGGGTCGGTGAGGCCCGCAGTGCCGGTGGAGCAGGGAACCGCCGGGTCTGTGAGCCGTCCGTCGCGGGCGCGGGCGCGGTCCTGGAGTCATCACCCCCAGTCCTGGAGGGACCACTTCACATGGCCAAGATCATCGCGTTCGACGAGGAGGCGCGGCGCGGCCTCGAGCGCGGCATGAACCAGCTCGCGGACGCCGTCAAGGTGACGCTCGGCCCCAAGGGCCGCAACGTCGTCCTCGAGAAGAAGTGGGGCGCCCCCACGATCACCAACGATGGTGTGTCCATCGCCAAGGAGATCGAGCTCGAGGACCCGTACGAGAAGATCGGCGCCGAGCTGGTCAAGGAAGTCGCCAAGAAGACGGACGACGTCGCCGGTGACGGTACGACCACCGCGACCGTTCTCGCCCAGGCCCTGGTCAAGGAGGGCCTGCGCAACGTAGCCGCCGGCGCCAACCCGATGGCCCTCAAGCGCGGTATCGAGAAGGCCGTCGAGGCCGTCTCCGGTGCCCTGCTGGAGCAGGCGAAGGACGTCGAGACCAAGGAGCAGATCGCCTCCACGGCCTCCATCTCCGCCGCCGACACCCAGATCGGCGAGCTCATCGCCGAGGCCATGGACAAGGTCGGCAAGGAAGGCGTCATCACCGTCGAGGAGTCCCAGACCTTCGGTCTGGAGCTGGAGCTCACCGAGGGTATGCGCTTCGACAAGGGCTACATCTCGGCGTACTTCGCCACCGACATGGAGCGTATGGAGGCGTCGCTCGACGACCCGTACATCCTGATCGCCAACTCCAAGATCGGCAACGTCAAGGACCTGCTGCCGCTCCTGGAGAAGGTCATGCAGTCGGGCAAGCCGCTGCTGATCATCGCCGAGGACGTCGAGGGCGAGGCCCTGTCGACCCTGGTCGTCAACAAGATCCGCGGCACCTTCAAGTCCGTCGCGGTCAAGGCCCCGGGCTTCGGTGACCGCCGCAAGGCCATGCTCGGCGACATCGCCATCCTCACGGGCGGCGAGGTCATCTCCGAGGAGGTCGGCCTCAAGCTGGAGAACGCCACGATCGACCTCCTGGGCCGCGCCCGCAAGGTCGTCATCACCAAGGACGAGACCACCATCGTCGACGGTGCCGGCTCGGCCGACCAGGTCCAGGGCCGCGTGAACCAGATCCGCGCCGAGATCGAGAACAGCGACTCGGACTACGACCGCGAGAAGCTGCAGGAGCGCCTGGCGAAGCTCGCCGGCGGTGTCGCGGTCATCAAGGCCGGTGCCGCCACCGAGGTCGAGCTCAAGGAGCGCAAGCACCGCATCGAGGACGCCGTTCGCAACGCGAAGGCGGCCGTCGAGGAGGGCATCGTCGCCGGTGGCGGCGTGGCCCTGCTCCAGGCCTCCTCGGTGTTCGAGAAGCTGGAGCTCGAGGGTGACGAGGCGACCGGCGCCAACGCCGTGAGGATCGCGCTCGAGGCCCCGCTGAAGCAGATCGCCGTGAACGCCGGCCTCGAGGGCGGTGTCGTGGTGGAGAAGGTGCGCAACCTGACCCCGGGCCACGGCCTGAACGCCGCGACCGGCGAGTACGTCGACCTGGTCAAGGAAGGCATCATCGACCCGGCCAAGGTGACGCGTTCCGCGCTGCAGAACGCCGCGTCGATCGCCGCGCTGTTCCTGACCACCGAGGCCGTCATCGCCGACAAGCCGGAGAAGGCCTCCGCGGCCGCTCCGGGCGGCATGCCGGGCGGTGACATGGACTTCTGAGCCTGATTCACCTCAGGTTCGGACCCGGTCCGTCAGTACCGAGGGCGGGGCTCAGTCGGCGTAGTCCTTGAGCCTCTCGGTGTCGAGGGTGATGCTCACCGGGGGCGAGGTGCGCGCAGTCGGCCCGGGAGAGGGACAGTGCGGGGACCTCGCGGCCGAGGGCGGCGAGCAGGACGTGGGCGCGGGAACGGGTGGGGCGGGAGGGCGGGGTGGGGTCCTCCGCTCATTTTTTGAAAAGAGGGCTCGGGGCTCGGCGCTTGAGCCTCGGGGGTGAGTGTGACCGGGCTCACACCCGAGGGGGAGGGGTGGGCGGAATGCCTCCCCGTGGTCGCCGGTTGGTGCCGGTGTGCATTTAATGCATGCGCACATACCAAATGGTATCCACAGCGAGGAGCCCCCACGTGACCGTCACCGCCACGGAGACCGCCGCCCGAGCCGCCGCGTTGCTCTCCCGTCCGACCGTGATCAACGGCCTGACCGTCCCGAACCGCATCGCGATGGCACCGATGACCCGCATGTTCTCCCCGGGCGGTGTTCCCGGCGAGGACGTGGTGTCGTACTACTCCCGGAGGGCCGCCGCCGGTGTGGGGCTGATCGTCACCGAGGGCACGTACGTGGGGCACGAGTCGGCCGGTCTCAGTGACCGGGTGCCGCGGTTCCACGGGGAGGAGCAGCTGGCCGGCTGGGCGAAGGTCGCCGACGCGGTGCACGCGGCGGGCGGCACGATCGTGCCGCAGCTCTGGCACATCGGCATGGTCCGCGAGCAGGGGCGGGCGCCGTATCCGGACGCCCCGGCGATCGGCCCGTCCGGCGTGCGCACGGACGGCACCGAGGGCGCGGGCAAGACGATGACGCGGGCCGACATCGACGACGTGGTCGGCGCGTTCGCGCAGGCCGCCGCGGACGCCGAGCGCATCGGCTTCGACGGCGTGGAGCTGCACGGCGCCCACGGCTACCTCATCGACCAGTTCCTGTGGGCGGGCACCAACCGTCGTGCCGACGCCTACGGCGGCGACCCGGTGGCGCGGACGAAGTTCGCCGCGGACGTCGTCGCGGCGGTCCGCGAGCGGGTCTCGCCCGCCTTCCCCGTCATCTTCCGCTTCTCGCAGTGGAAGCAGGACGCCTACGACGCCCGCCTCGCCGAGACCCCCGGGGAGCTGGAGGCGATCCTCGCACCGCTCGTGGCCGCCGGTGTCGACGCCTTCCACGCCTCCACGCGCCGCTACTGGCTCCCGGAGTTCGAGGGCTCGGAGATGAACCTGGCCGGCTGGGCGAAGAAGCTGACCGGCAGGCCCGCCGTCACCGTCGGTTCGGTCGGCCTGAACGGGGAGTTCCAGGAGGCGTTCCAGGGGCGGGGCGCGGAGCTCGGCAGCCTCGACAACCTTCTCGACCGGCTGGAGCGCGACGAGTTCGACCTCGTCGCGGTGGGGCGCGCGGTGCTCCAGGACCCCCAGTGGGCGGCGAAGGTCCTCGGCGGGCGCATCGACGAGCTCGCACCGTACGACGCGGCGTCGCTCAAGACGCTGAGCTGAGCCCCGGAAGAGGGGGCGGAGGAGTCGGCGCACGTGTCCCGCGGGACACGTGCGCCGACTCCTTGCTTCTGCCTCCCGCGCGGCTTCCCGCTTCGGCTTCCAGACCCGCTCCAGCTCCGTTCCGGATCCGCTCCAGGTGTCCGTTCCATGCTGACAAGACCGACCAAAAGACCCGGCCGCGTTAACTTGCTTAACTCAATTAAGCTCCATAAGGTTGCCTGAGTCAATTAGAACTGAGCCACGACGGAGAGCTCCCTCATGTCCGACGCACCCACCCGGCCCGCCACGGCCGGGGAATCCGCGCCGCCCCGGCCCAACGCCGTGGTGGCCGTCCTGGCCTTCAGCGGCATCGTCGTCTCGCTGATGCAGACGCTGGTCATCCCGATCGTGGGACAGCTGCCGACGTACCTGAACGCCTCGGCGTCGGACACCGCCTGGGCCATCACCGCGACGCTGCTCGCCGCGGCCGTCGCGACACCGGTCATGGGACGTCTCGGCGACATGTACGGCAAGCGGCGCATGCTCCTGATCAGCATGAGCATGCTGATCATCGGCTCTGTGGTCGCCGGACTCAGCGACAGCCTGACCCCGATGATCGTCGGCCGCGCCCTGCAGGGTCTCGCGTCCGGTGTGATCCCGCTCGGCATCAGCATCCTGCGCGACGAACTCCCCGCCGAGCGGCTGGGATCGGCGACCGCGATGATCAGCGCCTCGCTCGGCGTCGGCGGTGCCCTCGGTCTGCCCGCCGCCGCACTCATCGCCGACAACTTCGACTGGCACGCGCTGTTCTGGACCTCGGCCGCCCTCGGTGTCGTCGCCCTGGTCCTGGTGTCGGCCCTCGTACCGGAGTCGAAGGTGCGCACCGGCGGCCGGTTCGACGTACCCGGCGCGATCGGGATGGCGGCCGGCCTGATGTGCCTGCTGCTCGCGATCTCCAAGGGCGCCGACTGGGGCTGGGGGAGCGGCACCACGCTCGGCCTGTTCGCGGCGGCCGTCGTCGTCCTGGCGGCCTGGGGCTTCTACGAGCTGCGCGTCACCGAACCCCTGGTGGACCTGCGGGTCTCGGCCCGCCCCCAGGTGCTGGTGACCAACGCCGCCTCGGTGGCGATCGGCTTCGCGATGTTCTCCATGTCCCTGGTCATCCCGCAGCTTCTCCAGCTGCCGGAGCAGACCGGCTACGGCCTGGGCAGATCACTGCTGACGGCCGGTCTGGTCATGGCCCCGTCCGGCCTGGTGATGATGGCGCTGGCCCCGGTCTCCGCACGCGTCTCCCGCGCCAAGGGGCCGAAGGTGACCCTGATGATCGGCGCCCTGATCGTCGCCGCCGGCTACGGGCTGAACGTCGTCCTCATGGCCGAGGTGTGGCACTTCGTGCTGGCGTCCTGTGTCATCGGCGCCGGCATCGGCTTCTGCTACGGGGCGATGCCCGCGCTCATCATGGGTGCCGTGCCCGCCTCCGAGACGGGCTCCGCGAACAGCCTCAACACCCTGATGCGGTCCCTGGGCACGTCCGTCGCCAGCGCCGTCGCCGGTGTCGTCCTGGCCCAGATGACCACGCGGCTCGGTTCGTTCGCGGTGCCGTCCGAGGACGCCTTCCGTACGGTGCTGGCGCTCGGCTCGGGCGCCGCGCTCGTCGGATTCGTCGTGGCGGCCTTCATCCCGCGCCGGCGCCCGGAGGGACCGACCGCGGCGCGTGCGGAGAGCGCGACCGGGGCGGGGACCGCGTCCGCCGCGTCCGCCGAGGTTCCGGCAGCCAAGGCGTAGTCCCGGAGTCGCGGGCCGCGGGGGGCGCGGGGAGCCGGCGTCACGGAGTCCCCGTCGGCTCGCTGCCGGTCCGTGCCGGGATGCCCCACACGCGCAGCACCTCGTAGTCGGTGAACTCGAGCACCAGCCGGTACGCCATGGCGGGCCGGGGTCCGCGCCGCTCGGCCGCGATGAACAGTTCGGCCTCGCGGCGGTCGCGGCGCGGGGTGCCGCACAACTGCCACGCCTGGCCGTTCCACAGCTGCGGCAGCCAGCGCTGCTGGGGCTGGGGGCGGTCGCCGTGCATTCCGTACCGGGACGGGGCGGGCCCGGTGGGCGCCTGCTGGGGCGCCGGCCCGTTGAACTCGGCGCGGCGGGCCGTACGGCGCCGGGTCTCGCACAGCAGGCACAGGTCGGGGGCGCTCTCGTCGACCGGGCCGGTGGGGTGTTCGGCGCAGCGCGTGCTGGGCACGGCCGTGCTGACGCTCTCCTCCAGCCGGTCCAGCGCG
>NZ_LIQT01000705.1 GCF_001418415.1 Streptomyces hirsutus
CAGGCCGATGACGCCGGCCTTGGAGGCCCCGTAGTTCGTCTGGCCCGTGTTCCCGGCGATCCCGGCGATGGACGCCGTCGCCACGATCCGCCCGCCCCGCTTCAGGGTTCTGGCGGCGAGCAGCGCGTCGGTGGTGCGCAGCACGCTCGCCAGGTTCACCTTCAGCACCGGGGCCCAGCGTTCGGCGGGCATGTTGGCCAGCCGCCGGTCCCGGGTGATGCCCGCGTTGTGGACGAGGACGTCCAGGCCGTCGGGGAGTGCCTCGGCGATCCGGGCGCCCGCGTCGGCGGCCGTCATGTCGAGGGGGAGCGCGAGGCCGCCGAGCCGTTCGGCGACGCGCCGGGCGTCCGCCTCGGCCTGCGGCACGTCGAGCACGACGACCTGGGCGCCGTCCCGGGCCAGCGTCCAGGCGACCGCCTCGCCGATCCCGCGGGCACCGCCGGTGACCAGGGCGGTGCGTCCGGCGAGGGGGAGGCCCCCCTGGTCGGCGGCGGCCGCGGCCGTGGTGGCGGTGGCGTCGGCGCCGACCTCGATCACCTGGCCGCTGACGTACGCCGACTTGGGCGAGAGCAGGAAGCGCAGGGTGGACTCGGCGGCGTCCGCGTCGGTGAGGCGGACCAGGTTCACGGTGCGGCCCCGGCCGATCTCCTTGCCCAGGGAGCGGGCGAAGCCCTCCAACGCCTGCTGGGCGGCGGCCTGGTGGTGGTCGGCGGCGTCGGGCGGGGAGCCGAGCAGGACGACCCTGCCACTCGTGGCGACCGACCGTACGACGGGATGCAGGGCCGCGTGCACCCCGGCGAGGTCATCCACGTCGCGCACCCCGGTGGCGTCCAGGACGACGGCGGCGGGGTGGCCGGTGTCGTTCGCGTCGCCGGGCTCGCCCGTGGAGAGGCCGGTGCGGGCGAGGACGGGAGCGAGGTCGAGGCCGGACTTGCCGGCGGTGAGGTGGAGCAGACCGCCGTCGAGGTCCGGCCGAGCCGCTGACCAGCGCTTCAGCGAGGCCGGCCGGGGGAGGCCCAGCCGACGGCTCAGGAAGCGGCCGGGCGTGGTCCCGGTGAAGCTCAGATAGCGGTCGGCCATGTGCGACTCCCAGCCCTGGATGCGTCCGGTGTGCGTCTGCACGTACATGCGTACGTGCTGGTGCACGTATTCCGGCAGAACTTACTCCGAAGTAAGGTTACCAGCGGTAATCCTACGTCGGTGTGAGGAGCGGGTCGAGATGAGCCCTCGGAAACCGAGCGAGCTGTGCGAGCCGTGCGAACCGAGCGAACAGGTGGAGCCGCGTGAACCGGTGGGGTCCGCACGGTCGGTGGAGCCCGCGCGGCCGACGCAGCCGGCCGCGGTGCGGCGCGTCGCGGTCATCGGCGGTACCCGCATCCCGTTCGCCCGCTCCGACGGCCCCTACGCCACCGCCTCCCACCAGGGGACGTTGATCACGGCGGGCGGCAGGAGCGTCGCCCCGGCCCCGCTGGAGGACTGGCTCCGCTCCCACCCCCTGATCTCGCAGTGCGTGGTCCTGGGCGACGGCCGCCCCTACGTCTCCGCCCTGATCACCCTCGCCCTCGACGGCATCACCCACTGGCGCCGGATGAACGGCAAGCACCCGGTCCCGGCCGAGCTTCTGGTCGACGACGAGGAACTGCGCGCAGTCCTGCAACGCGCTGTCGACGAGGTCAACAGGACGCTCTCCCGCCCCGAGTCCAACCGCCGCTGCACCGTGCTCCCCTTCGACTTCCGGGAGAACGCGGGCCGCCTGACCCCGTCCATGCAGCTGCGCTGCGAAGCGATCCTCCGCGACTTCGCGGAGGAGGTGGAGGGGCTGTACCCGGGCTCATGAACCGTCGGCGGCCGCATGGTCCGGGGAGTGGCCGGCGTGCGGTGTGCGGGCGATGAGGAACGCCTGAGGGGTCGACTCGCCCTGTTCCTCGTCCGCGGCCCGCTCGGAGCGCAGGACGAGTGTGAACCCGGCCGCCTCCAGGAGCTCGGCCATCCGGTCCGGGCGGCGTCGCTGGAAGTCCAGGGCGACCAGGTGGCCGAATGGACGTTCGAGGTGACGGACTCCTTCGCCTGCCTGGAAGGCGAGCAGCAGGTAGCCCCCGGGTGCCAGGAGTCGACGGAAACCGGCGAAGAGCGCCGGCAACTCGTCCTGCGGGGTGTGGATGCTCGAGTACCACGAGACGATGCCGGCCAGCGTGCCCTCCGGGATGCCCGGCTCCAGCATCGAACCCTGCTCGAACCGCAGGCCCGGGTTCTCTCGGCGGGCGATCCCGAGCATGGATTCCGACAGGTCGAGGCCGAAGACGTCCAGGCCGCGGGAGGCCAGGTGGGCCGTCACCCATCCGGGACCGCATCCGAGGTCGGCGACCTCACCACCGGCGCCGCCCGCTCCGACGAGCCCGGCGAATCCGGCCAGCAGCGCCAACTCCAGGTGCTGGGCGGCGAAAACGTCGCGGAAGTGGTCGGCGTAGTCCTCGGCCACGGCGTCGTAGAAGGCGCGGGTGGCGACGATGTGGTCGGGGGCCGGGG
>NZ_LIQT01000706.1 GCF_001418415.1 Streptomyces hirsutus
CGGTACGTGACCTCCCGGCGGTACCTCCGGGCCGGCCGCCGGGAGGTCACGTACCGGCACGAAATGCTGCACGTGCGAGGGCGCAGTGTCGCGTGGGTGCCGCCGCTCCTCCTGCTGGTCGCCATCGCGGTGATCGACTACCACACCATCGGCGAGTTCCGGATCATCTCCTGGATCGTGCTGGTCCCGGGCATCGCGGCCGCGATCTGCGGGGTGTGGGGCACGGCCGTGTTCGGGGCGCTCTCGATCGCCACCTTCGCGATCGTGGACAACGCCTGGCCCCACGAGTTCCAGACGGGGCTGCCCGACTTCATCCTCGTCGCCGTCGGCGGATTCCTGGCGACGCTGGCGTGCGCGGTCCGGGTCCGCGGCGAGAGCCGCGCGCTGCACATGCGGAACGTCGCCGACACGGTCCGCCGTACGGTGCTGCGCCCCCTGCCGCCGTCCTGGGGCGGTCTGGAGCACGCCGGCTTCTATCTCGCCGCGGACGCCGGTGCCCGGGTCGGCGGCGACTTCTACGACATCCAGCCGGGCCCGTACGGCACCCGGGTCCTGGTCGGGGACGTGCAGGGCAAGGGGCTGGGCGCGGTGGAGACGGCGGCGACACTGCTCGGCACGTTCCGCGAGGCGGGCTTTCACGAGCCGGAACTGGCGGTCGTGGCCGAGCGCCTGGAGGAGCGGATGCTGAGGCACCGGGGCTACACCGCGGCCCTCGGCCGGGCCGAGGGCGACCGCTTCGCCACCGCCGTGCTGCTCGGCTTCCCGGCGGAGTGGCCGGCCACGAGGGGCCCCGGCCCGGAGTGGCCCCGTGCCGTGGGTCCCGGCACGGCGGGTCCCACCACGGTGGAGGTCGTGGTCTTCGGTCATGAACCGCCGCTGGCCGTCGGCCCCGGCGGCGTACGGCCGTTGCCGGTGACCGGCGGGCTTCCGCTGGGTCTGCGCGAGCTGGACCCCACACCGGTGTGCGTGCACCGGCTGCCGCTGGCCGCCGACGAGACGCTGCTGGTGGTCACCGACGGGGTGACCGAGGCGCGCGACGCCGACGGGACGTTCTACCCGCTCACCGAGGACGTGGTGCGGGCGGTCGCGCGGGACGCGCGCGCCGCCGAACCGGCCCGGCTGGCCGCCGTCGTACGGGACGGGACGCTCCGGCACAGCGGTGGTCGCCTGGACGACGACACCACGGCCTTCGCGGTGCGCCGGACCGGCGGGCCGGGGTGAACACCTCGAAGAGGGACGTTCATTGATCCGAGGCCCCTTGCCGGAGCCACAGCGGTTACGGTGCTGCTCTGGGTCGTGATCGACAGGGGGAGGGAACATGCCCGGGACCACACCCGGAAGCGAGCCCGGGGCCGCGCCCGGAACCGTACTGCTGCTGGCGGCCTCGCCGGCCGGGCGGGGACGGCTGGTGGACGCGGCGTCCGTGCTTCCCGTCCTCGCGGCCGTGCCGCCCGCCGTCCTGTCCGGTACGGACACCGCGAACGTCGTCGAGCTCGCCGACCCGCTGGAGCCGCAGGCGGTCCTGACCCGGCTGCGTGCCGCCGCGACCGCCCCCGGACCACTCACTCTGTACGTCGTGGGGCAACTGCTGCTCGACCGCCGCCAGCGTCTGCCCCATCTGGCGCTGGCCCGCACCACCCCGTCGACCGTGCGCTACACGGCGTTCCCGTGGCACTGGTTCCGGGACGAGCTGCGCCTGCGTCCCCCGGGTGGCACGACGCTGATCCTCGACCTGCACGCGGACCAGGAGACCTGGCAGACACTGGGGATCGCGCAGCCGCCGGGCTCACCGGGCTCACCGGGCTCACCGGGCTCACCGGGCTCACCGGGCCCG
>NZ_LIQT01000707.1 GCF_001418415.1 Streptomyces hirsutus
GTTACGGGACAGCGCTTAGGACTTGCCGATCATCAAGGTGTTGCTTTCGAGACTGGGGCTCGTTGATGTCGTATGCGCATCCCGGACGAGACTCGTGACCAGCTTGCTGTGAAGTTCGCGGTGCTGTTCCCGCATCTGGACGAGCGGCAGCGGCGGCTGCTGATGGCCGCGGAAGCCCAAGGACTGGGGCATGGCGGCATCCGGGCCGTGGCCCGGGCGGCCAAGGTGAGCGAGACGACAATCCGCAAGGGTGTGTCCGACCTGGAAGCGGGCGAGTGCCTGCTCGGGCGGGTGCGGCGGCCGGGCGGCGGACGCAAACGCGTCGCGGACCTCGACCCCGGGCTGCGGACCGCGCTGTTGAGTCTGGTCGAGCCGGACGAGCGCGGGGATCCGATGCCGCCGTTGCGGTGGACGACCAGGTCGACCCGCACGCTGGCGGCCGAGCTGACCCGCCGGGGACACCGGGCCGGTGCCGACACCGTCGCCGGCCTGCTGCGACAGGAGGGTTTCCGGCTGCAGGCCAACGCCAAGACGCTCGAGGGCAGTCAGCATGCCGACCGGGATGCCCAGTTCCGGTATCTCAACGAGCAAGCACGCGACCACCGGGATGCCGGCCAACCCGTGATCAGCGTGGACACCAAGAAGAAGGAACTGGTCGGCGACTTCAAAAACCCCGGCCGTTCCTGGCGGCCGACGGGCGATCCGGTGCCGGTACGCGTCCACGACTTCGCCGACCCGCAGCTGGGCAAGGCCATCCCCTATGGAATCTACGACCTGGCGGCCGACACCGGCTGGGTCAACGTCGGCACCGACCACGACACCGCCGCGTTCGCGGTGGAGTCGATCCGCCGCTGGTGGCACGGCCAGGGCCATGACGCCTACCCGCAGGCTTCCCGACTGTTGATCACCGCCGATGCGGGCGGCTCCAACGGCTACCGCACCCGGGCCTGGAAACTCCACCTCGCCCGACTGGCCGCCGAAACCGGCCTGACCATCACGGTCTGCCATCTGCCGCCGGGCACGCAATGCCGTTGTTTGACT
>NZ_LIQT01000708.1 GCF_001418415.1 Streptomyces hirsutus
GCCCGAGCCCGAGCCCGAGCCCGTGGAACCGGAACCGGAACCGGCGGCCCCGCCCGTCGCGCGCAGCGGCCGCTCCCACCGCAGCCGCTCCGACACCGACCCGGCGTCCGGGGCCGCCCCCTCCGGCAGCCCCGCGAGCAGCGTCAGCACCCGGCGCCGCACCTCGGGCGCCGCCGACCGGTCGAGCCCCGGACCCAGGGCCGACAGGGTGTGGTCCTTCGCGTCCCGCCCGCCGACCAGTCCCGGCGTCCGGGTCGCCGTCAGCCACGCCGCGGCCAGCGTCGTCCAGCGCTCGGCGGCGGGCCGCTCCCGCCAGGTGTCGTACGCCGGGGTCGCCGCGTACCGCTCGTCGGCCTCACCGTCGGAGGCCAGCAGGCCGGCCGCATAGGCCAGTTCGACCCAGAACGCGGCGACCGGCTCGGTCACGTCCAGGGCGACGGCGGTCCGCTTCAGGTCCCGCAGACTCAGCCCGCCGGACCGCAGCACCGCCGGGCCGCCCTCGTCCCAGTCCTTCAGCAGCTCCTCGACGGTCGCCAGCGCCGTGTACGCCTGCCCGGCCGCCGTCGCGTCCACCACCTGCGGAGGATGCGTGGCCGCGGCCCCGACCGGCGGCGGCACCGGCTCCACCGTCCGGTGCGCCCGCCCGCCGCGCAGATGCAGCGCCACCTCCCGCGGCAGGACGACCGTCCCGGGCGCGGTCGGCAGCAGCAGCCCCCGGTCCAGCAGCCGGCGCAACCGGGTCGCCGGATCGGCGGTGACCTGACCGTAGGGCGGCCCCCAGACCAGCCGCTCCAGCACCTCCAGCGACTCGAACGGGACCTCGGCCAGCAGCTCCGCCATCCGCTCCCGGTCCGTGAACAGCCCGGTCAGCGCCGCCACGGCGGAGACCGAGTCGTGCGTGGAGGGCAGTCCGACCGTCGTGACGATCTCCTGGATCCGTCCCGGGGACATCCCGGCCGTCGCCTCCCGCACGGTCGGGCCGAGGCCCGTCGGGGAGGGGTGCTGCGGGGAGGGGGAGAGCAGCTCACGGGCCGTACGGACCAGCCGCAGCCGGTCGTCGTCACCCCACACCAGCGCCTGCTCGCGCAGCGTCCGCACGGCACCCGGCAGCGCGGCGGACACCGCACGGTCGCCCTCGTCGCCCGCCAGCAGCCCGAGCAGCTCGTCGTACGGCGCCGGATCCGCCGCCACGGCCAGCGCCTGCGCGGTCTGCAACGTGAAAAGGTCCAGCCGGTCCAGGGCACGGACGACCGAGGCACGGGTACCGGCCCGGGTGGCCAGCTGGGTGAGGTCGGTGGGCACGGGTGTGACGAGGTCCGGCCGGCTGCGCAGGAGCGCGGCAAGCTCGGCGTCGTCCCGTCCCCGGAGCGCCTCCGCGAGGGATCGGGGGGCCGCCGCGGGCTTCTCCTCGGTGCTCATCCGCATCACCGTAGCGGGTGGGTGCGCCGGTGGGGTGCGTGGAGTTGGGCCGGGCGGCCGGACTCGCGGTACCGTCGTCCGATGTCGTCCGCCAACGCATCCGCCCCGGAGGGGACTTCGTGGGTATCGAGAGTGACCAGGTCGTCTACGAGTATCTGAGCCGCGTCGGCGACGTGGCCCAGCAGCGGCAGCTGCCGTCGGCGACCCGTATGCGTCTGGTCGCGGGTCTGCGGGACGAGATCGACCGGCGCCGGGCGAAGGCCGTCGTCGACTCCCCGACCGCCGTGCGCCGCATCATCTCCCGCATGGGCACTCCGGACGAGGTCGTGACGGCGGCCTCCACCGGCACCTCCGGCTCCGAGGGGGCGGCCCGGGGGGCGGAGG
>NZ_LIQT01000709.1 GCF_001418415.1 Streptomyces hirsutus
CCCCGCCCCCGCCCCCTTCATTCGGCGACCGGCCATGTCCCGGCGCTGATTCCGCATGCCCTTCGGGAGAGGACCCCATGAGTACGAACCAGTCCGCGCAGGTGGCAGCCGCTGAAGGGAACGGTGGAGCCCGCGGCGCGGGCGCGCCGGACGCGCGTCGGCTGCGCATGACCCTGATCGCCGTCTGTACCGCCTTGATGGCCGTGGTCGC
Organism: Streptomyces hirsutus; assembly: GCF_001418415.1. GTDB lineage: Bacteria > Actinomycetota > Actinomycetes > Streptomycetales > Streptomycetaceae > Streptomyces > Streptomyces hirsutus. The sequence continues at coordinate 212 of NZ_LIQT01000709.1, forward strand.
CTCGGTGTCCGGGCTGAACGTCGCCCAGCCCGACCTCGCCGTCGAGTTCGGCGCCTCGCAGAGCACGGTCCTGTGGATCATCAACGTCTACACCCTCGGCCTGGCCGCGCTCCTGCTGCCGCTCGGCGCGATCGGCGACCGGCTGGGCCGCAAACCCATGCTGATCGCCGGTCTGATCGTCTTCGGCATCGCGAGCGCCGTGGCGGGTCTGGCCCCGACAGCCGAGGTGATGCTCGCCGCGCGCGTGGTGAGCGGTGCCGGCGCGGCGATGATCATGCCCATCACCCTCGCGGTCATCACCTCCACCTTCCCGGAGGGCGAACGCAGCCGGGCGATCGGCGTGTGGACCGGTGTCGCCGGAGGCGGCGGCGTCCTGGGCATGTTCCTCTCCGCCGTCCTCGTCGACGTGGCGAACTGGCGGTGGCTGTTCGTCCTGCCCGTGGTGCTGGTCGTCGTCGCGCTGGGCATGGCGCTGAAGTCGGTTCCCGACTCACGCGAGAGCTCCGGGCACGCCTTCGACACCATCGGCGCGCTGACCTCCGTCGTCGCGGTGGTCGGCCTCATCTTCGTCCTCCAGGAGGGCCCGGAGCGCGGCTGGACCGCCCCCGTCACCCTGATCAGCCTGGTCGTCGGGGTCGCGGCCACCCTCTGCTTCGTGGTCTGGGAGCTGCACCGCCGGGAGGCCTCCCTGCTGGATGTGCGCCTCTTCCGGGAGCGCAGCCTGGCCGGCGGCTCGATCACGCTCCTGGTGGTCTTCGGTGTGCAGGCAGGGATCTTCGTGGTCCTTTTCCCGTTCCTCCAGGCCGTGCTCGGCTGGTCGGCCCTGCGGTCCACGCTCGCGCTGATGCCCATGGCCGTGGCCATGATGCTGGCTTCCGGCCTGGCCCCCCGGCTCGCCGCACGCATCGGTCCCCGCTCGACCATGGCCGCGGGCATCCTTCCGGCCGGTGCCGGTCTGGCGCTCATGGCCGCCTTCGTCTCCGTCGACGGCGGCTATCCGTCCGTCCTGCCCGGCATGCTGGCCATGGGCATCGGCATGGGCCTGTCGATGACGCCTTCCACCGAGGCCATCACCGGCTCCCTGCCACGTGAGCGCCAGGGTGTCGCCTCGGCACTCAACGACGTCACCCGCGAGTTCGGTACCGCGCTGGGTGTCGCCCTGCTCGGAGCGCTCCTGTCGGCCGGCTACCGCAGCGCCGTCGACGACAGACTGCGTGGCGTCGTCCCCGAGGGGGTCGCGGACACCGCACGGGAAGGCGTCGCCAACGCCGTCGAGGCCGCCGGCGGTGCCGGCTCACACGAGCAGACGCTCGTCCATGCCGCCCAGCAGTCCTTCGTCGACGGCTGGCAGCAGGCCATGTGGGCAGGCGTCGCCGTCATGGGCGTCCTGTTCCTCTACGTCCTGGCCCGCGGCCCGAGGAATCCGGTGCCCGCGCCGGCGACCGAGGCGGAGGTCACCGGGACCGTCGCCCCGCGATGACCGCGTAACAGCCGGCGGACGCGCACAGGACCTCCGTCCGTGGCTTCCGTGGCCGGGGCGCCCGCCCTCCCGGCCACGGACCCGGCGGACCTCGGCGCCTCCCCGACACGGCGTCAACTGCCGTACGCCACAAGCGCATCGGTCCGCCCGCGGTTTCCGCGAGCGGCCCCTTCCCGTTCACTCCAGGTAGCCCCGCAGCTGGTCGGCGAAGGCGTGGTCGCGGAGTTTGTTGAGGGTCTTGGACTCGATCTGGCGTATGCGCTCGCGGGTGACGCCGAAGATGCGGCCTATCTCCTCCAGGGTGCGGGGGCGGCCGTCGACCAGGCCGTAGCGGAGCTGGACGACCTTGCGCTCCCGCTCCCCCAGCGTCGACAGGACCGCCTCCAGGTGTTCCCTCAGCAGCAGGAACGCGGCCGACTCGACGGGGCTCGCGGCGTCGCCGTCCTCGATGAGGTCGCCGAGGGCGACCTCGTCCTCCTCGCCCACCGGGGCGTGCAGGGAGACGGGCTCCTGGGCGAGCCGCAGCACCTCGCCGACCCGCTCGGGGGCCAGGTCGAGCTGGGCGGCGACCTCGACCGTGGTCGGTTCGTAGCCGCGTTCCTGGAGCATGCGGCGCTGGACGCGGACGACACGGTTGATGAGTTCGACGACGTGCACGGGGACGCGGATGGTGCGGGCCTGGTCGGCCAGCGCGCGGGACATGGCCTGGCGGATCCACCAGGTGGCGTAGGTGGAGAACTTGTAGCCGCGCGCGTAGTCGAACTTCTCCACGGCCCGGATCAGGCCGAGGTTGCCCTCCTGCACCAGGTCCAGCATGGTCAGCCCGCGGCCCACGTACCGCTTGGCGACGGAGACGACGAGCCGCAGGTTGGCCTCGATCAGCCGCCGCTTGGCCATCCGGCCCATGACGACGAGCCGGTCCAGGTCCAGAGCGAGCCTGCTGTCCAGGTCGGAGGCCAGCCGCAGCTTCTCCTCGGCGAACAGTCCGGCCTCGACGCGGCAGGCGAGTTCGACCTCCTCGGCGGCGGTGAGCAGGGGGATGCGGCCGATCTCCCGCAGGTACTGCCGGAACAGGTCCGAGGAGGGGCTGCCGGACTCGGTGCGCACCGGCGGCGGGGCCGCCTCCACCGCCTCCACTGGGTCCGCCGCCTCCACGGGCTCCGCCGCCTCCATGGGGTCCGCCGCGTCCGCGGGGTCCGCCGGGTTCCCCGGGTCGAGTGCGGCGGAGGGGGGTTCGGGCTCCGTCCGGGGGTGGTGTGCGGCCCGGCTGTGCGTGGGCACCGCCACCAGGACGTCCGCGTCGGGCCGCGCACCGGCCGTACGCGCGGCGGACTGGGCGAGGGTCTGGGTCTGGGTCTGCACCGGGGCGACCTCCAGGATGATCGCTGCCGAGGAGGGCGGCAGCGGTACTTCGGGGCGGAGCCGGTGGCCTCGCCGCTGTCCGTCCCGTACGCGATGAGCGTGGCCGCGGGGGTCCGGGACCCGTCGGGGGACGGAGCGGCCGCGCTCCGAGGACTCAGGCACCGCACCCAGTGTGGGGTACGACACATCGTCCCCACGAGGGGCGTGCGACGACTTTTTGCTTCCGGCCGGTGACCGCCCGGTGACGGAAGGAGACAAGGACGGAGAAAAGGAGGGAAGGGGAGAGGAGGGGAGGGAGGCGGGGCGGGTACGGGTTACAGGGCCGCCGCGCCGTGTGCGCGCAGGGCCTGGTCGTACTGCTGGAGGACCCACAGCTCGTTCTGCACGGAGGCCAGTTCGGCCGGGTCGCCCTGGGAGGCGACGCGGGTCAGCCGCCCGGTGATCTCGCGGATGCGGCGCTCGACGGCGCGGCGGCGGACGGTGACCAGCTGGGCGCCCGCGTAGTTCTCGTCGACCTCCTTGACGCCCCGGTGCAGCATGATCGCCTCGACGGCGAGTTCGGTGACCATGGCGCGGACGGTGTCGTCGGGGGCGGCCTCACGGACGCGGATCAGATAGTCCTGGGAATCGGGAACGCCGGACTCGGCGCCTCCCGCGTCCAGAATGGCCTGGCGCACCGCCGCGTACACCGGGGCGGTGAACTCGTCGAGGCCGTACGCGTCGAAGGCCGGGGAGACCAGCTCGGGGCGCTGGAGGGCGAGCTTGAGCAGTTCGCGTTCGGTGGCGAAGACGGGGTTGCGCAAGTTGAGGGCGGGGCCGCGCGGGGATGCCTGGGCGGGGGCGGAGCCGTACTGCTGCGGGCCGCCGCCTCCGCCGTGCTGCTGCCGGTCGGGGGCGGCGGCCCGCAGCAGTAC
>NZ_LIQT01000071.1 GCF_001418415.1 Streptomyces hirsutus
GGCCCGTGCCGACGCGGAGCATGGGTCCACGTCCACCGACACGACGAACGCCGGCCGGTCCGCAGGGAGCGGACCGGCCGGCGTTCTGTGGTGCGCGCGGCCGGAGAGCGGTCAGCCCCCGGCCGGCAGCATCAGCCGGGCCAGCAGGTCGTCCAGGGTGACCAGGCCGGTCAGCCGGCCCGTGTCGTCCCGGACGACCGCGAGCGTGCCCCGGCGGCGGCGCAGCACGTCGATCGCGTCGGCGACCGTCGTGGTGTCCGTCAGCTCGGGCACCGGACGGGCCAGTTCGCGCGCGCTCGTGGCACGGCCCCGGGCGCGCGCGACCAGCGCGTCACGCGCGTGGAGCGAGCCGAGGACGGTGCCGCCGTCACGGACGAGCAGCCGGGTCCGGTCGTACGCGGCGGCCGTCCGCAGCACCTCGTCGACGCCCGCGTCACCCTCGACGGAGTCGATCTCGTCGGCCGGGATCCGCAGGGCGGAGACCGGGGTGTCGGGTTCGGTCAGCGAGCGGGTCAGCAACTGCGAGTCCGTCTTGCTGATCAGGCCGAGCCGCTCCGACTCCACCACCAGGTGGGTGAGCTGTTCCCGGTCGTGGACCGAGGCCAGCTCGTCGCGCGGGCTCACCCGGCACAGCCGTACCAGCGCGTTGCTCACCACGTTCAGCACGTGGATCAGCGGCCGCACGACCTTCACCACCGCCCGGAACGACGGGGCGAGCAGCATCGCGGAACGCTCCGGGTGGGCGATCGCCCACGACTTGGGCGCCATCTCGCCGACCACCATGTGCAGGAACACCACCACGGTCATCGCGACGGCGAACGCCACACCGTAGCTGACCGCGCTCGGCAGACCCAGGCTGCGCAGCAGCGGGTCCAGCTCGTGCGAGATCGCGGGCTTGGACACCGAGCCCAGACCCAGCGTGCACACCGTGATGCCCAGTTGGGCGCCGGCGAGCATCAGCGACAGCTCGCGCATGCCCGCCAGAGCGGCACCGGCGCCGCGCCGCCCCTCGGACGCCGCCTTCTCCATGCGGTGCCGTTTGGCGGCGACCAGCGCGAACTCGGCCGCCACGAAGAACCCGCTGCCGATCAGCAGCAGCACGGTCACGAAGAGAGCCATCGGGAAACTCATGCGGACTCCTCCGTCTTCCGGGCTTCCTCCGTCAAGGGCACGATCGGGGTGATGCGCACCCGATCGGCGACATGCCGGTCCAGGGTGCGTACGTCGATCACGGCGTGGCCGTCCTCGGGCAGTTCGACGGTGACCCGGTCACCCACGGTGGGGAAACGGCCCAGCCGGTCCACGATCAGGCCGGCCACGGTCTCGTAGTCGTCCTCCTCGGGCAGCCGTACGCCGGTCGCCTCGGCGACCTCGTCCAGCCGGCGGCCCGCGTCCACGAGCCAGCCGTCGCCGTCGGCGATCGCCAGTTCGGAGACCTTGTCGGACTCGTCGGCGATGTCACCGACCAGCTCCTCGGCGATGTCCTCGTAGGTGACGATGCCGGCCACGCCGCCGTGCTCGTCGAGGACGACCGCGAACTCGTCGTCCTGCTCGCGCATCCGCGCGACCGCGTCCGGCAGCGGAAGCGTGTCCGGCAGCAGCAGGGGCCGCCTGGCCATCGTGCCGGCGGTGGCGCCGGCCAGCAGGCCGGAGGGGACCGCCATCAGCTCGCGTACGCCCAGCACCCCCGCGACGTCGTCGGGGTGGTCCCCGAGCACCGGGTAGTTGGAGTGGCCGTGCGCCGCGATCAGGCCGACCGCCTCGTCGGCGCTCGCCTCCCCTCGGACGAAGACGGCGTCCGCGCGCGGCACCATCACCGTGTGCAGGGTCCGCTCGGAGAACTCCAGCGCGTGGTCCAGCAGGGTGGCGGTGTCCCCGGGCAGCGCTCCGCTCTCGTGGGACTCGCCGATCAGGTGGCCGAGCTCCTCCAGAGTGGCTCCGTGGTGCAACTCCTCGACCGGCTCGATGCCGACGCGGCGCAGCAGCCGGGAGGCGGCGTTGTCGAAGATCCGCACCAGCGGTCCGACGACCTTCAGATACGCCAGGGTGGAGCCGGCCAGCGCCTTCGCCAGCCGCTCGGGCACGGCGATGGCGAGGTTCTTCGGGGCCAGTTCGCCGAGCACCATCTGGACGATCGTGGCCAGGACGAAGGCGAGCACGACGGAGACGCCGCTCACGGCCGCGTCCGGCAGTCCGAGACCGGACAGCGCCGGCCGGAGCAGCGCGGACACCGACGGCTCGGCGATGAAACCGACGACCAGACCGGTGACGGTGATGCCGAGCTGGGCGCCCGACAGCATGAAGGACAACCGCTCCAGCACCTTCAGGGCACGGGCGGCCCTGCGGTCCCCGGCCTCGGCCTCACGGGCGAGCGCGAGCCGGTCCACGGAGACGTAGGCGAACTCCTGGGCGACGAAATAGCCGGTGCCGGCGGTGAGCACGAACACGGCGAGCAGGCCCAGCAAGGCCTCTACGGCACTCATCGAACACCACCCCGCCGGGTGCCGGTTTCAACAGGTGTGTGACGGGATGGTCGGGGACTGTGCCCCGGGGGGTCCGTCGATCTGGCGGACACGTGCGTGACTCCTCGTATATGTGCTGGTGGGGTCTGTCAGCGGTCCAACGATTCCGACGGGGGCCGTGTTCCCGCAAGAGGCCGGACCGCACCCGTCCGGGTGCGGGGCGGCCCGTGGCGCAGAGAGCGGACTCGTGCGGCGGCAGCCCCAGGGCGAAGCACGCCTCGCGGACGACCGCCTCCCCGTTCCGGTCGAAGTCACCGTCCGCGCGGTCGATGACGAGGCCGATCGGGATCACGGCACGCGTCTCGACCGGCTTCTTCTTCGCGCCGAGCCTGCTCTGCTTCTGCGGCGCGGATTCCTCGATGTGGGCCCACAGGGCCATGCCCGTTCCAAGCGTTCGGAAGTGTTCGGATGGAGGACGGGAGGCTTCACGCCTTGCGGCATGCCGGGCCCCAGGCGGCCCTGACGGTAAATATCTACATCAATGTAGAAGTTGGCGGATCAGGCTCCCGGGCAGAAGGACTCACGTCGGGCGGCCCGAGGTGGCGGAGTGTGTCGCATTGGGCCGAACGGGTGGCCATGCGTAAGAATTGACCGATGCAGACAGTCAGCGCGACCCAGGACGGAGCATGCCGGTGAACAGCCACGATGTCACCGACGAACAGTGGGAGGGGCTCGCCCAGGTCGTTCCGCTGCGGGGCCGCGACGCCTGGCCGTCCTCGGTGGGCCACCGGTCCAGGCCCGAGGCCGAGACCGAGGCGCGACGCCGCTTCGTGGTCCTGAGGGTGAACGTGTTCGCGGACGCCCGCGACGTTGCGGAGACACTGATGGCCGGGATACCGGTCCTGCTCGACCTCACCAGCGCGGAGGGCGACGTCGCCAAACGGATACTGGACTTCAGCACCGGTGTCGTCTTCGGTCTGGGCAGCGGCATGCACCGCGTCGACCGCAACGTCTTCCTGCTGACCCCGGCCGGCACCGAAGTGGCGGGCCTGATGCAGGGCGTCGGGATCCCCGGGGACGGTTAGGGTCCCGGGGAGTGAACGGGCGGGCGGTCCGCTTCGCCCGATCGTGGGAAGCCCGCACAAGCGGAACGGTTCGCCCCGCGCCGTGGCCCTAGCGTCCCGCACATGACCCTGCCCCGCCTGTCGCCGCCGCCCACGTCATCCCTGTCCTCCTCCCCGGCTTCCGTCGCCCCGTCCGCCGGGGCCTCCCCCGGGGAGGGCGCCGCCCGGGGGAGGCCGGACCGGCCGCACCTCACCGAGCTGCTGCTGTCCGCCTTCGCCGGGCATCGCAACACCGGGCTCCCGCTCGGGCCCTTCACCCTGCTGGCCGGGGCCAGCGGCAGCGGCAAGACCAGCGCCCTGCGGGCCTACGAGGCGCTCGCCCGGCTCGGGGGCGGGGCCGAACTCGGCGAGGCCTTCCCCGAACCGGACGCGTGCGTGCCGGAACGGGCCCGCGCCGACGCGCAGGACCGCCGGGGCTTCCGCATCGGCTGCACCGCCGACGGCCCCGAGGGGCCGGTCCGGCTCGAGGTCGCCGTCCAGGCGGAACCCGGGCTGCGGATCGTGGGGGAGCGGCTGACGGCGGACGGTGTGGTCCTGCTGGAGACCGCGCTGCGCGACCCCCGGCGCCGCACGGTGCAGGCCGCCTGGCACACCGCCGGGGCCACCCCGGTCACCCGTGGCCCGCTGCCCGACGACCGTCTGGGCACCGCGCTGCTGCCGCTGCGCGTCGCCGGCCGGACGCCCGGCGAGCGCAGGGTGCTGGCCGCGGCCGAGCAGATGGTGGTGGCCCTGCGCTCGGTCTTCGCCTGCGACCCCCGGCCCGACGGCATGCGCGACCCCGTACCGTCCGGCACCGGGCGGCTGCTCGGCGACTGCGGCAACCTCGCCGACGTGCTGTGGCGCACCCACGCCGAGTGCGCGATCCGGTACGGGCTCCTGGTGTCCGCCGTGCGCGCCGGATGCGCCGGGCCGGTCGCCGGCCTGCTCGCCGAACCGTACGGCGGTGGACTGGTCCGCGCCCTGCTCGACCGGGGCGACGGAATCCGTACCGAGCTCGGACGGCTCGGCGACGGCGAGCTGCGGTACGTCGCACTCGCCCTGGTGCTGCTCACCGGACCCGGTGTACTGGAGGTCGACGCGCCGGGCGAGGTCCCGGCCGCGCTGCAGACCCTCACCGTGCTCGCCGACGGGCTCGACCGGGGCATGGACCCGCACCAGCGCGTGGAAATGCTGCGGCTGGCGGCGCGGATGTGCGAACGCGGGCACATCCGGCTGGTCGGCTCGGTGAGCGACGCCTCCTGGGTCGCGGGGGTGGGCGGCGTGACGGTGGTACACCTGGACCGTGACTGACACGCCCGACCCGATGCGCCCCACCGCCCGCGCCGCCTCCACACCCCCCGCCGGCCGGTCCGCCCCGCTGGACGTGGCCGGACTCCAGCGCAGGCTCGCCGAGTTCGCCGCGGCGCGGAACTGGGAGCCGTACCACACCCCGAAGAACCTCGTCGCCGCGCTCAGTGTGGAGGCCTCCGAACTGGTCGAGATCTTCCAGTGGTTGACGCCGGAGGAGTCGGCCCGCGTCATGGAGGACCCCGACACCGCGCACCGCGTCGGCGACGAGGTGGCCGATGTGCTCGCGTACCTCCTCCAGTTGTGCGAGGTGCTCGGCATCGACCCCCTGGCCGCGCTGGACGCCAAGATCGATCGCAACGAGCACCGCTTCCCGGTCTGAACCAGCTCTCCGGGGACTGCCCCTCCGGGAACTGTTCCTCCGGGGACTACCCCTCCGCGGACTGTTCCTCCGCGGAGCGGACTTCTCCGTTATCACTCTCCGCAGTCGATATGTCGACCGTTTTCGAATTGTTGTCCGCAGATTTCCACCTTCCGACAGGTGTTCTGTCTCAAACGGTCTCACTCTGGGTAGTGAACAAGGAAGTTGGGCGGACGCGTGGGCAGCGCGTCGGACAGACAGGGGCGGCGCATGGACGCTGTGCGGCTCATAGCGACGAGCAGGCGGGCCCTCACCACCGCCGGCGATGTGCCGGAACTCTCGGCCGAGGTGTGGCAGGCGCAGGCACTCGCGCAGGCGATAGGCAGTCGCCTCGCGGTCACCGGCCCGCCCGAACTGCGCGGCGAGGCCTTGGGGCTGACCGAGCTGGCGGGCCGCGGCTGCGGCGTGCTGGACACCCCGCGGCTCGGCGCGGGCGAACTGCGCGCGGCCCTGCTCACCGACCTGGGCGACGCCCGGCAGGTCCTGCTGCACCTGGGCGGACTCCTCGGCGAGGTCGGCATCGCGCTGGTCGGCATGGCCTCCGCGGCGGACGACGAGACCTCGTACTGGCAGTGCGTGGAGGCCATCGACGCGGCGGACGAGTCCCGCGACCGCGTCCTGGAGATGCTCCGCAAACTGGCGGACCGCGACCGCACCCTCGCGGAACGCGAGGTCGGCTAGACCGTGCTGGGGAAGCCGGTGAGCCGGCTGGTCGGCCGTCCGGGGGAGGGAAGGGGGTGGATTACGGGCGGCCCTCCAGATGCCGAGGTCGCGGGCGATGTCGTTGACGCCGGTCGAGGTGGTGACCTTGTGCTCGCCGCGGGTGCCGTCACGCCGGACGATCCCGTAGCCGCCTTCCACCGGGACGGCCACTGAGGCGAACCGCATGTGGTCGTCCTCGTCGGGCTGGACGACCACGAAGGTGTTGCCGGCCAACGCCCGGCCCGCACACCGGCGATGCAACAGCATCTGCGGCAACCGCACCACCACCGCCGAGACGGAACGACGCTCCAGGCAGCGGTGAACCTCTCGGAGGCGGTAGTTCCGACACCGCGACGGGAAGAACGAGTCCATGGACGATCCCCGGACGAACCGCACACCTGCCGATGAGGCCGTCGATCAACGTCTGTGGGAGTGGGTAGTACACGAAGACTCCATGATCTACGAACGCGGGAATCTCTTCCTGGTCGCACAGTCTCTGCTGGTCGTGGCCTACTCAACCGTACTGACAACCGATCAGACAGCGGCCCGGGTGATCGCCGCGTTCGGGCTCCCCCTCACGTTCGTCTGGCTGTACGCAGGACACCGGCACCTCCGGTACTCCACTGCAGTACAGGCCCGAACAGCGGAAAAACTCCCCGACTATGCCGCGACGCGAGAAGCGACACGGCAAGCAGGCGTGCGCGCCACACCGGTCATCGTCTACGCCCTCCCGTCCCTGGCCAGCATCATGTGGGTCGTGCTCTTGGTGATCGGCTAGGAGCGACACGGGCACGGCAGGGCACGGGCAGGGCACGGGCACGGGCACGGCATGACGGGCCGGCCGGGCTTGCCGGGTCCGAGCAGGCAGGATGGGGGAATGGATCTCCGTATCTTCACCGAGCCCCAGCAGGGGGCCACCTACGACACCTTGCTCACCGTCGCCAAGGCCACCGAGGACCTCGGCTTCGACGCCTTCTTCCGCTCCGACCACTACCTCAAGATGGGCTCCGTGGACGGCCTGCCCGGCCCCACCGACGCCTGGATCACCCTCGCCGGTCTCGCCCGCGAGACCAAGCGCATCCGGCTCGGCACCCTGATGACCGCGGGCACCTTCCGCCTCCCCGGAGTCCTCGCCATCCAGGTCGCCCAGGTGGACCAGATGTCCGGCGGCCGCGTCGAACTCGGCCTGGGTGCAGGCTGGTTCGAGGACGAGCACAAGGCGTACGGCATCCCCTTCCCGAAGGAGAAGCTCGCCCGCCTGGAGGAGCAGCTGGAGATCGTCACCGGCTTGTGGGCGACCGAGACCGGCCAGACCTACGACTTCCACGGCACCTACTACGACCTCACGCGGTCCCCGGCGCTCCCCAAGCCGGCCCAGTCCAAGGTCCCGGTGCTCATCGGCGGCCACGGCGCCGTCCGCACACCCCGGCTCGCCGCGCGGTACGCCGACGAGTTCAACATGCCCTTCGCCTCCCTCGAGGACAGCGAGCGCCAGTTCGGCCGGGTGCGCGCCGCCGCCCAGGAGGCCGGCCGCGACCCGGATGCCCTCGTGTACTCCAACGCGCTGATCGCCTGCGTCGGCAAGGACGAACAGGAGATCGCCCGCCGGGCCGCCGCGATCGGCCGCGATCCCGACGAGCTGCGGACCAACGGGCTGGCGGGCACCCCCGCCGAGGTCGTCGACAAGATCGGCCGCTACGCCGAGATCGGCGCCCGGCGCATCTACCTCCAGATCCTCGACCTGTCCGACCTCGACCACCTGGAACTGATCTCCTCCCAGGTCCAGTCCCAGCTCAGCTAGCCTCTCCGGCCGTGCGGGCAGCCTGCCCGCACGGCCCACACGACCAGATCGGCCCCCGCAGGCCCGCACGCACTCTCGGCAGGCCTGCGGACGGATCCTCGCCCTCCTCGCTCGTGATCTCACAGAAGTGGGTCACCTGGCGCTTCCCCTGGTTCGTGGGGCACTGGAGCGGCAACCCCGACTTCGTCTGTGCGATCACCTTCGGCGAGGAGGAGCCGGTGGCCTTCGCCTACGGCGCTCCGACGGCCCCGAAGCGGGAGTGGTGGCGCGAGCACCCGAAGCCCACCCCGGAGAAGCACCTGACCTTCTTTTCCTCGGAGCTGCTCGTGCGCACGACGCGGCGGAAGACGGGAACGGTGGAGCTGGTGACGCGGACGCTTCTGGAGGACCGGCACGAGGACCTCGTGGTCCTGCTCGTCGACACCGAGCACCCCAGAGTGCAGGCGATGCACGAGTTCTGGGGGTTCCGGAGGGCCGGTGACCGCCGATCCTTCCCGGACTCACCGCTGTACGCCGTGATCCTGGCCGAGCTGCCGCTGAAGTCGTCACCCCGCCACGGGCCCGGCGATACGCTGCCCGTGACCGGACAGTTCACTGGCCGTGCATCTGACGTCTCGAACGCTGTGGTACTTACCGTATCCAAGAGATACCTGGCGTCGATAGCCTGTCGTCTCCCGACTCGCAGGGTGGACCGAGGTGGCCATGCGCCGAAGAACCGTACTCTCTGGCGTCGTTGTCGGAATGGGGATCGTTTGCCTGCCGATCCTTTCGACGACTGGGAGTCAAGACGCTCATGACGGAGATGGGCAAGGCGGTCGGTTCGAGGTGACAGACAGCCAGTATCCGCGCACATCCCGGATCTGACGTTCCCGGTCCCCCTGGCCGATGCACCGCCATCCGACGTCGTAGCACAGCCGCACCAGACTCCTGTAGCGGTTCCGAACTCGATCGTCTGCTACGGAGAGGAGGTCTGTTTGCATGCCATGACGAACCGACTCGACTGCAGAGGCGCAACGCTCACGGGCCTGCACGCTCAAGTGGGGCTCCTCCAGGGCCAGGTCCGGCAGTGAGGGTAGCCACGCGTACAGGGCTGCGAGTCGTTCCAAAAGCCGCTGGGCAGCCTCAGCGGAGCGCTGCTGAGCCCACTGATTATGTGCCAGCGCTGCGCTGGCAGCCTCTTGCGAGGCGGCAAGTTGAGCTTGAGCTTCGATGGTCCTTGCCGTTTGCCAACGTGCCACGTGCACTGTGATGGCGCCGCCGGCCAACGTCCCTGTCAGCGCGCTTGCTGCTTGGCCCGCCAGATCCCCCCAGCTGCTCATGCAGTGATCCTGGCGCCTGACGCGAGGCTCAAACCCGCGTGGACCATTGCCTGGCAAGTCGATCAGAACACCCGCTCCCCGCCACGAGAGCTCTCAGCTTGGGAAGCGACGGCGCTTGGGCGGGCTGCATGGCTCTGACCAGCGCAGATACCTGGTGCTCGAAGTGGTCGTGTGGGTCGGATCGCACCGTTGTCGACCGTGGTTTTCCGTCTCTACGGGCACGCGGAGGGCACGGAACCTCGAGAGGGGAGAGGCCGGCGTTGCTGACGGTGCAACAGCGCATGGGCTGCCTCGTACGGAGACCAGCTGTTGATGTGATGTTGCAGCTGCATGCGAGTGGCCCAGCTGGGGTAGCGCGGAGGCACTGTCAGAGAAGTATGTCCAAGTCTCACGAAGCTCGAAGTGTCCGCGCAAAGTCACGACGACCGCGTAGCTCGGCGAGGAGCCGTGCGGGGCGCTGCTCGTCGCCGAGGTCACGTGTGACAGCTCGGTCACCGAGATTGACCGCGCTGGAAAGCTCGCGACGGACGGCGACTCTGTGTGTCCCGCTCGATTGCGCCGTGCGGTGCCGGCGGCCGATGAGCTTTCCCGGCCGCCGGTCGGACGGGCGGATCAGCGCAGTCCGGCGAAGAGATCGTTCTCGGGTACGGCGGCGCCGGTGGCGTCCTGGACACGTACGAAGGTCTCCGTGCCCATCAACTCACCGAACCTCTCCTTGCCCATCTTGAGGAAGAAGATGTTCTCGCCCTGACTGGAGTGCGCGGCCAGCGCATCGAACTTCTGACCGCTGAACGCGGTGGTGTCCACCCACGTGGTGATCTCATCGTCGGGGAGGCCGATCTCGGCCATCGCGGCGGCCTCGGCAGGATCCGGCTCCGGCATGTCCTCATGGAACTCGCGCATGATTTCGCCGAACCGCTGCATCCCCGAACGGGGCATCGTGGTCCAGTACACCTTCGGTGTCAGCGTGGTCATCTCCAGCGCCGCCATCGTGATGCGGTGGGCCTGGATGTGGTCGGGGTGACCGTAGAAGCCGTTCTCGTCGTAGGTGACGACCACATCGGGTCGGTAGTGCCGCATGAGTTCCGCAAGCCGGGCGGCGCCTTCCTCGACGGGGGTCTGCCAGAAGGATCCGGGGGCGTCGTTGCTCGGCCAGCCCATCATCCCGGAGTCGGCGTAGTCCAGCATCTCCAGCTCACTGACCTTCAGGACGTCACAGCTCGCCTCGAGTTCTTGACGGCGCATCAAGGCGACGGCCGCCGGATCATGCCCGGGATCGCCCGGCTTGACACCCCCCGGCCCGTCACCGCAACCGCCGTCGGTACACGTCACGAGAACCGTGCGGATGCCTTCCGCCGCGTACCGCGCGAGGACCCCTCCGGTTCCGGTGGCCTCGTCGTCGGGGTGGGCGTGTACTGCCATGAGCGTCAAGGGCCGGTCAGTCATGAAACAGTCCTCCTGCAGAGATACGTCTTGGTCCAAGCAGCGCGGCGGGCGTACCGCGATTCCGGGGCCCGGATCCTGGTGGGGCGGACGACCTTGTGGTCTCCGTGTCCCCCGCGCGGCGCCGGCGCCTCGGTCGATGCAACAGCGCCGCCCGGACCGGCTGTTCCCGGCACGGCCGCTTGGCTCACACGTCGGCGTTTCCACGCGAACGAGATACAGACGCGACCCGCACATCTCAGCGCCACGTCGGATCCGACTTCCGTCCGGCACCGGCGCATGTGCTGCATCACCGCATCCTGCGGGGCCGATCGTCTTGGCTCGGGGCAGGCGAGACAGCACGCCGGCAGAGGGTGTGGTCGGGCATCGTGGTGGCATCGGCGGGCAGGTCGACCAGGCGGCGCAGCCGCCACACCAGCACGTCACTGATCGAGTCGGCGGTGCCTGGCTCCCGCCGTTCGGCAGCCTCCGCCGGATCGTGGCCGGCGCTCTCCGTGTCGGTGAGGGTGGCTGCGAGAGCCTGCCGGCCTGGCTCGGTCAGGCGCCGGATCTGGCGGGCGACCGCTTCCGCCACGTAGCCGGAAGCGTTGCCCGTGAGCTTGCGGAGCTCCGTCACCTGGTTGCTGGGCAGGGTGACGGTGATGCCAGTCGTCAAGGACGTACGGCAAGCATGCTGGAGTATGCGCAGGGGGCGTGAGGCCCTTACGCCTGGCGCAGGAGCGCGTCGGTACCCTGCATCGTCTCCCGGACCGGCCGAGTCGCTCCGGGCATGGCTGCGATGAAGGCTGCCCGTTCCGGTCCGAAGTTCACTGACGTTTTCTCAGCGGTGGTCATTTCCAGATTCCGTTGAGTGCAAGGGCTGCGCGGGCGATGTCGCCGATCCTGTTGGGGCTCAGGGCGACGTGCTGTGGAGCCCGCCAGCGTTGCTTGAGCTCGGCGGCGGCGCGTTCTCCGAGCGCACGGGTTCCTCTGATCAGGCTGTTCGTGGTTCGAGTGTCGGCATGCAGGGCTTGCTCCGACTGTCCCTTGGCGTGTCGGACCGGGAGGAGGATGCCAGCGCCGATGTAGCCCTTGTCGGCCAGGGTGGGCAGGCCGTCGGCCGCGGCCTTGTACAGCGCGGGCAGAGCGTGGATGCGGGCGGCGGTGATGTCGGGGACGCTGTCGGGCTCGGCGTCGGAGACCCACGGCGGGGTGCCGTCCGGGGCGGCCAGGAACTGGATGTTTCCGCCGAACGCCTTGTTTTTCTGGCTGAACCACAGGTCGTTTCCGTTGTCGCGGACGCCGGCGAGGCGGTCCGTTTCGATGAGCGTGCCGTCCAGGATCGCGTGGGCCATGCCTTCGCGTCGGCAGTGGTCCAGGACCTCGTGCAGGTCCACCGCTGTTGACCGTGGTTTATCGGTGTTATGGGCACATCAAAGGCACGCCATCGGCCCGGAGGCGCGGAGCGCTCCACTCAGCGGGGGAACCTCAGACCGCTGTTCACCACCCCGTACTGGCACGGCTGCCCGTGTGGTGTCAGGAGAGAGGTCGATCGGCAAGGAAGTCGCATGTGCTCGGCGGTAGTGCGCCTCGGCGGGAAGTCCAGCCCTGGGGGCGTGAACTTGGCGTGCTGCCGCTCATGGATCCGAACCGAGGGCCTTGTCGGGCCGGTGGCAGCGGAGACGCGGAGGGGGGCAAGCCGCTCCTGTGCAAGGCCAGGGGGCTCGGCTTCTCGACGGTTGCCCGTACTGATCCACACGGTTACAGTTATTGCAGATGCATTCCTCGCCGGGGCAATGATGGGAGGCGGTCATGGCTCGTTCCAGCGTTCTTGCCCGCGCTGAGAAGATCGAACCGGATCCTTCGCACCAGGACGCGTTCGCCGCGACTGCTCGGATGGCGCCAGAGTCGGTCGAGCTGTTGGTGCGTACCCCGGACGGCCGGGAACTGGCTCTACCGGGGGAACTGGTCCGCATACTCCTGGCCTCGGCCGGCGAGTTGGCCCGCGGGCATGCGGTTACGCTCCTGGCGTCCGAGGTGCAGTTGTCGCCCGCTGAGGCCGCTGAGCTTCTTGGCTTGTCTCGGCCGTTCGTCGTCCGCTTGCTCGATGCCGGCGACCTTCCCTCGACGAACCTGCCCGGCAGCAGTCACCGTGTGGTCCGCCTTGCGGACGTGCTGGCGTTCCAGCAGCGGCGTGAGCGCCGGAGGGAGGGGCGGCGTCAGATCGCTGATGCCTTGGAGGGCGTCGATCTGCCCTGATCATGGGTGTCGCTGGTAGCCGTCAAGGAGAAGAGGGGGAGTGTGGCAGCGCGGGTCTTTGTGGACACCAACGTCTTATTTCCGTTCTCGGTGATGGACGTGATGCTGGCCCTCACTGAAGACTTCATCCACGAGATCGTGTGGTCCGAACGGCTGCTCGCGGAGTGGGAGCGGGTCATCGTCCGGGAAGGACAGCGTTCGGCGGAGTCGGCTGCCGCGGTTGCGCAAGCCGTCCGACGTTTCTTCGCCGACTGTGAGATCGAGGCGGCAGCCTACGGGCACCTTGTGGATGAGATGCCGGGCGATGACCCTGACGACCGGCACCATGCGGCGGCAGCCGTGGCCGCCGGGGCCGACGCGTTGATTACGTGGAACCTTGCCGACTTCCCTGCCGGTGAGTTGGCTGCGCGTGGAGTGCGGGTGATCGAGCCGGATCCTTACCTGTGCGGGCTCTGTCGCGAGTTTCCGCATGAGGTGGTGGAGACGGTGGTCAGGCTCGCCGGGGAGAAGCGCAACCCGCCAGTCACGATTGCCGACGCCGTCGCCCGACTCGCGAAGGCTGGTCTGCCCGGCTTTGCTGACCTTCTGACGCGCCACCTCGGGCGTCGAATGATGTGATGTGGTGCGAAGGCGCCGCAGGGCGCCTGATTCGATCTGGACAACAAAGAACCCTCGGGTCTCTGACCTGTGGGTTTTCGTGGAGCGGGTGACGAGAATCGAACTCGCGCTCTCAGCTTGGGAAGCGACGGCACTTAATACTCCAGCTGTAGATCGTGATCTTCATGTCTGGGCTGCGGTTTGTCGTCGATAGTGGCTGGTTTGTGCTCGAGCCTGATGGCGGCGTCGCCAGTCGGACCAGCCGAGCCGGTGGGCGAGGTCGTTCAGCAGCCGGACGGTGGCGGCGAGGAACAGGTGCTGGATCTCGTTGCAGGTCAGCGGGACGTAAAGCGCCCGGTCCACCGCCGCGTGCCCGCGGGCGGCCGCATAGACGAGGTAGACGGCGACCTGGGAGTTCTCGATCCGGCCGGCGGTGCCGGTGTACTGGCGCTGGACCCCGACGGTGCGGGTGCCCTTCTTCACGTCGCCGGTCTCGTCCACGACCAGTACCGCCGCCTCGTCGTGGAGGTGCTCGACGACGTACTCGCGCACCTTGTCACGCACGGCATCGGCGTCCCAGGACGCCCTGCACAGCAAATGCTGCATGCCGTGCGGGGTCTTCTCCCCGGCCCACTCGGCGACCGTCCAGCAGTTCTTGCGCGGCAGGTCCGCCAGCAGACCCAACACCAGCCGGCCGGCCCGGCGCCGGGGCTCGACCCGCTTGAACCGGCCCGCGATCTGCCTCAACAGGGCCTCGAACGCCTCCCGCCAACGCGCGGGATCTATGCTGTGACCTGCGGCCACCGACTGATCTTCTGTCTTCACACACCGATGATCACCGGTAGCCGCACCTATTCCCGAATCTGCTTCAACGGCGCGACCACGAACCGCTGTTGGATACTCGCGGATCGGTGGAAAGACGAAGGGGCCACTGTCAGTGTCGGGTGGTAGGAAGCTGGGATGACCCAGACACCCGCCTTCGAAGACCTGCTGGCCCTGGTCCAGGACCGCTCCGCCGCCCTGCGCAGCAGCGTCGCGGGCTCCCCCGATCTGGACGTCCGCGTCCCCAGCTGCCCCGACTGGTCGCTCCGCGACCTCGTTGAGCACCTTATCGAGGTGCACCGGTTCTGGGCGGGGGCGGTCGCGGCCGGCCCCAGCGAGAAGCCCCCCACCGTGGCACCGGCCGATGACACGCTGTCTGCCGACCTACTGGCCCGTTCCGCCGCAGCCACCCAAGAGCTGATCGCTGCCCTGCGAGCCGCAGGTCCCGCGGTGGACTGCTGGACATGGTGGGGCGACTCCGGCGTCCCAACGACGAGTGGTGCCGTGGCGCGCCATCAGGTTCAGGAGGCCGCTGTTCACGCCTTCGACGCCCAGCTAGCCACCGGAACTCCCCAGCCCATCCCGGCTGTTGTCGCACTCGACGGCATCGCCGAGTTCATCGGCGTCAGCCATGGCACCGCCGGCCCCTGGCCGCACGAGCCGACCCGGATCGGCCTGCACGCCGCTGAAGGCGAGTCATGGCTGATCGACCTGACGGAGTCGGGCTCACACCTCATCGACGGCCAACACGAGACGGACGCCGACGTCCACGGATCGGCAAGCAACCTGTTGCTCGCCCTGCACGGCCGCCTCCCCCTGGACAACCTGCGAAGCGAGGGTGACCGCGCCACCCTGGAGAACCTCCTGAGCTGGCCAGACCTGGATTGACCTCACACCCGAGAAACCCCCTGCGGGAAGGGGTGCCTGTGCTCTGGCCTGCGGCTCCCGCCAGCAAGATCACGATCTACAGCTGGAGTATTAGACACTCACTTGGGACGCGACCCACCTGGAAGGCGCTGCGCGGTTCGACGGGGAGCCTGCCGCCCGCGTCAGATGGCTGTGCCATCAGGGCACAGAAACCGTGCTGCTCATGGGCGGTCGTGCGCGTACCGTCGGTCTGAACCATGGCGGTGGAAGCCTGTGTTGTACGCACACGAGGTGATCCTGAACGAACTCGCACAGGCTCTCAGCTTGGCGTTTAACGT
>NZ_LIQT01000710.1 GCF_001418415.1 Streptomyces hirsutus
CTGACGGGTCCGAATCCTAATGGGCAGCGAAGCGAGTCATTGCTATCCGAATCCGGAGTGAGAGCTCTTTCGACAGACCGCGAGGCTCGCTTCAGCAGCGGTTCCGGTCAGGACGAAGATCTCATCCGCCACCTGGGCAGGAAGCCCTCTACTGAGAGCGATCTGGTTCCGGCCGGAACCGTTCGCAGCCTCCCATCTTCGCGAGCACAGCAGTACCTCGCGAGGACAAAAGCCCTCCGAATGGGTCTCAGCAGGACCAGTTCAGATCACGTCACCAGGCGGTTCGCACCGAGCGCTTCGATGGTCGTGGCCTGAGCCAACCGCACGGGGCACCTTTCATCGCGTCGCGAGCCTGTGAGCTCTCACGAAGACGAAGGACCGTGCAGTTCGCTGGGGTTGCGAACGGCTGGTGGGATGTTGTGCCTCGAGCACTTCCATTAGGGAGCACGCGCATCCCGCACAGGCTCTGGCCTGCAGAAACAGCGGATCACCAGGGAGAACATAATGGAAATCGCAGGGTTACCAGTGCCGGTGTTCTGCGGGGTGGACTGGGCAGAAGACCACCACGATGTCGCGCTCGTAAACGCCGGCGGAAAACGGCTCGCCAAGCTGCGAATCAGCGACGATGCTGCTGGATTCACCCGGCTCACGGATCTGCTGACCGAGCACGGAGACAGCAAGGATCACCCGATCCCGGTCGCGATCGAGACGTCCCGGGGACTACTGGTCGCCTGTTTGCGCGCGACGGGACGCCCAGTGTTCGCGATCAATCCGCTGGCTGTGGCCCGCTATCGAGACCGACACTCAGTCGCGAGGAAGAAGTCGGACGCCATCGACGCTGCTGCCCTGGCGAACATCCTGCGCACCGACATGGCCGCCCACCGGCCTCTGCCGAAGGATT
Source organism: Streptomyces hirsutus (assembly GCF_001418415.1). GTDB lineage: Bacteria > Actinomycetota > Actinomycetes > Streptomycetales > Streptomycetaceae > Streptomyces > Streptomyces hirsutus. The sequence continues at coordinate 902 of NZ_LIQT01000710.1, forward strand.
CCGAGCTGGCCCAGGCGATTGCGGTGCTGGCACGAGCTCAGCAGGACGCCGTCTGGGACCGCGTCCAGGCCCACAACAAACTCCGCTCTCAGCTGCGCGAGTTCTACCCTGCAATCCTTGCCGCCTTCGCTGACAAACGAGAGGGAATCTGCTCGCCCGAGGCCCGGACTATCCTGGCCGCGGCGCCGACGCCCACAGCGGCGGCCCGCCTCACACGCCGACGTCTGCAGTCACTGCTCAAGCAGGCCGGACGCCTGCGCGGCATCGAAGCCGAGGCCGACCGGCTCCACGAGGTCCTCCACCGCGAGTACCTCCACCAGCCACCTCAGGTCGAGGATGCCTACGGCCGGCAGACCACCGCCTTGTTGCGGCAGCTGGAAGCAGCCTGCACCAATGCCGACCAGCTCGAAGCCGCCACAAGGGAGACTTTCGAGCAGCATCCGGACGCCCCGATCGTCTCCAGCTTTCCGGGCCTGGGATCCCTCACCGGAGCCCGGGTCCTGGCCGAGATCGGCGATGACCGGGCTCGTTTCACGACCGCCGGAGCGATGAAGGCATACGCCGGCAGTGCACCAGTCACCCGGGCAAGCGGCAAGAGCTGCACGGTGATGGCCCGCAGGGTCAAGAACCAGCGGCTGGCCGCCGTCGGCTATGTCTGGGCCTTCGCCTCCCTGACCGCCTCCCCGGGCGCCAGAGCCCACTACGACCGTCGCAAAGAAGCAGGTGACCGCCACATCGCCGCACAGCGCAACCTCTTCAACCGCTTCGTGGGGATGCTCTTCCACTGCCTCCAACACGGCGAGTACTACGAAGAGGAAAAGGCCTTTCCTAACCAGCCTGGAGGAGACCTTCCGGCACAGGCCGCTTGACGCGCTACCTGCGTGGGATGTCTGTCGACCGGGGCAAGTACGGGTCGAAGATCCATCTGATCA
>NZ_LIQT01000711.1 GCF_001418415.1 Streptomyces hirsutus
ACCCTGCGCCGGGGCGGCCACCTCGACGTGGCCGCCCCGGCGCAGGGTGTTGTAGATCGGGCAACTGTCGGTGAAAAGCCCGACCAGGACATCGGCCTCGTCCTGGTCGACTCCCTCGAGCAGCAGCTCGATCCGCAGGTACGCGTAGCGGGTGGGGTCCTGCGGGTCCCGCTGGTAGCTGACCTCGGCCCGGCCCCCGGTCAGGCCCGAGCCGCGTTCCTCGGCATGGAGTTGGATGTTGCTCAGGGAGCAGGAGGCCAGGGAGGACAGCAGCAGCTCTCCTGCCTGGACGGCCTCTCCCGGGCCGGTGCGGGCGTCGGAGACGAAGTGGTTCGTCCGGGCGGTCACCAGCAGGCGCCCCGGGGTGTCGGTGGTGCGGCCGGTGATGCTCGTGATGTCGCCTGCTGCTGTCATGCCGTGAGGTCCTTGGCGTCGTTGTGCGGGTTCCGGTGTACGAGGGCGGGGTCAGCCGTTGTCGCCGTCGGCGTTGCCGTGGCGGCGGTCGTGCCACTGCCCGGTCTCGGGGCGGTCCAGGGCGAGGTGGTCACGCAGGGTGCTGCCCTCGTACTCCGTGCGGAACAGGCCGCGGTTCTGGAGCTCGGGCACGACTTGGCGGACGAAGTCCTCGAAGGCGCCCGGGGTGTGGACGGACCCGATGGTGAAGCCGTCACAGGCGCCCTCGGTGAACCACTGCGCCATGCCGTCGGTGACCTCGGCGGCGGTGCCGACGAACGATCCCTCGGTGCGGCCGCCGTACTTCTTGCCCAGCTCGCGCAGGGTCAGGCCCTCGCGCCGGGTCATCTCCACGACTTCCTGGTAGTGGCCCTGGACGCCGGGGACGTCGACGTCGGGCAGCGGCTCGTCGAGCGGCAGCTCCGAGAGGTCGATGTCCAGGTGGTAGGCGAGGGTGGACAGGCCGGCCAGCGGCGGGACCAGTTCGAACAGGCGCGCCTCGGTCTCCCGGGCCGCCTCGGTGGTGGGGCCGATGATGGGGGTCGCCATGGGGAGGATCTTGACGTCCTCGGCACGGCGGCCGTGGGCCACGGCGCGGGCCTTGATGTCCTGGTAGAAGTCCTTGGCCGACTCCAGCGAGGCGTGGCTGCAGAAGATGACGTCCGACCAGCGCGCGGCGAAGTCGCGGCCCTTCGGGGAGGCGCCGGCCTGGATGATCACCGGGTAGCCCTGGGGCGAGCGCGGGGTGTTCAGCGGGCCGCGGACGGTGAACCAGTCGCCCTTGTGGTCGATGCTGTGGACCCGGTCGGGGTCGGCGAACAGCGGGGTCTCGGCGTCGAAGACGAGGGCGTCGTCCTCCCAGCTGTCCCAGAGCTTGCAGGCCACCTCGAGGAACTCGTCGGCCCGCGCGTAACGCTGGTCGCGGTCGATGTGCCGGTCCTCGCCGAAGTTGCGGGCCTCGGAGTCCTGGAAGGAGGTCACCACGTTCCAGGCGGCGCGTCCGTCGCTGAGGTGGTCCAGCGTGGAGAGGGAGCGCGCCACCGGGAAGGGGTCGAAGTAGCTGGTGGAGATCGTGGCGGCGAGGCCGAGGTGGGTGGTGGCTGCGGCGACCGCCGACAACACGGGCGTCGGGTCGAGCCGCAGGGAGCCGAGGGCGCCGTAGCGCAGCTGGCTGTCCATGCTGCCGCCGAGGCGGTCCGGCACGGACAGGATGTCCGGGAGGAACATCAGGTCGAACTTGCCCTGTTCGAGCACGCGGCCGATGTGCTGGTAGTAGGAGGCGGAAAGCCAGCCGGGCTCGGATCCGGGGTGGCGCCAGCCGCCCGGCCGGCCGGGGCCCGCG
>NZ_LIQT01000712.1 GCF_001418415.1 Streptomyces hirsutus
CGGCGTCCTCGGCGAGGACGCGTACCTCGGCGGTGCAGCGGCGGCAGGTCGTCAGATGCCTCTCGAAACGGATGCGTTCGGCGGGTTCGAGTGCGTCGAGCGCGTAGGGGGCGGCCAGCGAGTGGAGATCTCCGCGGCCCCCTCGGCCCAACAGCCGGTCCAGGAAGCTCATGCGGCACCTCCCAGGCAGTGGCGCAGTCGGGTCAGGCCGTCGCGCATGCGTGTCTTGACCGTACCGAGCGGCAGGGAGAGCCGCTCGGCCACTTCGCGGTAGGTGTAACCGTCGTAGTAGGCGAGGGTGACCGACTGCCGCTGCNNCGCGTTCGAGGCCGGCCTCGACCTCCTCGGCGACCTGGTCGAACGCGGGCTCGCTGCCGCGCCGGGCGGCTTCGCGCTGCTCGCGCTCGCCTGCCGCGCGGGCGCTGCGCACCCGGTCGACGGCCCGGCGGTGGGCGAGGGTGAGCACCCAGGACAGCGCGCTGCCCCGCTCGGGGTCGAACCGGGCGGCGGAGCGCCAGAGCTCGAGCAGCACCTCCTGGACGACCTCCTCCGACTGGGCGGGGTCGCGCACCACTCTTCGCACCAGTCCGTACACCGGCCCGGACACCAGTCCGTACAGCGCCTCGAATGCCTTCTGGTCGCCCCCTGCCACCCGCACCAGAAGCTCGTCCGCCTCCAACGCGCACCCCCCTCTCCCGGCCCCTTGGGGCCACCCGGTCACCCGAGGCATGCGCAGCGAGCGCGCCTCCGGAGGGTAATTACGGATCAGCGGACCGAAAACGCGGGTCGGACAGCGAGAAATGCTACGGGTGTTCAGCCGCGGCGGACCCGTCGGAACGTTTTCGTCTTCCGACCAATCCGGTCCGGGCACGGCTCCGAATCCCGGTGCGTAAGGCAAGTTGGCACTGAGGACGGACGGCATGACACCTAACTCCAGGACCGGCGCGGGACGCAGGAGCCTCGCGACCCTGATCTGTGGCGCGCTGGCCGCCGGTGGGCTCGCCGCCGCCGGCACGGCAGCGCTGGAACCGGGGGCGGCCTCCGCCTCCAGCCACCGGGAGGCCCCGCTGATCTCGGGCACTCCGCAGTACGACAACACCGACCTGTACGCGTTCGTCAGTCCCGACAAGCCGGACACGACGACGATCATCGCGAACTGGATCCCGTTCGAGGAGCCGGCCGGCGGACCGAACTTCTTCACGTTCGCCGAGGACGCGCAGTACGACCTTCACATCGACACCAACGGCGACGCGCAGGGCGAGCTGCTGTTCCGCTACACCTTCAGGACCCATACGAAGAACGAGAAGACGTTCCTCTACAACACGGGCCCGGTCACCGCCCTGGACGACCCGGACCTCAACATCACGCAGACCTACGACATCGAGCTGCTGAAGCTGAAGGACCAGCACCTGGTGTCCCGTACGAAGATCGCGGACGACGTCCCGGTGGCGCCCTCGAACGTCGGCAAGGCGTCCATGCCGGACTACGACACGCTCCGCAAGCAGGCCGTGCATGAGCTGGCGGGCGGCGCCACGACGTTCGCCGGGCAGGCCGACGACCCGTTCTTCCTGGACCTGCGCGTCTTCGACCTGCTGTACGGCGGGAACCTCTCCGAGGTCGGCAACGACACCCTCAAGGGGTACAACGTCAACTCGCTGGCCCTCCAGGTGCCGACGGACATGATCACCGAGTCGGCGGAGCAGCCGGTCGTCGGCATCTGGTCCACGACCCAGCGCAAGAACGCCAAGGGGCAGTTCACCCAGGTGTCGCGGCTGGGCAATCCGCTGGTGAACGAGGTCGTCAACCCGCTGAAGGACAAGGACACGTTCAACGCGTCCGCGCCGTGGGACGACGCGCAGTTCCTGAAGAACGTCACGAATCCGGAACTGCCGAAGCTCATCGAGGCGATCTACAAGATCGAGGCGCCCGCCGAGCCGCGCGACGACCTCGTCGACGTCTTCCTCAAGGGTGTCGAAGGGCTCAACCAGCCGCCGCACGTGACGCCGTCGGAGATGCTGCGCCTCAACACGTCGATCGAGCCGGCGGCCGAACCGAAGCGGCTCGGTGTGCTGGACGGCGACAACGCGGGCTTCCCCAACGGACGCCGGCTGACGGACGACGTGATCGACGCGGCGCTCCAGGTCGTCGAGGGCGAGCTGGTCGGCGCGGCGAACGACCTCGGTGACGCGGTCGACGCCAACGACAAGGAGTTCGGCGCCTCGTTCCCGTATCTGGCCACCCCGACGGAGGGGTCGCGCGGTCCGCTCGCCGAGGGCGTGGACAGCGGCAACGACGTACGCAACCAGCTCGGTGACGCGCTGCGGCCGGCCGGGGCCGGGGGCTCCGACGACACCACCCTGATCGCCGCGTCCGCGGGGGCGGGAGCCTTCGGGATCCTGCTGATCGGCGGGGCCCTGGTGTGGTGGCGCAGGATGCGCGGCCGGGCGTACTGAGCCA
>NZ_LIQT01000713.1 GCF_001418415.1 Streptomyces hirsutus
GGTGGGGGGCGGGGTGACCGGCGGGACGGCTCCCCACTGCTCGGCCAGCGCGGAGGTGGTGAACTCACCGGACTCGTCCGGGAGGTCGCCGCCCGCGACGGGGATCGACCACTGGCCGGTCACGTCGGAACCCGGTGCCGGGTCGCCCGCGCCGGGCGTGTCCTCGAAGTGCCACTGCCCGGAGGCCCCGGGGTCGTACGTGAACCGGTCCTGGCCGCCGTGCTGCTGCGCCGCGCGCGCCCCGGGGTCCTCCCCCGGCCGGCCCGCCTGCGGGTCGTGCCACTGGGCGCCGTCGACGGGGGCGCCCGGCGCTCCGGTGCCCGGCGCCGCCCAGCTGCCGGTGGCCGCGGGGTCGGTGCCCGCCGTGGAGGCGGGGGTGACCGTGATGGGCGGCGGCACATAGCCGTGGCCGGGCGCGGCCAGCGGGCTCTCCATCGAGTCCAGCAGGGCGTCGATGCCCCCCTCGGGGAGCTTCACGAAGGCCGTGGCGCCGTCGTCGTAGTCCCCCTGGGGCAGCGGGTCCCAGCGGCTGCCGCCGTTGCGGGACGTGCCGGACGTGCCCTCTCCGTGCTGGTCGTCGGTCACGACAGCGCCCTCCCCAGTGCTCGTCGGGCCAGTGCGGCGACGGTGCGCCGCAGGTGCAGTACCGCGGGCGGCAGCGACGGGACGGAGCCGTCCTCGTCGGGGGCCGGATCGGGGATGCAGGCCGCGGCGACGTACTCCCCGAACGCTTCCAGCGCCTCCGGCACGAGCGCGCGGTTGTTGTCCCAGTCGATGAGCTGGGCGACCCACTGCTCGGCATCCAGGGGCCGCAGCGCCATCGGCGCTATGGCGCCCACCGCGCAGCGGACACCGCGCCGGCCGGGGTCGAGCACCAGGGCGACGGAGGCGACCGCGCGGCCGGGGCCGGTGCGGCCGGTGGCCTTCAGGAAGACCTGCGGGGCGTGCAGCAGCGGCACGCGCACGTAGCCGATGAGTTCACCGGCCCGCAGCATGTCCATCCCGGCCAGCAGGTGCGACACCGGGATCTCCCGGCGGGCTCCGCCCTGGCCCGCGATGATCAGCGTCGCCTCGAGCGCGGCCAGCACGGGCAGCGAGTCGCCGGTCGGGGCGGCGGAGGCGATGTTGCCGCCCAGGGTGCCCGCGTTGCGGATGTGCGGCGGTCCGGCGGCACGCGCGGAGGCGGCGAGCGCCGGGATGAGGGCGGCGAAGTCGGGGCGGCCCATACGGGCGTGGGTGAGGCCGGCGCCGAGCAGCGCGTGGCCGTCCTGGTACTGCCAGCCGCGGATCTCGCTGATCCTGCCGAGGCCGACCAGCGCCGTCGGTCTGAGCTGCCCGGAGTTGACGGAGGCCATCAGATCGGTGCCGCCCGCGACGGGCACGGCGGCGGGCATGGCGGTCAGCGCCGCCACCGCCTCGTCCAGCGTCGTGGGCAGCGTCACGGCCTGCGCCGCCTGCGGTGCGTGCGTGCTCAAAACCGGCTGCCCCTTCCCGCGGCCCCACCTGGTCCCACCTGTTGCAGCCGTACGGTACGACCTGACAGGGCGGACGTGGCAACTCTGGCACATCTTCGCGAGCGCCGAAGACAGGGGTCCGCTAGGAGGCGTTCACCCACCTCACAGACCACTTGACCCGTTTTCGCACCTCATCGCCCGTGTGATCGAATGGGCACCGTTCGGTGATTCCTGCGACTTTTTCGTGCGAGCCGTTCGATGAGGGGACGAACTTCCGTGCGTGGCCGGTTCCGGAGGCGGCACGCGCCACCGGTCCGGCACGCGCCACCGGTTCGGGGGGGGAGCCACCGGTCCGGAGGGTGTCACCGGTGCGGAGGGGGCGCCATCGGCGCGGAGAGTTACCGCTGCGGGGGTGCGCCGTCGATGGGGCGGCCCAGCACGCCGGGGCGCCGCTGCCAGGGCAGCGGTCCGGCGGGCGGGCGGTAGGCGACGCCGAGGGCGTCGAGTCGCCGGTAGTGGGCGGCCATCCGGCGTTCGAAGCCCGCGAAGTCCCGTTCGGCGGGGGCGGGCAGCGCGCTCCAGGCGACCTCGGCGAGGGCGGCGAGCCGGGGAAAGACCTGGTAGTCCACCCTCGCCTGGTTCTCCGTCACCTCGGACCAGGCGTTGGCCTGGGTGCCGAGCACCCGCCCGGCGTCCTCGGGTGTCAGCTCCGCCGGCACGGGCTCGAACCGGTAGACGTCCTCCAGGGTGCGCACGTACCCGATCGGCACCGGCTCCTCGGGGCCCGCGTCCTGCCGGTGGTCCAGGTACACGTGCTGCTCGGGGCACATGACCACGTCGTGCCCCGCGCGGGCGGCGGCGACCCCGCCGGCGTAGCCGCGCCAGGAGGACACGGCGACGCCCGGGGCCAGGCCCCCCTGGAGGATCTCGTCCCAGCCGATCAGCCGGCGGCCCCGCTCGGCGAGCCAGCCGGCGAAGTGCCCGATGAACCAGGGCTGGAGGGCGTCCTCGTCGGCCAGTCCCAGATCGGCGATCCGTTTCTGCGCGACGTCCGAGGCGCGCCACTGGTCCTTCGGGCATTCGTCGCCGCCGATGTGGACGAACGACGAAAACGACGGGGACGGCGAAGACGGCGAAGACGGCGAAGACGAAGCAAACGCGGAGGGCCCCGTGGCGTCGGCGGGGAACAGTTCCAGGACTTCCTCGAGCACCCCTTCGTAGAAGCGCAGGGTGGTGTCGGTGGGGGCGAGTACGTTCGGATTGATCCCCCAGGTGTCCCAGACGGTCAGCGAGGAGGTGTCGACGACATCGGTGTTGCCGAGTTCCGGATACGCGGCGATGGCGGCCTGCGAGTGGCCGGGCACGTCGATTTCGGGGACGACGGCGATATGCCGTTCGGCCGCGTAGGCGACGATCTCCCGGATGTCGTCCTGCGTGTAGTGGCCGCCGTGCGGTGTGTCGTTCCACAGGGGCGAGGCGCGGTGGCCGAGTTTCGTCCGGGCGCGCCAGGAGCCGGTCTCCGTCAGCCGCGGGTACCGCTCGATCTCGATGCGCCAGCCCTGGTCGTCCGTCAGGTGGAAGTGCAGCACATTGAGTTTGTGCGCGGCCATCAGATCGAGATAGCGCAGCACGCCTTCCTTGGGCATGAAGTGCCGTGCCACGTCGAGCATCAGTCCGCGCCACCGGAAGCGGGGCTCGTCCTCGACGATCCGGTGCGGGACGGTGCGGGTGGCGCCGGGGCGTACGGGCGCTTTGCGGAATGCGTCGGGGCCGAGCAGCTGGCGCAGTGTCTGGGCGCCCCAGAACACCCCGGCCGGGCCGCCTCCGGCGATCTCCACGCCCCGGCCGGGCAGCACGGCGAGCCGGTACGCCTCGGGGGCCAGGGTGTCGTCGAGGCGCAGCCGCAGGCCGTCGCGGGTGTCCTCGGTGCCGGGGGGAAACCGCAGGCCGAGGGCGGGTCCGAGGGTGGAGCGCAGCCAGCGTTCGGTGGTCCCGGTGCCGGGCCCCGCCCACAGGGGGGTGTCCGGGGTCAGCGGGAATCCGCCGGGCGCCGCCTCTTCGACGGTGCGCGGCGCGGGAACGAGTGCCGGTTCCACCGGTGACATCACGTCGGTCCCGCCGTTTTCCTCGGCCACTTCGGCCACTTCGTTCGCGTCGTTCACGTCGTTCACGTCGGTCACATCAGTCCTTTACCGCGCCGCCCAGTCCGGAGACCAGGCGTCGCTGCACGAGTACGAAGAAGACCAGCACCGGAATCGTCATCACCGTGGAGGCCGCCATCACGCCGCCCCAGTCGGGATCGTCCGGCTTGTAGAAGACCAGCAGGGCCATCGGCAGCGTCGACTGCGAGATGTCGCTGATGATGAAGGACTTCGCGAACAGGAAGTCGTTCCAGGTGGAGATGAAGGAAAACACACTGGTGGCCACCAGCCCCGGCAGAACGAGCGGAAAAAGGATCTGCCACAGGAACCGCGCACGGCTCGCGCCGTCGATGTAGGCGGCCTCCTCCAGCGCCTCGGGAACGGCTTTCACGAACCCCCGCAGCATCCAGATCGCGAACGGCAGCGAGAACGCGATGTGCGGCAGGATCAGCGACCACAGCGTGTTCAACTGGCCCGCGTCCCGCATGAGGAAGAACAGCGGGATCGTCAACGCCTCCACGGGCACCATCTGAGCCACCAGAAACATGATCAGCAGAGTGGTCCGCATACGGAACCGGAATCGCGTCACGGCGGTCGCCGCGAGAAAGGCGATCAGCGCGGAGGCGAGCACCACGGCGACCGCGACGACCACGCTGTTGAGGAAGTACCGGCCGAATTCCCCTTGCCCGAACACCCGTCGGAAGGAATCCAGGGTGGGGGTCAGGGTCCACGGCCGCGGCCGGTCCGATTCGATCTCGCCGGCCGGTTTGAAGGCGCTCAGCACCATCCAGTACAGCGGGAAGGCCACCACCGCCGCGACCGCCAGCGCGGTCGCCTCGGCGGCGAGCCGCCACGGACGCCGTACGAACCTGCGCACGGGATGCACCGGGCGCACTCCGTCCCGGCTCACGAGCGTCACAGTTCCTCCCCCTGGCGGCGCAGCAGCCGCAGGTACACCAGCGTGACGGCGAGCAGGATCAGCAGCATCACCACGCCGATCGCGGCGCCGAGGCTGTACTGCGAGGACGCGAACGCCTTCTGGTACGCGTAGACGTTGAGGACCAGGTTCTGGCCGGCGATGCCGCCCCCGCCCGTCATGACGTAGATCTGGGTGAAGACCTTGAAGTCCCAGATCACCGACTGGATGGTGACGACGACCAGGATCGGCCGGAGCATCGGGGCGAGGACCGAGCGCCAGACGCGCCACTGCGAGGCGCCGTCCAGGGCGGCGGCCTCCAGCACCTCGGCGGGCACGGCCCGGATGCCGGCGTAGACGGTGACCATCACGAACGGGAAGGAGCACCAGACGACTTCGAGCAGGACGAGGAGGAAGGCGCTGTACCTCCCGTACGTCCAGGAATGGTCGCCCAGGCCCAGTATCCGGTTCACCGGGCCGAAGTCGGCGTCGAAGAGGAGCAGCCACACCGTGGAGCCGGTGACGGCCGGGGTCGCCCAGGCGCCGAGCGCGGCCAGCATCAGCGCGAGCCGGGGAACGGCGCGCACCCGGGTGAGCAGCACGGCGAGTGCGCAGCCCACGGCCAGGGTGGAGACCACACAGGCCGCCGCGAACAGGACGGTGGTGAGCAGCACCTGCCAGAACTGCTCGTCGGCGAGGAGTTCGGTGTAGTTGCCCAGGCCCCGGAAGGTGGTCGGTTCGCCGCCGCTGACCTGTGCCTGGGTGTAGTGGAAGAGCGAGATCAGGCCGAGTTGGTAGACGGGGTAGGCGAGCAGCCCGCCGAGGACGACGAGGGCGGGGGCGAGATAGAGCCAGGG
>NZ_LIQT01000714.1 GCF_001418415.1 Streptomyces hirsutus
CGCCGCCCGGTGGCGGGCGGCCGGCGAACCCGTCGCGTACCGGCTCCGCATCGACGCCGACGGCGTCCAGCGGGTGACCAGCCCGTGCGGTGCCCTGGCCTGGCAGCTTCCCCGCTTCCCCGGTGACAGCGGAGATCCCCGATGACCCACCCCACCAGCCTCCCTCTCCCTCCGTCCCGGGCGAGCCCCTCCCACCGCGGCAGGAGCATGTGCGTGGCGGGGTGTCGAAGGAGAGCGCGGTGTTCACCGTGCTGCTCGCGCGCCGCCCTGGAGATGACGCGTGACCGGCGGTCCGCGGCACACCGAGCCGCTGGACGTCCACCTGATCGCGCTGCGCGACGGCACGACGGGGCCCCGAGGTGCTGCTCTCCCGCCGGGCCGGTGACGTGTATGCGGCGAGCTGCTGGCACCTGCCCAGCGGGCATCTGGACGGCCCTTGGGAGGACATGGTCACGGCGCTGGTGCGCGAGACCCGGGAGGAGACCAGCGTCCTGGTCGACCCGGCTGATGTCCGCGCGGCCGTCACCGTGCGCCATCGCGCCCCCGTCGGCGGGGCGCGCGTCGGGGCCTTCTTCGAGGTGAGGCGCTGGTACGGCACCCCGCAGGTGAGGGAACCCGTGGTGTGCGACGGCATGGACTGGTTCGCGTTCGACGCGTTGCCGGAGCCGATGGTCGCGTACTGCCGGGCGGGGCTGGACGCCTACCGGGCCGGCGCGCGGATGGCGGTGCACTTCCAGGAGCCCGGTGATCCGATCGCCTACGACCCGACCGCAGACCGGTTGGTCCTTGTCCCCGACAGCGGCGGCGCCGTCCCCGAGGAAGCGGTGCGCGTCTTCGCCGAGCGGGCGGTCGGCCGGATCTCCGGCTGGGCGGATGTCTCCCGGGCACGCGAGAGCAGACGCGTGTGGCGGGCTCGCGATCAGGTCGGAGACCACGCGGAGCGCCCCCAGCAGAGCGGCTTCGGCGGTGACGGGGGCCGTGCGGGAGGACAGCAGGGGCAAGTCGGCGGGCAGCGGACGTCGCGGTGCTCCGGTAGCCGTGTGCAGGAGGTCCCGGAAGGCGTGGAACTTCGGGGTGAGCGCCCCTTGTTCGGCGATCGGCGCGTCGGAGTCGTAGCTGGTCGCGGTCGGCTGGAGCGTGTCGCCGTCGTGGTGGGCTCCGGCCCACCGTCCGAAGTTCGTGCCGCCGTGGGCCATGCAGACGCTGACCGAGCCGTCGGCACCGAGGATGGCTCGACGTCGTGTCCGGCGGTGAAGTGGAACAGACCCGGGTGCGGCTCGTGGAAGTTCCACGGGACGTAGGTGTCCACGGTGTTGAGGCTCATGGCGGCGATCCGCTCCAACCGGTCCGCCCTGGGCCGGATGGACACGGAAGTAGTGCAGGCTCCCCGCCAGGATCCGGTGCGGACGTCCGGCGCGCAGCAGTCGGCCGTACGGGTGGATCAGGAGGGGGCCGGCGCGGCCCGCAGGGGTGAAGGCGGTCCGTCGGACGGGGGCGGTCCGTTGGGCGGGGATACCCCGTCGCCCTCCCGGCCGTCGGCGATCCCGTCCTCCGGTGTCCGGGGCACGACATGGCCGTCCCGTGGAGCACGACGGTGGGAACCGTGACAGATGTTGTTATCGCTGCCAACGGTGCCGTCGTGGGTAGGCTGCGGCACCGTCGGAGGCGGGTGACGATGCAGCCGCGGCTTGCGGTCGCGGCTTGCGGAGAAGGGCGATGGCAGCGGGAACACCGGGGGTGTCCACGTTCTGGACGGGCCTGGGAGGACCCGGTCGGACGGCCCCTGTCCGAAGTGACCGGGGC
>NZ_LIQT01000715.1 GCF_001418415.1 Streptomyces hirsutus
TCCGAGGGCGGTGAGGGCTCCTCGCGGAGCACGGGGGACGAGGCGGGCGGGGCGGCCTTCGGCTCCTCGGAGGGTTTCTCGTCGCCCGAGAGGGCGAAGGCGAGGGCCGCCGCCGTCGCCACCGCGACCACACCGGCCGCCAGGCCCGCCTTCACCGGTGCGGCCAGCCCCTCCGAGGCCGCCGCGCCGACCGCTCCGCCCGAGCCACCGGTGCCGACCGCACCGGCCGCGCCCGCCGCTCCCGCGGCGGCCGTGCCTCCGGCGAGGAGACCGGCCGCCTTGGCGTACCCGGCGGCGCCGAACCAGCCGATGACGGCCACGGGCACCAGGGAGGGGATGCCGCCGGCGACTTCCTGGACCTGGACGGCCGCCAGCCGGCACCGCGCGCATGCGTCCAGGTGCCCCCGCAGTCCCCGTTCGGCGCGGGTGCGCAGCCGGCCGCGCGCGTACGTGCCGAGCTGGTCGGCGTAGCGGGCGCACTCCTCGTCGTCGGTGAGGGTCGCGCTGACGTGCGCCTGGAGGTACGCCTGCTTCAGGCCCTCACGGGCGCGGCTGGCCAGGACGCGGGTGCCGTTGGCGTCCAGGCCGAAGAGCACGGCGACCGTGCTCGGCGACTCGTCCTCGACCTCGGTGTGCCACAGCACCGCCTGCCAGCGCTCCGGCAGCGACCTGAACGCCTGCATGGCCATGGACTGCTCGGCCTCGTGCATCGCCCGTACGTCCGCGCCCAGGTCCAGGGCATCGGTGTCGGACACGTGCGGAAGGCGCGCGGCCTGGGTGGCGAAGGCCGCGAAGTCGTCGACCAGTTGCTCGCGCTTCGCCGACCGGGTCCAGGACGCCGCCACCCGTCGTACGGTCGTGAGCAGGTACGCGCGTACGGCGTGCTCGGGGCCCGAACCGCCGCGCACCGCCTGGAGCACGCGGGCGAAGACCTCGGCGGTCAGGTCGTCCGCGGTGTGGGCGTCCCGGCAGCACGTACCGGCGTACCGGCGCACCGCTTCCGCGTGACGCCGGTACAGCTCCTCGTACGCCGAGTCGTCGCCCGCGCGCATGCGCGCG
>NZ_LIQT01000716.1 GCF_001418415.1 Streptomyces hirsutus
GGGTTGGGTGGCCTCGTCCGCGCTGGTCGAGGGGGCGGTGGTCATCGGTGGGCTTCTCCCGAGGGCTTCTTGGCGGCCGTGGTGCTGCTCCAGTGGTCGGGGCGGCGGGGCGCCGAGTTCCCGGGACGTCTGTGTGAGCTGCGCCACTCATGGCGGCGGCGGTCCGTCGGACGCATGGCATCCTGACTCGATGGGAACTCCGAACGATCGTGCGCCCCTGGCCGAGCGGGTCGAGCAACTTCTCTCCGGTGACGGGCCGTTGCCCATCGTCGCGGCCGGGGACCCGCTGCTGCGGCGGGCGTCCGAACCCTTCGACGGCCAGTTGGAGCCCGCACTGCTGGCCCGGTTCGTCGAGGCACTGCGGGTCACCATGCACGCCGCGCCGGGAGTCGGGCTGGCAGCGCCGCAGGTCGGGGTGGGACTGCGGATCGCGGTGATCGAGGACCCGGCGCCCGTCACGGAGGAGGTGGCGGTGGCGCGCGGGCGGGTGCGGCAGCCGTTCCGGGTGCTGGTCAATCCGGTCTACGCGCCGGTCGGCGGCGGGCGGGCGGCGTTCTTCGAGGGGTGCCTGAGCGTCCCCGGGTACCAGGCGGTGGTGGCGCGGCACGCCGAGGTGCGGCTGACCGGGCAGGACGAGCACGGGCGGGCGGTGGACGAGGTGTTCGGCGGCTGGCCCGCCCGGATCGTGCAGCACGAGACGGACCACCTCGACGGCACGCTCTACCTCGACCGGGCGGAACCGCGCTCGCTGTCGTCCCATCAGGCGGTGGCGGAGCGCTGGGCACAGCCGACGCCGGAGGAGGCCGCGCGGGCGCTGGGCTTCGAACTGCCGTGACCGGGCGCGGGCGGGGCGGAGGAAACCCCTCCACGCCCGCCCCTCCGGGCCCTCAGGCGTCCCGGTACGCCTCCAGCAGCCGGAGCCACACCTCGCTGATCGTCGGGTACGACGGGACCGCGTGCCACAGGCGGGCGACCGGTACCTGGGCGGCCACCGCGAAGGTGGCCGAGTGGAGGAGTTCGCCCACGCCGGGGCCGACGAAGGTGACGCCGCGCAGGGTCTCGCTCTCGAGGTCGACGACCATGCGGGCGCGGCCCGTGTAACCCTCGCCGTACAGTCCGGCGCCGGCGACCGAGGCCAGGTCGACGTCGACGGCGCGGACGCGGTGCCCCGCTTCCTCCGCCTCGGCCAGGGAGAGGCCCACCGAGGCCGCCTCCGGATCGGTGAACACGACCTGGGGGACGGCGTCGTGGTCGGCGGTGGCGGCGTGCGCGCCCCAGGCGCGGTCGGCCACCGGCTCCCCCGCGGCCCTGGCGGCGATGGCCGCGCCGGCGATACGGGCCTGGTACTTGCCCTGATGGGTGAGCAGGGCACGCTTGTTGACGTCACCGACCGCGTAGAGCCAGTCCTGGCCGGTCACCTGGAGGCTGTCGTTCACGGTGAGCCAGGAGCCGGGTTCCAGACCGACGGTCTCCAGGCCGATGTCGTCGGTGCGCGGGGCCCGGCCGGTGGCGAAGAGGATCTCGTCGGCCTCGATCCGCTCCCCCGTGTCGGTGACGACCACGACGACACCGTTCTCCCTGGTCACCGAGGTGGCGGAGGTGCCGGTACGGATGTCCGCGCCGGCCTCGGTGAGCGCCTCGGCGACCAGTTCCCCGGCGAAGGGCTCCATGCGGGCCAGCAGGCCCTTGCCACGTACCAGGAGCGTGATCCGGGAGCCGAGCCCCTGCCACGCCGTGGCCATCTCGGTGGCGACGACACCACCGCCGACCACGATCAGCCTGCCGGGCACGGCCTGGGCGCTGGTGGCCTCCCTGCTGGTCCACGGCGCGACCTCGTCGAGTCCGGGCAGGCCGGGCAGCAGCGCGCGGCTGCCGGTGCAGACGGCGACGGCGTGCCGGGCGGTGAGGACGCGCCGCGTTCCGTCGGGGGCGGTGACGGTCACCGTGCGCGGGCCGGTGAGTCGGCCGACGCCGCGGTGGAGGTCGACGCCGACGGACTCGAGCCACTGGACCTGGCCGTCGTCCTTCCACTGGGAGGTGTACTCGTTGCGGCGGGCCAGGACCGCGTCCGCGTCGAGCGGCCCCCGCACCGACGCGCTCAGGCCGGGGAGGCGGCGGGCGTCGGCCCGGGCGAGGACGGGCCGCAGCAGGGCCTTGCTGGGCATGCACGCCCAGTAGGAGCACTCGCCGCCCACGAGTTCGCTCTCCACGATCGCGGTGGAGAGTCCCGCCGCTCGGGTGCGGTCGGCGACGTTCTCCCCGACGGGCCCGGCGCCGAGTACGACGACGTCGTAGCCGAGGGCTTCCGATTCCGGCGATTCCGCTTGCGTCTGCGTCATGACGCCAGTCTGGTGGGTGGTGTGCGTGGTGGCCACATGGGTAGGGGCGCGGAATACGTGACCGGCCGGTCGTGGTTGTACCGACGGCTCGCCCCGCTATCAGGAAGAGAGACGTAGACGATGAGCAGCACTGTGGAGCTCACCAAGGAGAACTTCGACCAGTTGGTCACGGAGAACGAGTTCGTTCTGATCGACTTCTGGGCGTCCTGGTGCGGGCCGTGCCGTCAGTTCGCGCCGGTGTACGACAAGGCGGCGGCGAAGAACCCGGACCTGGTGTTCGGCAAGGTGGACACGGAGGCCCAGCCGGAGCTGGCCGCGGCCTTCAACATCCAGTCGATCCCGACGCTGATGATCGTCCGCGATCAGGTGGCCGTGTTCGCGCAGCCGGGCGCGCTGCCCGAGGCCGCGCTGGCGGACGTCATCGGGCAGGCCCGGAAGCTGGACATGGACGAGGTCCGCAAGTCCATCGCCGAGCAGCAGGCGACGCAGGGCGACGGCAAGGCGGACGCCCAGAGCCGGGGCGAGTGATCGCCCCGGCTCCGGACATCGCCCCGGCTCCGGGCATCGCCGCGACGTCCGGAACGGGCGGTTCCGGGCCGGCCACTTCTAGAACGGGTACTGCGCGACGTCCCCGCGCACGGTGGTCCAGCGCACGTCGGTGAACGCGTCCAGGTTGGCGTCGCCGCCGAAGCGGGAGCCGGTGCCGGAGGCGGCGACGCCGCCGAAGGGAGCGACGGCCTCGTCGTTCACGGTCTGGTCGTTGATGTGCACGATCCCCGTCGGGATGCGCTCCGCCAGGTCCAGGCCGCGGGCCGCGTCCCGGGTGACGATGCCCAGGGAGAGCCCGTAGGGGCTCGCGGCGGCCAGGGCGGCGGCCTCGTCGGCCCCGGTGAAGGACCGTACGGGTGCGACGGGGCCGAAGACCTCCTCCGCGTAGGCGGGGGTGTCGTCGTCGGTGTCCGCGAGGACGGTGGGCCGGTAGAACAGCCGGTCGTGGGTCCCGCCCGCGGCGAGTTTCGCCCCGCCGGCCGTACTGGCCCCGACCAGGGCGTGCACCTTGTCGAGCTGCCCCTGGTCGATGAGCGGGCCGAGGTGGACCTGCTCGCGGTGCGGGTCGCCGACGGCGAGCGAGTCGGCCTTGGCCGCCAGCCGTTCCACGTACTCGTCGTAGAGCGAGGCATGCACCAGGTGGCGTCCGGTCGTCATGCAGATCTGGCCCTGGTGGAAGAAGGATCCCCAGGCGGCCGTGGAGATCACCGCCTCGAGGTCGGCGTCCTCGAGCACGACCAGCGCGGAGTTTCCGCCGAGTTCCAGGTGGGCCCGCTTGAGGTGACGGCCGGCGGCCTCGCCGACGTGCCGGCCGGCCCCGGTGGAACCGGTGAACGAGATGACGGGGATCCGCGGGTCGGCGACGAGCGCCTGGCCGGTCTCCGCGCCGCCCGGCAGGACGTGCAGCAGCCCTTCGGGCAGTCCCGCCTCGGCGAACACCGCGGCGAGCGCCAGCCCGCCGCAGACCGCGGTGCGCGGGTCCGGCTTCAGGACGACGGCGTTGCCGAGCGCGAGGGCCGGGGCGACGGAGCGGATCGACAGGATCAGCGGCGCGTTGAACGGAGCGATGACGCCCACCACGCCCACCGGCACCCGCCGCGTGTACGACAGCCGGGGCCCCTCGGTGGGCAGCACCTGGCCGGCCGGGCGGGAGGCCAGGGCCGCGGCCTCGTAGCACTCCTGGGCGGCGACGTGCAGTTCGAAGTCGGCCTTTCCGGTGATGCTGCCGGACTCGCGGACCAGCCATTGCCGCAGCTCTTCGGCGTGCGCGCCGAACAGGTCGCCGGCCTTGCGGAGCACCGCGGCACGGACGAAGTGCGGGGTCCTGGCCCACTCGGCCTGTGCGGCGCGGCCCGCTTCCGCGGCGACCCCGACGTCCTCACCGGTGGCGAGGGTGACGGTGGCCAGTTGTTCGCCGGTGGCGGGTTCCGTAACGGTGTGGTCGGGGCCCGAGAGGGGACGGGGCTGCCAGGTCGTGGTGTCGAGCAACGGCATATGACGGCTCTCCGATCGGTCGCCGGGCTCCGCGCGAGCGCGAGCCCGGCTGTCCTTACGCGTACCAAATGGTTGACCACGCAACATCCTAGTCACGCAGCACCAGAGGCGCGGGGCGTGCCGTACCGGTGCCTCGGCGCCCTCCCTCCGGGGTGATCCGGCTCCCCATCATCCGACGATGCGATCGCGTGCCGCATGTCCGCCCGCCCCGCACCGGGCCGCACCGCCCGGCGGCGACCCGCGCCGGCCCGCGTCAGCCGGATTCGCGCCGGATCACCGACGCGCCCAGCACCTTGTGCGCCTCGGGGGCGGCGGCCGGGTCGCGCACCGCGCGGTCGACGAGTGCGGCGAGCTCGGTGCCGGACGGCAGGTCGAGGTGGACAGTGGTCAGCCGGGGCCGCAGCAGCCGGCCCAGCATGAGGTTGTCGGCGCCGACCACGGCCGTCTCCTCGGGGACGCGGACGCCGGCGTCCTGCAGCGCCCGCATCAGCAGCATCGCGTACTCGTCGTTGTACGTGAACACGGCGTCGAGGCCGAGGTCGCGCCATCGGGCGGCGAGCCTCGCGGCGGCGCCCTCGTCGTGGGCGAGGGCCAGTTCGGTGACGGTGGCGCCGGTGCCGCGCAGGGCCGCACGCACTCCCGCGAGGCGGGGCGCGGAGAACGCCTCCAGACCGGACTCGCGCGGAACGACGACACCGATGCGGCGCCGTCCCTGGTCGAACAGGTGCGCGCCGGCGCTGTGGCCGACGACGTCGTGGTCCATGAGCAGGGCGTGCGCGCCCTCGACGGTTTCCGGGCCGAGGGTGACCACGGCACGCGCGCCGGAGCGTTTGAGCACGGCGACGCCCCGGGGGCCGAGTCCCGAGCCGGGGACCAGCACGGCCACGGGACGCAGCTCGGCCCAGGCGCGGGCGGCCTCGTCGTCGTGCACGCCGACGGTGCCGTACTGCACGACGGTGTAGTCGAGGCGGCCGAGAGCCACCTGGAGATCGTTGATGAACTGGCTGTAGACCGGGCCGACCGGGAAGGCGGGGGCGGGCATCAGCACCATGCGGCTGTGCCCGGCGCGTAAGCTGCGCGCCGCCGCGTGCGGCACGTACCCGAGTTCCCTGGCGGCCTCGCGGACACGGCGGCGGGTGGGCTCGCTGATCCGGACGGCGTCGGCATTGTTCAGGACGTAGGAGACGGTCGCGCGCGAGACGCCGGCCAGGCGGGCCACGTCGGC
>NZ_LIQT01000717.1 GCF_001418415.1 Streptomyces hirsutus
CCCGCCCCGGGGCGGGTGACGCATGCAACACGCCCAGGGTTCATGTCGTCACACTTTTTTCACACCGGTTGAACAGCGCCACACCCCCCTCCGTATGTACGAGTGGCCCGCGCTCCCCCGCGCGGGCCACCCACGCATGACGGGCCCGGAACCTCCCCGCCGGGCCCGCCGCACCCGGAGGTTCCATGGCCGACAACGTCACCTCGTTGTTCCGCAGCACCGCAGCGCACAGCCCCTCGATGGCTGCGCTGGCTCGGGAGAGCGACGGGGCCGGCCCGGTGGACTTCTGCATTCCGTGCAATCCGTATTTCCCCACCCCCGCCATGTTCGAGGACATGGCGACGCGGCTGCGCGAGATCATCACGTACTACCCGAGCAGCGCCGACACCATCACGGCCGAACTGTGCAGCCTGCTCCAGCTCCCGCCGCAGTGCGTGGCGATGGGCAACGGCTCGACGGAACTCATCACCTGGATCGACCACTTGCTGGTCCGTGAGTCCCTCGCCGTCCCCGTCCCCACCTTCGGCCGCTGGACCGACCAGCCCATGGAGACCGGCAAGCGGGTCGACATGTTCCCGCTCCAGGAGTCCGGCGGCTTCGCCCTCGACCTCGCCCAGTACGCCGAGTTCATCCGCGCGCGGGGCACCAAGGTCGCGGTGATCTGCAACCCCAACAACCCCGACGGCGGCTTCCTGCACAAGCACGCGGTCGTGCAGTTCATGGACGCGATGGCCGACCTGGACCTGGTGGTGATCGACGAGTCGTTCCTGGAGTTCGCCGACGCCGAGGTGGAACCGTCGGTGGTGCAGGAGGCGATGCTGCGCCCCAACGTCATCGTCCTGCGCAGCCTCGGCAAGAACTTCGGTCTGCACGGCATCCGGTTCGGCTATCTCGTCGCCAACCCCGCGCTCGCCGGCCGCGTCCGCTCGATGCTGCCCAAGTGGAACCTCAACTCCTTCGCCGAGCACGTGGTGTTCATGCTGAAGGAGCACGGCACCGAGTACCAGCAGAGCCTCCACCAGGTGCGCCGCGACCGGATGGACATGTCCGGCCAGCTCTCCTCACTGCCCGGTCTGACGGTCTACCCGTCCCAGGGCAACTTCCTCTTCGTGCGCCTCCCCGTGGGCGCCGAAGGCACCGTGGTCCGGGACCGCATGCTCACCGAGCATCGGCTCCTGGTCCGCGAGTGCGGCAACAAGATCGGCTCGTCCAGCCGCTTCCTGCGTCTCGTGGTACGTCCGCAGGTGGACGTACGTCGCCTGGTGTCCGGCCTGGAACAGGTGCTCTACGGGACCTCCAGGAGGGGAGCCGCCGTGCCCGAGCAGGCCACAGGGACCGGCTACAGCTCGGGCACGGCGGCGATAGACCGCCTGTTCAGCGAGACCAACGGCGCCGGTACCCAGGGCCTCGCCGCCCAGGCCATCGGCGCCGGTACAGGGGCGCCGGGTCTCCCCGCCGCTCCGGCCGCCGGCATCGGCATGCCGCTCCCCGCCGTCCCGTCCCCGGTTCCGGTGGGCACGGACGGCGGGATGCCCATGCCGGCGGCAGCCTCGTCGGGGCCGCAGCAGATGCCCCAGCAGGCGCCACAGCCCCTGCAGCCCCCACC
>NZ_LIQT01000718.1 GCF_001418415.1 Streptomyces hirsutus
GGACGGACGCGGGCTCCGGCGCGGCGGACCGGGGCGGGACGGCCGGGGCCGCGGAGGCCTGCTGCGGCCCGGACACCGGTGCCGCGGCCGGACTTTCGTCCCCCGCCTGCCCGGAGGCCGTGCGTGCGGCACGGGCGGCGGCGGCCTTCCCGGCCCCGAACCCGGGACGCCCGGACGATCCGGAACCGGAGGAGGCCGCGCCGGAATCCCGGCGCGGGCCGACGGCACGGAAGGTCATGGTGCCCTCGTCCGCGACCGCGCTGCCGGAGGCCGCGGCGGGCGCGGGGACTCCGGCGGACCCGCTGTCCGCGCTCGGCGACTCGGCCGTCGGCGGGCAGAACACGAACGCGTTGCCCGCGGGCGCCGCACCGGCCTGCGCACCGCCCGTGCCCGCGGAATCGCCGCCCGCCGGACCCGACGCGTGCGCCACTCTCGGGTCCGCTCCCCAGGAGACCCGGCGGTCCTGGTCGCCGCCGAAGCCGGACTGGTGGGAACGGTCGGCGCCCCATGCCGAGGCGGGCTCGGGCCGGCTGCCGTGCTGCGAGTCGGCCGGCAGGGGGGACGGGGAGAAGGGAGAGGCCGGAGAAGGGACCTGGGAAGGCGACGGAGACGAGGACGACGGTGACGGTGCGGGCCCGTCGACCGGGTCCTCGTCGAAGAAGTGCGGGCCGGTCTCCTCGACGGCGGGCACCGCCGGGGCGGAACCGGGGGAACCGGCACCGCCGGACGCCGACGGCGCGAGCGGCGCGCCGCCGCCGTCCGGCGCCGGACGGCTGGTGCCCGGTACCCAGGCGGCACCGTTCCAGTACCGGACGTATCCGGGAATGGACGGGTCCGGGTAAAAGCCTTCGCGCGGCGCGTCGTCGCCGGGGGCCGGGGTGGGGGCGCTCATGTCCGTCGTCCCGTATCTGCTCGCGGGTGGGTCGGGGGCACCACATGTATCAGACGGGCGCAAGAACCAGGGCCCGTCCGGCCGGACACCCCCCTTTCGAGCACCGATGTGGTAGCGCGAAAAAACTTTCGCGAAGCCGCGTAATGCTCCCGGTCCTTCTCCCTCTCTCCGGTGACGGCCCCTCGCGGGCACCTGTACGAGAGTTCATGAGAGAGAGGACCTGCGCCATGAACATCGTGGTGGAGCGCGAAGTGGAACTGCGGCTCATCCTGTCGCCGGAGCGGGACGTCCCGGTATCGGCCCGGCTCGGCTACCGCACCGACGACCCCTACGCCGTGCACATCGCCTTCCACACCACGTCCGAGCAGCCGGTGCACTGGACGTTCGCCCGCGAACTGCTGATCGAAGGCGTGTTCCGGCCGTGCGGGCACGGTGATGTGCGGGTGTGGCCGTCGAAGGCGGAGGGACGCGGCGTCGTCCTGGTGGCGCTGAGCTCGCCCGACGGGGACGCCCTGCTGGAGGTGCCGACGGCGCAGCTGTCGTCGTGGCTGGAGCGGACGCTGCGGGTGGTGCCGCCGGGCAGCGAGAGCGAACAACTCGGGCTGGACGACGGGCTGGCCGCGCTGCTCGCCCCGTGAGGGCACGGGGTGCGCGGGAGGGCGGCGGGTCAGAAGAGCTTGCCCGGGTTCAGGAGGTTCAGCGGGTCGAAGACCTGTTTGACGGCCCGCTGCATCTCCATGCCCACCGGGCCGATCTCGCGGGCCAGCCACTCCTTCTTCAGCACGCCGACGCCGTGCTCGCCGGTGATGGTGCCGCCGAGTTCCAGGCCGAGGGCCATGATCTCGTCGAAGGACTCGCGGGCCCGGCGGGACTCGTCGGGGTCCTGGGCGTCGAAGCAGACGGTCGGGTGGGTGTTGCCGTCCCCCGCGTGGGCGACGACACCGATGGTGAGCCGGTACTTCTCGGCGATCCGCTCGACGCCGTCGATGAGTTCGCCGAGCCGGGAGCGGGGCACGCACACGTCGTCGATCATCGTGGTGCCCTTGACCGCCTCCAGGGCGACCAGGGACAGACGCCGGGCCTGGAGCAGCAGCTCGGACTCGGCGGCGTCCTCGGCCGGTACGACCTGAGTGGCGCCGGCCGCCTCGCACAGCGCGCCGAGGGCGGTGAGGTCGGCGGCGGGGTCGGTGGTGTCGAACGCGGCGAGCAGCAGGGCCTCGGTGCTCTCCGGCAGCCCCATCCGGGTCATGTCGTTGACGGCCTTGACCGTCGTGCGGTCCATGAGCTCGAGGAGCGAGGGGACGTGCCCGCCGGCCATGATGCGGCACACGGCGTCGCAGGCGGCGGCGCCGGAGGCGAACTCGGCGGCCAGCACCAGCTGCTCGGGCGGTTTGGGCCGCAGGGCGAGGGTCGCGCGCACGACGATGCCGAGGGAGCCCTCGGAGCCGACGAACAGGCGGGTCAGGTCGTATCCGGCGACGCCCTTGGCGGTGCGGCGGCCGGTGGACATCAGGCGGCCGTCGGCGAGGACCACGTCGAGGCCGAGCACGTACTCGGCGGTGACGCCGTACTTCACGCAGCACAGCCCGCCGGAGGCGGTGCCGATGTTGCCGCCGATGGTGCAGGTCTCCCAGCTGGAGGGGTCGGGCGGGTAGTAGAGGCCGTGTTCGCCGACGGCGCGGGAGAGGGTGGCGTTGACGACGCCGGGTTCGACGACGGCGACCCGGTCGACGGGGTTGATCTCCAGGATGGCGTCCATCCTGGTCAGGGAGAGCACGATGCATCCGTCGGTCGCGTTGGCGGCGCCGGACAGGCCGGTGCGGGCGCCCTGCGGGACGACGGGGACGCGCAGGGCGGTGGCGGTGCGCATGACGTGCTGCACCTGTTCGACCGTGCGGGGCAGGACGACCACCGCCGGGGCGCCGGCCGGGCAGAAGCTCGCCATGTCGTTGGCGTAGGAGGCCGTGACGTCGGGGTCGGTGAGCACCGCCTCGGGGGGCAGGCCGTCGAGCAGCCGGTCGACGAGAGCGCCGGCCGCCACCGTGTCTTCATCGCGTCGTACTTCGATACGGCTCACGATCACAGCGTGACACCCGGGGCCATCGGTGTGAACCCCATGTACGTCACCCGGTCGTAAGCCGTCGCGAACCGGGGTGTGGTTCGTCGTATCGGCAGATGATGTGACGCACAGTGTGCGCCATGGACGACAAGCCGCAGGAGACCGGGAGCGGGGACGAGACCCGTCGGCGGGAAAAGACCCGCGAACAGGGCGAAAGCCGTGAACAGGACGGCGCCCCGGAGCGGGGGAAGGCCCCCGGGCGGGCGGGCCGCGGGCGCCGGGTGCGGTTCGGTTCGGCCGCCGCCGGGTGTGCCGTGCTCGGCGGGGTGCTGGTACTGCTGCCGTGGGAGCGCGGGGCGGACGGGCCCCCGGGGCCGACCGGGGCGCGGGCGCGGGCGGCGGTGGCCGGCGGGGTGCCGGCGTCGCTGCCCGATCTGGAGGCGCTGGTCGAGGAGCGGGAGCGGCGTCTGAAGGAGCACCCGAAGGACGCGGAGTCCTGGGCGGTGCTCGGAGCGGCCCGGGTGGAGCAGGGGCGGCGGCTGGGGGACCCCGCGCGGTACTCACGGGCCGAGCGGGCGCTGCGCACCTCGCTGAAGGTGCGGCCGCGGGACAACGCCGCGGCGCTGCGCGGGCTGGCGGTGCTGGCGAACGCGCGCCGCGACCACCCCGCCGCCCTCGAGTGGGGCGAACGGGCGCGGAAGCTGGAGCCGAAGCGGTGGACGACGTATCCCCCGCTGGTCGAGGCGTACACCGGACTCGGTGACGACGAGGCGGCGGAGAGGATGCTGGACCGGCTGAAGGCGTTGCGGTCGGATCCGGCCGTGATGGCGCTGGCGGCGGCCGTGTACCGGGACAAGGGCCGGCAGGAGGACGCGTCGGTCCAGCTCGCCGACGCCGCCGCGGCGACCGGGGAACCGGCCGAGCGGGCGTCGTACCTGGAGCAGGCCGGGCAGCTGGCCTGGGAGCGCGGCGACCGGGAGGAGGCCCTGGGGTACTTCCGGGAGGCGGTGCGCATCGACCCGGACCAGTGGGCGGCGCGGGCGGGACAGGGCAGGGCGCTGGCCGCGCTCGGCCGGACCACGGAGGCGCTGGGCGCCTACCGGGCGGCGCTGGCCGGGCAGCCGCTGCCGGAGTACGAGCTGGAACTGGGTGAGCTGTACGAGTCCCTGGGACTGCGGCAGGAGGCCCGGGTCCACTACGGCCTGGTGCGCCCCCGGGTGCGGAAGGCGGCCGCCCACGGGGCCGACGGGGATCTCGTCCTGGGCCGGTTCGAGGCGGACCACGGGGACCCGGAGGCGGCTGTGCGGCGGCTGCGGACGACGTGGGAGCGGCAGCCGTCGACGGCGGTGGCCGACGCGCTGGGCTGGGCGCTGCACCGGTCGGGGCGGTCCGAGGAGGGGCTGGAGTTCGCGGTGCGGGCCACGGAGGAGACGCACGGCGGCGGGGTGCGCAGCGCCCTGCACTCCTTCCACCGGGGCATGATCGAGTACGAGCTGGGGCGAGGGGGGTCCCCCCTGCTCGAGCGGAGCCGGGAGCTTGGGGGAGGGCCCGCGC
>NZ_LIQT01000719.1 GCF_001418415.1 Streptomyces hirsutus
GGCCGGGGCCGGGACCGGGGCCGGAGCAAACGCGAGTGCGTGGCCGTGGTGGGAGTCGCTCAGGGAGTGGTGACGAACGACCGGTACCAGGGGGCTGCGTGGGGGAAGGCGCGGAGGAAGGGCTCGCCCGGGGAGCAGTCCAGGCCGTCCCAGAAGGTGTCGTCCCTGAACCAGTGGTCCACGGTGAGCATGCCGAGGTGGTGCAGGGCGCGCGGGGAGCCGGCGGCCCGTGCGTAGGCGGTCGGGACGTCGACCTCCGTTCCCTCGCCGGGCTGTTCCACCTGTGTGCAGACGGCCGCGAGCAGCTCCGACGCGGGCACCGGGTCCGGGTGGTTGACGTAGTGGACGCCAGGTTCGTGCACCGGGGAGAGTGCCGCGGCGACGGCCGCGCGGCCCAGGGTGTCGACGTCGATCATCGAGTGCAGGGCTCCGCAGCCCGCCACGGTCGCCGACAACTCCCTCAGGAGTCCCACCAGTCCGGGGACCACCCAGCGGTCGCCCGTGCCGTACACCAGGTGGGGCCGCAGCACCAGGCCGTCCGCCTCGAGGACGTGTCGTTCGGCCGCGGCGCGGGCGCGGCTGGCGGCGGAGGCGGGGGCGACGGGTGCCTCGCCGGGCCGTACGCCGCGGAAGGGGCCCCTGCCGTGGACGGCGGCGGTGCTCACGTACAGGACGCGGCGCACCCCGCTGCGTACTGCCTCCTCCAGCAGGGCCTTCGTGCCCCGGTCGTTGACCGCCGCGACGGATTCCGGGTCACCGGTGATGCGCGAGGCGCAGTGGACGAGGACATCGACGCCGTCGCAACTGCCGCGCAGGGAGGCGGGGTCGGCGAGGTCGCCGGGAACGGTCCCGGTGGACGGGAGTGCGCCCAGGGAGGGGGCCGCTTGCGTCGCTTCGGGCCGTGCGCTCCCGGCGGGTGTACGGCGGGAAAGCAACCGGACGCGGGCGTACGGGTGTTGGCGGGCGGCGGCGGCGACCCGGCTGCCGATGAAGCCGGTGCCGCCCGTGACCAGGAGGTTCACCGTCATGTCAGCGACCGTACCGGGGTCGGGGCCGGGATCGGGGGCGGCCCCGGGGTCCGGCGGTGGGGTGCCGAGGTGAGGGAGACGGTGAAGACGGGTTTGTCGTTCTGCAGGCCGAGGACCCGTACGGTCACCTCGTCTCCGTCGGCGTGGTCTCCCCTGTCGGGGCTCCTGGCTTCAGCGCCTGCCCCGCCCTTGTCGAGGACCTCGGTTTCGAGGAGGCAGGGGCGGTCCAGTTCGGTGTAGCGGCTGAAGGTGGAGGCCAGGTCGGAGGGAAGGAAGACGCGTCCGCCGGTTGCCGCTGTCGCCGCCTGGCGGGCCGCCTCGAACAGAACCATGCCGGGGACGTGGTCGTTGGGCCGGGCGAAGAGGACGGGGTGACCAGTGTCGACGCGCAGGAGCCAGGTGCCGGGTCGGTCCGAGCGGGAGAGGACGACGTCCTCCGCACGGCGGCGGCCGACCAGTTCGTGAGGGACGGGAGGGACGGGAGGGGAGGGAGATATCGCGGTGCCCGGACCGGCCAGCTGCCCGGCTCGCAGGCGGCGGTAAGCGG
>NZ_LIQT01000072.1 GCF_001418415.1 Streptomyces hirsutus
GCTCACCCGAGCCCCACGAACCCCGACTCGTACGCCACGATCACCGCCTGCGTACGGTCCCGCGCCCCCAACTTCGTCAGCACGGCGCTCACATGCGACTTCACCGTCTCCACCCCTACCACCAGCCGACCGGCGATCTCCGCGTTCGACAGACCCCGCGCCATCAGCCGCAGCACCTCCGCCTCCCGCCCGGTCAGCCCCGCCCGGTCCAGCACGGCCCGTGCCGCACGGTTGCCGCCGCTCTCGCCGTACTCCGCGGCCAACTGCCGGACCGATGCGGGGAACAGCAGTGACTCGCCCTCGGCGACCAGCCGCACCGCGTGCACGATCTCGGCGGGCCGCGCCCGCTTCAGTAAGAACCCGTCGGCACCCACGCGCAGCGCCTCGTACACGTACTCGTCCTGCTCGAACGTCGTCACCACGATGATCTTCGGCGGGTCCTCGACCGTCCGCAGCACGGCGCGGGTGGCCTCGATGCCGTCCATGAGCGGCATGCGCACGTCCATGGCGACCACATCCGGCCGCAGTCGCCGTACCAGCGGGATCACCGCCGCCCCGTCGGCCGCCTCCCCGACCACCTCGATGTCCGGCTGCGCCTCCAACACGGCCCGCAGACCCGCACGTACGAGGGGTTCGTCGTCGACGAGCAGAACGGTGATCGGCATCCGGTCAGCCTAGATCAGCACGCCCCCGTGCAGCCCACACGCCCCTGTTCAGCCCAGCGGCAGCTCGACCCGGACTCGCCAGTCGCCCTCGTCCGGGCCGGTCCGCGCCCGGCCGCCCAGCAGAGCGGCGCGCTCGCGTATGCCGCGCAGCCCGCTGCCGCGGCCGGGGCCCGACACCCCCTCGGCCAGCGGATTGCGGATCTCCAGCAGCAGTGTGCCGTCGGCGACGCACACCCTCGCCCGCACCGGAACCGGCCCCGCGTGCCGCAGCGCGTTGGTCAGGGACTCCTGGAGGATGCGGTACCCCTCGCGTGAGACCGGGCCCGGCACGGTCTCCAGGGGGCCGGACACCTCGGCCTCGAGCTTCACCCCGGAGGCACGGGCGGACTCCAGCAGACGGTCGGCGTCCACGAGCGTCGGCCGGCTGCTCACGGGTCTCTCCGGCTCGCGCAGGATGCCGAGGACCCGGTCCAGGTCCTCCAGAGCGGTCCGGCCGGTCTCCTCGATGGCCTCCAGCGCCCGGTCGGTGAAGGCGGGGTCATCCGCGGCCCGCGCGGCGCCGGCCTGAACCACGGCGATCGTCAGGGCATGACCGATGGAGTCGTGCAGCTCGCGCGCGATGCGGGTGCGCTCCAGGAGCTGTTCGGTCCTGATCTCCAGGGCGGCCAGACGTTCGGCGGGGGAGGGGCCGAGCAGACGGCGCGCGGCGGCGGTGATCAACTCGCCGAGACCCACCGTCGTCGCGTACAGCAGGACCAGGAAGACCGGGATCAGCAGTGCGTAGGCCCAGTGCGGCGACGCGTCCTCCAGCAAGGGGATGCCCCTCGGCGCGTGTCCCATGGCTATTTCTCCCGAGCCGTAAGCCAGGAGTGGCAGCCAGGTCGTGGTGACCCCCGTCACTATCGCCAGCCCCACCCGCGCCGCCAGCCACAGCACGGTCCGCCACCGGTCCCACCAGCTCGCCGACGGCTCCTCGGAGAACTCCGACTCCCGTTCGTCGGATGCCAGCAGCAGCCGGGCCTGTATGCCCTCGCCCCTGCGCACCGCCGGGACCAGCCCCAGCGGAATCAGCACGAGCGCGGGCGCCCACGGGGCTGCCGGATAGATGAAGATCCAGATACTGAACGGCAGCGCGGTCACCCACAGATGCAGGATGCGGGTGTACGTCACCCCGCGCAGGAGCGGACGCAGGACGGTGGGCATGGCGTCATCGTGCCAGCCGTCACCGGCGACCGGCCTCCCCCGCCCGGGGGAGACGGTCCCCCCGCCCGGGGGAGGTGCAGGCGCCGGCCCTGCGGCCACGCTGGTCCGCATGACCAGCATCCACGTCCACGACCTGACCAAGGAGTACGGCAGCCGGCGCGCCGTCGACCATCTCACCTTCCACGTTCCGCCCGGCCGTGTCACCGGTTTTCTCGGCCCCAACGGCGCCGGAAAGTCCACCACCATGCGGCTGCTGCTCGGCCTCGACCGCCCGACGTCCGGCTCCGCCACCATCGGCGGCCAAGACTACGCCACACTGCGCGAACCCCTGCGCCGCGTCGGCGCCCTGCTGGACGCGCAGGCCGCGCACGACTCCCGCACCGGCCGTGACCACCTGCGCGTCCTGGCCGCGAGCAACCGCATCCCGGACCGCCGGGTCGACGAGGTACTGGAGGAGACCGGCTTGGCCTCGGCGGCCACGCGCAGGGTACGGACGTACTCCCTGGGCATGCGCCAGCGGTTGGGCATCGCCGCCGCGCTGCTCGGCGACCCGGAGGTGGTCATGCTCGACGAGCCCTCCAACGGGCTCGACCCGGAAGGGATCGTGTGGGTGCGGCAGTTGCTGCGCCGACTCGCGGACGAGGGGCGCACCGTGCTGGTCTCCAGCCATCTGATGAACGAGACGGCGTCCTTCGCCGACCACCTCGTCGTCCTCGGCCGGGGCCGGCTGCTGGCGGACACCCCGATGCGCGCGTTCATCGAGTCGCGCGTGCGTCCCGCCGTCCGTATCCGCACCTCGGACCCCGTCGCGCTGAAGAGCGCGCTCGCCCCGCACGGCCACGAGGCCGTCGAGCAGCAGGACGGGCACTGGACCGTGCAGCACGCACGCGTGGACGACATCGGACGCCTCGCGTCCGCCGCCGGCGTGCCGATCCTCGAACTCGCCGCGGAGGAAGGCACGCTGGAACAGGCTTACCTGGACCTCACAGCAGCCGAGACCGAGTTCACCGCTTCGCCCCAGGAGGCCTGACCATGCAGTTCGCACCCGTACTCCACGCCGAGTGGCTGAAGATCCGCACGCTCCGCTCGCTTCTGGGCGCGCTGGCGGTGCTGTTCGTGACGACCACCGCGTTCTCCGCGCTCGCCGGTGCGTCGAGCACGTCGGAACCCGAGTTCGACCCGTTGTTCACGACCCAGTTCGGGGTCTTCCTGGGACAGATCGCCGCGATCTCCTTCGGTGCCATGGCGGTGTCGGCCGAGTTCCGCAACGGTGCGCTGAGACTGTCGCTGGCGGCCGTCCCGCAGCGCGGGCACTGGTTCGCGGCCAAGATGACCGCCATCGCCCTCCCGGCTCTCGCCGTCGGCCTGCTGACCGCCCTGGCCTCCCTTTTCGCGGCAAGGGCGACGCTGGGCCCGGCGGCGGACGGGCTCACCACGGGCGAGCAGGCGCGCGCGGTCGTGGGCTGCGGCATCTACCTCATGCTGATGGCCCTGTTCGCGGCCGGACTCGCGACCCTGCTGCGCAGCGGTGTGACGACGCTGTCCCTGCTGATCCCGTTCATCCTGATCGTGTCGTTCGTGATCGGGGACGCGGCCGGCACGGCCGTCGAGTTCATGCCCGACCGCGCCGGTCAGGTGATCCTCCAGCAGACGTACGACGGGCCGCTCGGCCCCTGGTCCGGGCTGGGAGTGACCGCGCTGTGGGCCGCCGCGGCGCTGCTGGCGGGGGTCTGGAGACTGCGTCGCCGGGACGCCTGACGGACAGGGTGCCGACGCGCCGTCAAGTTCCAGGGACGGTGGGGTCACCGGCTCCATGAGCAGCGCACAGCGCATCGCCCCCATCGACGGGCCGCGCTCCGCCTCCTCCCTGCGGAGCGCGGCCCGTCGGACGGTGGCTTCGCGGGACCGGATTCCCTGTGTACGCCCTGACACCACTAGGCGGTCATTTCTGAACAAGTCGGGCGCTCCGTCGCAGTTGCGACTTGTAAAGAGAGAGCTGCAAAGATCCTGATGTGGGAATAACGAAGTTGGACAGGATGGGCGTTGCAGTGTAAACATCAGTTGTCTGCCTCGTGTAGCTGCGAGGCAGCTCTCCGTGGATCTCCGGTAGGGCCGAAGGGTGCCACCGTCGGCAGAAGCCGATGCCCTGAAGCCGGTTTGCGGGCCCAAAGGGGCCCGCTGTTTTGTGAGCGCCCCCGGCTTCAGCGACGACGCGCCGGGTGGCGAGATGGAGTGCGTCCCCGGGCCTCCGGCGCATGGATGCGTTTGGCATGTCCTGGGCGAGTCTTCGGTGCGGTCGCTGACGCCGGGCTCGATGAGTCGAAGGAGGTGGCGTGTGTCGGGCGGAACGGATACGGCCCAGTTCAGCGCCGTGGTTGTTGTTGGCTTGCTGGTCCTCTTCTATGGGGGGACCTTTCTGATCTCGACCCGTATCGGCAAGAGGGAGGAGAACGCCGACGGGTACATGACGGCCGGCAACAACGTCGGATTCGGCATCTCGGCCGCCAGCATGACGGCGACATGGATCTGGGCATCCTCGATGTACGCGTCCGCCACGTCGGGTTACACCTACGGCATCTCGGGCCCCATCCACTACGGGCTCTGGGGCGCCCTGATGATCCTTTTCATCTACCCCTTCGGCAAGCGCATCCGTAAGGTCGCCCCCAAGGCGCACACCCTGGCGGAGGTCATGTACGCCCGCCACGGCCGCTCCAGCCAGTTGATGCTCGCGGGCTCCAACGTCGTCGGCAGCCTCATCAGCCTGATGTCCAACTTCATCGCCGGCGGCGTGCTGATCTCACTCCTGTCACCGTTCAACTTCATCCAGGGCGTCGTCTGCGTCGCCGCGGGTGTGCTGCTCTACACGCTGTGGTCCGGGTTCCGCGCCTCCGTCATGACCGACTTCGTGCAGGTCGTCGCGATGCTCGGTGCCGTGGCCGTGATCGTCCCGTTCATCTTCTTCGCGGCCGGCTTCCCCGCGGCGTTCGAGACCGGTGCGGACAACCTGACCCCGCAGCAGGGGAACTTCTTCTCCAGCGAAGCCTTCATGGGGCAGGGCGCCCCCTACATCGCCGCGGTGCTGGCCTACGCGATCGGCAACCAGACCATCGCCCAGCGTCTTTTCGCGGTGAAGGAGAGCCTGATCAAGCCGACCTTCATCACCGCGACCATCGGGTACGGCGCCATGGTGATCGGCATCGGCATGCTCGGCGTGCTCGCCCTCTACCTGGGCTTTGAGCCGTCCGGTGGCGACCTCAACAACCTCATCCCCGAGATGGCCGCCGAGTACCTGCCGCCCGCGCTGCTGGCCCTGTTCTTCATCATGATCGTCGGCGCGCTGTCCTCCACCGCCGACGCGGACCTCGCCGCCCTCTCGTCGATCACCATGGCCGACGTCTACGGCCAGGGTGTCGGCAAGGAGAAGGCCGACCCGAAGACGATGCTGCTGGTCGGCCGGATCACCATGGTGGTGGCCACCGCGCTGGGCGTCACGTTCGCCAGTCTCCAGCTGAGCATCCTCGACCTGCTGGTCTTCGTCGGCGCGCTGTGGGGCGCGCTGGTCTTCCCGGTGCTGGCCAGCTTCTACTGGGAGAAGGTCACGAACAAGGCGTTCACCACCTCGGTGCTCGTGGCGCTCGCGGTCTTCCTGCCCGTGCGCTTCGGCTGGATCCCCGTGGACGGCGCCTTCGGCATCGTCGTGGACGTGCTGGCGGTCCTCGGCATCGGTGTCGTCCTCGGCCTGATGGTCTTCGGCTTCCTGGGCGCCAGGGCGGCGAAGACCGTCGGTGTGCTGGCCGTGCTGGTCTCCGCGCCGTTCGCCATCGGATCCCTGCACGAGTACGCGACGCTGTGCGGTTCGCTCGTCGCCTACTCGGTGAGCACCGTCATCTGCTGGGCCATGTCCGTACGGCAGGAAGAAGGCTTCGACTTCTCCGTCATCGCGGAACGCACCGGCAACTTCGACGACGGCGGCGCCGCCGCGGCGACCGCCGACGGGCAGGGGGAGGCACCCCCTGTCCCCGGCCGGGCCCAGCGCCCCGGAGGCGCCCCGGACGCGGGCGACCTCGAGCCCGCCGCACACACCAAGTGAGACAAGAGGAGGCACAGTGACCGTCGCTCTGAGCGTCTACGTCCTGATGTGGCCCGTCGCCGTGGCCGTCATCCTGTTCGTGATCAGCCGTGGGTTCTTCCGCGAGTGGCTCGAAGCCCGCCGCAACGGCCAGGACATGATCTGACCCGCGCCGTAGCACCAGGCCCTGTCCTCAGGACCCCATGGGGGTTCCGAGGACAGGGCCTGGGAGCGGGTCAGAGAATCGCCCCGGGAGTGTAGGCGGCGGCTTCCGGGTGCTGCTTGACGATCTCGTCGACACGGCCCACGACGGCGGCGACCTGGGCGCTCGCCGCACCCGTGAACGACAGCTTGTCCGCCATCAGCGCGTCCAGCGCGGACCTGTCGAGGGGGATCCGGTCGTCGGCCGCGAGCTTGTCGAGCAGGTCGTTGCGCTCGGCGCCCTGCTCACGCATCGCGAGGGCCGTGGCGACGGCGTTCTCCTTGATCGCCTCGTGCGCGACCTCACGGCCGACACCCGCGCGCACCGCGCCCATCAGCACCTTGGTGGTGGCCAGGAACGGCAGATAGCGGTCCAGCTCCCGGGCGACGACCGCCGGGAACGCGCCGAACTCGTCGAGCACCGTCAGGAACGTCTCCAGCAGACCGTCGAGCGCGAAGAACGCGTCGGGAAGCGCCACCCGGCGCACCACCGAGCAGGACACGTCGCCCTCGTTCCACTGGTCGCCCGCCAGCTCCCCGGTCATCGAGGCGTAGCCGCGCAGGATCACCATCAGGCCGTTGACGCGCTCGCAGGAACGGGTGTTCATCTTGTGCGGCATCGCGGACGAGCCGACCTGGCCCGGCTTGAAGCCCTCGGTGACCAACTCGTGCCCGGCCATCAGCCGGATGGTCTTCGCCAGCGACGACGGGGCCGCCGCCAACTGCACCAGCGCGGTCACCACCTCGTAGTCCAGCGACCGCGGGTAGACCTGTCCGACCGAGGTGAACGCCTCGGCGAAACCCAGGTGCCCGGCGATCCGACGCTCCAGCTCCGCGAGCCGGTCCACGTCGCCGCCCAGCAGGTCCAGCATGTCCTGCGCCGTACCGACCGGGCCCTTGATGCCCCGCAGCGGATAGCGGCCCAGCAGCTCCTCCAGCCGGCCGTACGCGACGAGAAGCTCGTCGGCGGCGGTGGCGAAGCGCTTGCCGAGCGTGGTGGCCTGGGCCGCCACGTTGTGCGAGCGGCCGGCCATGACCAGCTCGCCGTACTCACCGGCCAGCCTGCCGAGCCGGGCCAGCACCGCCACCGTACGGTCCCGCATCAGCTCCAGCGACAGCTGGACCTGCAGCTGCTCCACGTTCTCGGTGAGGTCGCGGGAGGTCATCCCCTTGTGCACGTGCTCGTGCCCGGCGAGGTCGTTGAACTCCTCGATCCGCGCCTTCACGTCGTGCCGGGTCACCTTCTCGCGCTCCGCAATGGAGGCCAGGTCGACCTGGTCGAGGACCCGCTCGTAGTCGGCGAGCGCCGCGTCCGGCACCTCGACACCGAGGTCCTTCTGCGCCCGCAGCACGGCGAGCCAGAGCTGCCGCTCCAGCCTCACCTTCTGCTCGGGCGACCAGAGCGTGGCGAGCTCGGCGGAGGCATAACGTCCGGCGAGGACGTTCGGGATACGGGGCTTGGCGGGCGCAGCAGTCACGTGCACGGAGTTTACCCGGCGTCCAAGGAGACTCCGAACCGTCCATGCGGTCCGGAAAGACCAGGTCGGACACCTTCCGGCCTGGGCTCTCCACCGGTTCCGTGAGATGCGTGGGAGACGACGAGGGCCCGCCGGAGCACTCCGGCGGGCGTTCGTAGCACGCCTGGGTGCGCGGGTCGAAGCACAGGCGGGTCTGCGCGATCCGGTGCAGGGCGGCGTCGGCCTGCCGGCCGCCGCCGCGGTTGAGGCGGAGGTACGGCCTGTTTGCCGAGAGCGCTCGACGGGGCTGACCCCGCACAGCGCGGCGAGGGACGCCTCACTGCCCGGACGCTCCGGTTGTCCCCCACCGTGATCGGCAAGGTGACGGCCGTCCGGACCGATGCCCACCCCTGTGAGCGGCTGCGGGGCGTGGCGGTCCACGATCCGGGCCAGGCGGTCTTCCAAGCCCCGGATCTGTTCGGTGAGCTGCCCGATTCGGTGGGACCAGCAGGCTCAGCGTGATGCGGCCGGCCTGGAGCACAAGCGTCGCGCTGGACGAACTCCCGCACGGCCGACTCACGCCGCCAGGGGGCCAGGGCCGCGTTGAACTCACGGACGTAGTCCGTGGCCCGGCTCGGCTGGACGTGGGCGAGGATGTCGACGGACCGGTTGCCGAGCTCGAGTCCGTGGTCGAGTCGCGGGCCTGGCGGTGGGAGGGCCCGACGATGGCGAGCCGCATGCCGACGGAGCGGGTGAACACGCCCGTCGGCATCGCGGTGGCCTGCTTGTTCCAGGCCAGTGCCGTCTTGGGGTTCTTCGGGTCGCGGAAGACCTCGGCGGCGTCCGCGGACAGGCGTAGGGACTGCATGGCCATGGTGGTCAGCACATAGCAGCCGAGCTGTACGTCCCCGCCCGCGCGGGCCATCCGCAAAGCCTGGATGAAGTGCCGCTGGGCCACCTCGTGCTGGCCGACGTACTGGCTCTGACCAGTCGCTCCCGAGTCAGGAAATAGCTGGTCATGCGCACATTTTCGGGCTCGGGTGCGGAGTAGGGTGGAGGCGCCGGGAGCTCTTCGCACGCCGGTTCCTCTGCGGTGTCGTTCCCGGTGATCGACAAGGCCGGGCCGCCCCACGAGCCCGGGGGCAGGTCCGCGCCATGACCGTGACCATCGACCGTACGGCATCGAGCAGGCGCGCACCGTCGCTTTCGGCTCGCCTGTGCCTGACGCCCGCGCCGGGCGGGCTGGACGGCACGTGGTGGCCTCGCTCCCGTGCCCTCACCCGTGAGCTGCCAGCCTTGACAGCCGCGCTGGGCGACCTCTGGGGCCGCATCACAGGCGTCACGGTGAACCCGGACCACTGGCCCGTCATCCCGCATTGGGTGTCCGTCGCCGGGCGCACCGTGCATGTGGGCTGGTCCACCGAGGAGCAGGATCCGCACCGGATGACCCTTTTCTCCACCGGTGGCCGCCGGGACGTGCTGGCGATTCCGCCGGAAACCGGTGTGGATGCCGCCGCACGGCTGATGGCGGGTGACGGTATCGATGCCCCGGGCCGGGAGGAAGCAGCAGACAGGATCGATGCCCGAAGCAGGGAAGAAGCGTGGGAGACCGACGGCGGGGCAGGTCCGCCGTCGTTCCTGCCCCGGTCCATCGGCTCGACAGGGCGTTCGCCCGCCGGCCAAGGGATGTGAGAGGACCATGACTGTCATCGCCGTGGCCGCGCTGCTCGTCCTGATCGCTGTCGGAGTCGCTCTGATCCACCGGCTCAACGCTCAGCACGACGAACGGATCGCTGCCTTCCACTACAGCGATGCCCTACCGGGGATCGGCCGCCGGACCCGGAGGCACCGCCGGCCGGCGGTGGACGCGACCGCCCCGACACGCCCCACCGCGACAGCGACTGCGGATGACATCGACTTCGGCCCAGTCGGGGGCCGTAGAGGACGGCAGGTCATGGCGATACTGCGAGACCGGAAGACGTACCGCGAGAAGATCATGCGGGCTCTGTACGAAGCCGCCGAAGGCAATCGGCTCCTGGGCGTCGACGGGGCGAAGCTCCGCAACGACCTCGGCATCCCTGAGCAGGACATGGCCGCTGCCTGTACGTATCTGGCGGGTGAAGGCTGGGTCGTCGTCGACTGGGCGAGGGGCAACACGCCCACGATGATCACGCTGACGCACCAGGGGATCCGGCGGATGGAAGCAGAAGAGGAAGGGCGTGGCTGAGTCGCCACGTCGGCTTCTCGGACCGAAGTGAACCTTCGTAAGGATTGCTTATGTCGGGATAGTCCCTTTGGCGTAATGTGGAAAGCGGGTCGGCGCACGCTCACGTGCAATGACCCGGAAGGGCGGCTCCGGCGGGTATACGCCGGAGCCGTTGCCTGTCTCCGGAACCACCTGCGGCGAAGCGTTCACGCGAGCGTCGTGCGGAGTACGGTGAGGTGGCAGGGTCATTTCATATCACGGTCGCACGCCCTGCGGTCGCACTACTCTCTGCGGACGGGCGGACCTCATGGCCGACTCCGACACCCCCCACACCCCCAGGTTGCTGCCGGACGCCGTCCACCAGCCGGTGAGACCCGGGACGGCCCTGCTGAGGCTGGAGACGACACACGCGCGCGAGGGAATCCTGGACGGTGCCTGGTGGCCGCGGTCCCGGGACATCGGCGCCGAGCTTCCCTCGCTGATCACCGCGTTGACCGAGCATCTCGGACCCGTCACCCGCGTCGGTCTGGACCGCAGTGCCTGGGACGAACTGCCGACCCGGCTGATGATCGACGGCCGAGTCGTCCACATCGACTCCTTCCCGGTCGGTGACGACACCGTCCTCATCACCCGGGGCGACCGGGACCATTTCTCCTTGCTGGTAGTCCCGCCGGACACGATGCCTGACGCGGCACACGCCGCGATGACCAGGGCCGTCCGGGCCGACAACGTCACCGGGGCCGAACAGATTCTCATCGACATCGACACTGGCAGCGACACGCCGTCTCCGCCGAGCTGACACCTCCGTTGCAGACCGGATATCCGGAAGCCAGGACGCTAGATACGGGCGAACTTCTCGGTCTGGTCGGCGAACTCCTGGGCCATGGCGCCGCTGACCGTGGGCTGGGTGTCGCGGATCGTGGCCAGGTAGTCGTCCGTGGTGGCCAGGGCCTGGGTTCCGGTGTCGAAGGTGCGCTCGAACTGTGCCTGGGAGACAGTACGTGCCACGTGGGCGATGTCGGCGGGGGTGAACCCCTCGCTGGCGGACGAGAGTGCCGCGCTGTCGGCCCGGGCGCCCGCTCGGGTCAGGTAGCTCTTCCACAATGCGGTCCTGGCGCTGTGGTCGGGAGGGCCGAGGGGCAGCACGTAGTCGAAGCGACCGTGCCGTAGGAAGGCCGGGTCGAGGGTGGTCACGTTGTTCGTGGCGCAGACGAGAAGCCGCCCGTCCTGGGTTCGGAACCGGACGATCGCCTTGAGCAGTTCGTTGACGACGCCGACCGCGGTCGCATCCGCACCGCTGCGTTCACCGGCGACCTCCTCGACCTCGTCGATGAAGACCAGGACGTGGTCGAGCTGGGCGATCTCGTCGAAGCGCCGGCTCAGCCCGCTCGCCAGACCGTACTCGGCAGCCAGACGTGCGGGGAACAGTTCGAGAAAGGGCCAGCCCAGGCGGCCGGCGATCGCGTGCGCGAACGTGCTTTTACCGGTCCCGGGCGGACCGAACAGCATCACCGCTCGCGGCAGTTCCACACCGTGCTGGGCGGCCAGTTCGGGATGGGCCAGTGGCAGGACCAGGCGGCGCTCGATGAGCTGTTTCTCCCTGTGCATGCCCGCGACCTTCTGCCACAGTCCCCCGTGCGGCAGTTCCGCCCCGAGCGAGGAGAGCATGCCGATCTCCTGAGGAGTCACCGGCCCGCGCTTCTCGAAGACGACCATGCCCGAGCGGGCGCCGAAGCCGCAGTTGTACAGAGCGGCGGCACCGGTCTCGCCCTTGGGCAGGACCGCGTGCACCGCGCGGACGCCACTGGCGAAGAGCCGGTGCTCCAGGGCTGTGATCAGGTCGCTGCCCAGCCCCCGTTGCCGCCAGGCCGGTGCCATGCAGATGCGCAGGATCCATGCCCGGTCGCCCTCCACTCTGCTCACCGCGGCGCCGACCACCCCCTCGTCCGCCGTGGCCACCACCGCCGGGTGGAGGGCTTGGAGGGCCGCCACGGCGTCCGAGAGCGGGAAGAGAGGTGGCTCTTCGGCCGTGCTGCTCTCCGCATCGACGCGGATCACCGCTTCGAGATCGTCCTGGGAGTAGTCCCTGACACGCCACTCCGTCATCATCAGCTCCGCGTGTTCGGCCGTACTCCCATCATCAGCCGATGCATGGAGTACGCGCGCGACAGGCGTCGGCCGTGAGTCCGATCAGTCGGCGCCGCGCCACTCGATGAGCAGGAGCGTCGCGTCGTCCGTCGTGATCCCGCCCCGTGCCCGTTTGAGCGTGTGGGGGAGGGAACGGGCCACGGCCCGGGTCTCATACGCCGTACGTTCGAGGCGGTCCACCCAGCCGATGAGCTGTTCCTCACCGAATTCCTCACCACCGACATCGTGCTCCTCGATCAACCCGTCGGTGAAGCACATGATCCGATCTCCGGGGTCGAGGGCCAGTTCACTGATCCGGGGCTCGTGACCGCCGAAGCAGACAGGGAGCGTCGTCGGGCCGCGGAGCCGCCGGACAGCACGGTGTCCGCGGATCAGCAGGGGGGCGGGATGTCCCGCGTTGACCCACTGGACACGGCCCGTCATTGTGTCGAGCCGCATTATCTGAGCGGTCACGAAGTGGTCGGGGCCGAACTGCTCGGCGATGGCCCGGTCCATGAACGCATAGATCTCCGGCAGGCCGACACTGATCCGCCGGGCGTGCCGGTAGGCACCGATGGCCACCGTGTCCATCGTGGGGGCCTCCCCCTGAGTGGTGGACACGCTGATACTGGATCTGCTTGATCCGGAGGAAGCGAGAAAGACCGCCGATGGCGCTGAAGGACTACTCGGACTAGTTCAAGGCCGATGCCGTGGCCCTGTACGAGTCCACGCCCGGGGCGACGCACAAGGGTATCGCCGCCGACCTGGGCATCAACCGGGCCACCCTGCGTGAGTGGGTGCTGCGGGACCGTGACCGCCGCGGTGTCGCCGCCACGGCCCCCTCGTCGGGCGGGCAGATGGCGGCCCGGGCCGGGAAGACGGTGCCGTCCGAGGATCCGGACGAGCGGATCCGGCAGATGGAGGCCCGGGTGGCCGAGCTCGAGGCGAGTGAGCGGAAGCCGGCGACCGAGCGGGACATACTCCGCAAGGCGGCCAAGTATTTCGCCGGGGAGACGAACTGGTGATGAGCCGCTTCCAGTTCGTTGACGACCACCGGGACGCCTTCGAGGTGAAGCGGCTCTGCGAGGTCCTGGACCTGAACCGGTCCAGCTACTACCAGTGGCTCGCCGGAAGACAGGCGAGGGCGGCACGACTACGCAAGGACCGGCTCCTGGCCGAGGAGATCCGCGAGGTCCACGGCGAGTTCCGCGGCACCTACGGCTCTCCGCGCGTGACCGCCGAGCTTCGCGAGAAGGGCCGGCGGGTGAACGAGAAGCGAGTCGCCCGGCTCATGCGCACGTTCTCCATCACCGGCGTCCACCTGCGCAGACGCGTCCGCACCACGATCCCGGACCCGGCAGCCTCGCAGGTCCCGGACCTGTTCCAGCGGGACTTCACCGCCACCGAGCCGGGCCGCAAGTACATGGGCGAGATCACCCATCTGCCCCTGGAGAACGGGAAGTTCCTCTATCTCGCAACGGTTCTGGACTGCTTCAGCCGCAGGGTCGCCGGCTGGTCCATCGCCGACCACATGCGCACCAGTCTGGTCACCGACGCCCTGCGGATGGCGGCTCGGACCCGCGCCGGCCTGGACGGCTCCGTGTTCCACTCCGACCACGGGGCCCAGTACGTCTCCCGGGCCTTCGCGGACCTCTGCACCGAGCTCGGGGTCACCCGGTCGATGGGCGCGGTCGGCATCAGCGCGGACAACGCGGCCTGCGAGAGCTTCCACGCGTCCCTGAAACACGGGGCGCTTCAGGGCGCCCGCGACTACGGCGACCGGGCCGCCTGCCGCAGTACCGTCTTCGCCTGGCTGACCCGCTACAACACCCGCCGCCGGGACTCCGCCAACGGCCACCTCAGCCCCAACGAATACGAACGCCGACGCCGCACCGCTAAACTCACGCTCGCCGCGTGATCAATAACCGCGTGTCCACCATTACGGGGGAGGGCCCACCGCCGTGGCCGGCGGATCCCTGCGATTGCACCACCTGCCCCCGGCGCTGGCTCGGATCATCGCCCTCACCGGCAACAGCACCCTGCTCCACGGCTACCCGGACGACCTCCCACCGCGGCCTTCTTCGCCGCCCTGGACACCCGGAGCGCCAAGTCGGGGGCCCTCCCGAACACCGAGGGTCACCGCGATCCCTACGCCCGGGAACTGACCGACCTCCGATTCCGACCGACCGCGGCCCGGTCCTCACCCCTCACCGCCCGCCCTGAGCGCCGAACGCGGCACCACGTCCCACACCGGCCTGAAGCTCCTCGCCGGCGAGGTCGCCACCCTTTCGTCGTGGTGGTGGCTGTCGGCTCACTCCAGGAGGGCGAGGTGGTCAGCGGCGCCCCCGCGCCATTCGATCAGGAAGAGGGTCGCGTCGTCGCTGGTGCGGCCGCCCCGCTGCTGCTTCAGAGCGTGGGAGAGTGCGCGCACAACCGCGCGTACTCCCTTCTCCGTGTGTTCGATGCGGTTGACCCAGTGGATCAGTTGCTCCTCGCCGAACTGCTCTTCACCGGCTTCGTGTTCCTCGATCAGGCCGTCGGTGAAGCACAGCACCCGGTCGCCGTGTTGGAGCATCTGTTCGCTGACCCGGGGCTCTTCACCGCCGAAACCGACCGGCAAGGTGGTCGGGCCTGCCAGTTGCCGCACGACCTGGTGATTGCGGATCAGCAGCGGTGCGGGGTGGCCCGCGTTGACCCACTGCAGGTGGCCCGTTGCGATGTCCAGACGCATCATCTGCGCGGTGACGAAGTGGTCGGGCCCGAACTGCTCGGCGATGGCCCGGTCCATGAAGGTGTAGATCTCGGACAGGCCGATGTCAGCACGCCTGGCGTGCCGGTAGGCCCCGACGGCGACGGTCGCCATCGTGGCGGCGTCCAGGCCGTGGCCCATCGCATCGACCATGGCCATATGCAGGATGTCCTCGTTGAGGGCGTAGTCGAAGCTGTCGCCTGCGACGCTGTAGGCGGGCTCCAGGATTCCGGCCACCGCTGCCTGCGGGACGGACATCGCCAATGGCGGCAGCAGGGACCACTGGATCTCCGCGGCCACGCTCATCGGTTCGCGGCGCCGGGCGAGGAAGAACTGGTCGGTGTAGCTGTGCTTGGTGACCAGCATGTCGGCGACCAGACCGGCGAGCCGGCGCAGTAGCCGCCGGTCGTCGTCATCGACGGTGTCCAGGGTGAGGGCCATCACTCCCACCTGGTCGCTGCCGTCCAGCAACGGCAGGTACATCCGGACGCCGTCGGACTGCGGCACCTCGACAGTGGTCGCCTGCAGGAAGGCCGTGCCGGCGGGAGAGCCATCGATCGGTTCAGGCTCGCCGACCGTCAGCCGCCGACCCGGCAGTGGCACCAGCATCAGCTGGCCGTAGTCCTGCAGCAGGATCGAGACGTCGCGGCCACCGACCCTGGCCACCTCTTCCGCGATCAGCGGTGCGATCAGCTGCGGCGGCATCTCGTGTGCCCGGTCCAGCAGCACCCCCAGCAGCCGCTCACCGAACCCTTCCGAGCGGTCCGTCATGCCGTTGTCCGGCCGTCGCTCACCTTGTGCCATGGCCGCGCCCTTGCACCAGTGTCCTCAAAGTCTCGGTCACCGTGCCCTGCTCACCTTGTGCCGCGGATCCAGCGCCCGCCCGGACCGCTCGGGGCCATCCGGCGGTCGTGGCCGATCCTCTCGACCCTCTCACGTGATCTGTACACAAGACTCCTGACGCGACCGTGATCACCCCTTCCAGAGTGACGCGGCCGACCAACCCAAAGTGCCCATTACGCTAAACGCGGCATGTCATACGGCTTCAACCAGCTCAACGACCCCACCTGGCTGTGGGAGTGAACTTCCCCCGCTGTGTGGGAGGTGCTGACTAGCTGGTCAGGGCGGGTTTGCGGGGTTTCAGGTTCACCGGTTCGGCCGTTGCCTGGTTGACGTAGTACTTCTCCTCGAACTCGATGGGGCTGAGGTAGCCGAGTCGTTTCTGGATGCGGCGGGGGTTGGAGAACCCGTCGACGTACTCGAAGAGCGCGAGGTTCGCCTCGGCCCGGGTGGCGAACACCCGGCCTCGGGTGCACTCGGTTTTGATCAGCATCCACAGGTTCTCCGCCAGGGCGTTGTCGAACGAGTCGCCCACCGATCCCATGGACGCCTTAATTTTTGCCCGCACCAAGCGTGTTGTGAGCTTGATGGACGTGTACTGACAGCTGTGGTCGGCATGGTGAATGAGCGTGCCGGGGGTGACCTCGCGGCTGGCCAGGGCGTACTCCAGCGTGGTCAGGACCAGGTCGGCATCGGCGCGGGCAGAGGTCTCCCAGGCCACGATGCGGCGGGAGAACGCATCTCGGATTGCCGACAGCCACAGCTGGCCCTCGCCGGTGAGGATCATCGTGAGGTCGGTGACCCACAGCCGGTTCGGCTCGCTCGCGGTGAAGTCGCGCTGCACCAGGTCCGGGACAAGGCCGGCGTCCGGGTCACGGCGGGTGAAGCCCCTGCCCGTGCGGCGTGGGCCGATGCCGGCTTCCCGCATCAGCCGCTCGACCCTTTTGCGGCCGATCGCCACGCCCTCGCGCTTCAGGACGGCATGCACGCGCGGGGAGCCGTAGATCCCGCCGGAGTCCGCGTGAACCTGGCGGACCTTCTCGGTGAGCTCGGCGTGCTGGCGTTTCCTGTGACACGGCTCCTTCTTGGCGCGGCACCACCGGTAGTAGGCGGAGGAGGAGATGTGCAGTTCCCGGAGTACGGGCTTGACCCCCATGCGGCCGACCTGGAGCACAAGCGTCGCGCTGGGCGACTTCGACCGCCAGGGCTTCCCCGACGAAGCGGCCCGGACGCCTCCGCTGCGGTCGGCTCCCCATCCGCCTGCACAGCAAGCCGAGCCGGAGCCACCTGCTTGATCAGGCCGAGGATCATCGAGCGTTCCGCCTCGGTGATCTGCCGCTTGCGGCCCTGCCCGCCCAGATCCTCCAGCCCTTGCAGGCCCATGGGGTTGAAGCGGTGCAACCAGCGGCGGGGCTGGATTGGGTTGCACCTCAGCTCATCCGCGATGACGGGCACCCGCCGCCTTGTCCGGGCCGAGGCCGACGTCACGATCACCCGGCGCTGACGAGGTGCCGGGTTGGCGGCATGACATGAGTTCTCCCGTCCGGTTCCGGTTCACTCTCCGGTCCGCCACCGGCTCAGCCGTGCTGGGACTCGGGCACGGTGATCACCGGGCACTCCGCCCGGTGCAGGAGACCGTGCACCACCGATCCGAGCCTCATGCCGGAGTACCCTCCGCGCCCGTGTCTGCCGACGACGACCACCAGGGCGCCGATCGAAGCGAGGGCCAGTTCCTCCACCGGGTGGCCGCGCAGGACCTCATGGGTGATCTTCACATCCGGGTACTTTCCTCCCCGTCCCGCTACGGTTTCGGACAGGATCCGGCGCCGCTCGTCAAGCTCCGCTGCTTCGTCGCCGAAGGACACGACGGGTCGCCGCCACACCCATACGGCGTGCAGGGCGGCGCTGTGCAGCGCCGCCTCTTCCACGGCGAACTCCAGGGCCGTTCTCGAGGATTCGCTGCCGTCGACACCCACGACGAGATGGGGATGCCGTTGCCCCGCGCGCTCCGGCTCCCTGACCACGACGACCGGGCAGTCCGCCTGGGCACTCACCGGAACGGCCACCGAGCCCGCACTGAAGAGCTCTTCCGGTCGGCTGAGCCGACGGGAACCGACGACGACCATCCGGGCCTGCGCCGCTTTCCGGCAGAGCACCACCGACGGCGTCCCGTCGAGCAGTTCCGTCGCCAGGGGCACTTCCGCGTACAGCGCCCGCACCGTGGCGGCCGCCTCGGTGAGCGCGCTTTCGCCCTGGCCCTGGAGCATGGTGCGGTTCCAGGGTGCGTCGACGTGCCGTCCGCCGGGCAGGGGCGGCACCGCTACCACGAGCCGGAGGGGCAACCGTCTGCGGACGGCCTCGTCGGCCGCCCAGGCGAGCGCCGGAACGGACTGCTCGCGCGGGTCGATCCCGACGATCACCTCATCGCGTCCAGCGGTGTTCTGCATGGCTTCTCCTGCTGCCTCACGCCGTCATGGGAAACGGACCGCGACGAGTGGGCTCGACATCGCCGTAAGCGCCCCCGGCCAGACCCCGGTCAGTGGCGCTTGGACGGGACGCTCCGTGCACGCTGTCATCGCGGCCGCACGAGAGCCGGGGCCGGCAAGTCTCCGCCCGGGACCGAAGGTCCCGCATACGGCCTGTCCCACTCCATTCTTTCCCCGGACGGGCTCGCCCGCCGCCCCAGGCGGTCCG
The DNA here is from genome assembly GCF_001418415.1 of Streptomyces hirsutus. Taxonomy (GTDB): domain Bacteria; phylum Actinomycetota; class Actinomycetes; order Streptomycetales; family Streptomycetaceae; genus Streptomyces; species Streptomyces hirsutus. The sequence continues at coordinate 18,212 of NZ_LIQT01000072.1, forward strand.
CGCGGCGGGAATCGCCCGTGGCGAGCCCGAGCCCGAGCCCGAGCCCGAGCCCGGCGGCGGCCGCCCGCCGGGCCGTGTCGTCGTGGTCGATCTGCACCGCCGCCGGATCGGCCCCTGCAAGACCGTCGCGCGGCCACGGGGTCCCGTGCCGCCGCAGCACCCGGCCCCGGACGCCCACTCCCTTTTATCAGGACGCCCGGACCGCCAGGACGTCGTGCTGCTGTCCGCCGAGAACGACCTTGAGCGCACCGGTGTCGGCGGCCCGTGAGAAGACGTCGTACGCCTCTTCCATATGGTCCAGGGGGAACGTGTGGGTGACCAGGGACGCCGTGGGCAGGCGGCCGGCGGCCAGCATGCGCAGCAGCATGGGAGTGGAGTGCGTGTCGACCAGGCCGGTGGTGATCGTCACGTTCTTGATCCACAGGTCTTCGAGGTGCAGTGTCGCGGGTTTTCCGTGCACGCCGACATTGGCCACGTGCCCGCCCGGCCGCACCATGCGCGTGCAGGTCTCGAAGCTCTCCGGCACCCCGACCGCTTCGATGACCACGTCGGCGCCGAGCCCTTCGGTGAGGTCGGCGACCAGTTGCTCGGCTTCTTCCCCCGCGGAGGCCACGGCATCGGCGCCAAGGCGCTTGGCGGCCTCCAGCCGGGGCGGGGCGAGATCCACGGCGATGATCTTCTCGGGCGTGTACAGCCGGGCGGTGGCTATCGCCGCGAGCCCGATGGGCCCCGCTCCGACCACTGCGATCGTGTCTCCGGGCCGTACGCGCCCGTTCAGGACGCCCACCTCGTAGGCGGTGGGGATGATGTCGGCCAGCAGGACGGCGTCCTTGCTGTCCACCGCGCCGGGAAGGGGGTGCACGGACAGGTCCGCGTACGGCACACGGACGTACTCGGCCTGGGTGCCGTTGATCAGGTGGCCGAGGATCCAGCCTCCACCGCCGCGGCACTGTCCGTACGCCCCCTCCCGACAGAAGCGGCAGCGGCCGCACGCCGTGATGCACGAGACCAGGACGCGCTCGCCGGGGCGGACACCGTGTACGTCGCTGCCCACCTCGACGACCTCGCCGACGGCTTCGTGCCCGAGCACCGTGCCGGGGCGTACCTCCGGCACATCGCCCTTGAGGATGTGCAGGTCGGTCCCGCAGACGGTCACGGCGTCGACACGGACGATCGCGTCGGTGGCCTCCTGCAGGGCGGGGTCCGCGATCTCCTCCCAGGCGGACTTGCCGGAGCCTTGGAACACGAGTGCTTTCACAACGATCCCTTCCGGGCAGCGGTCGTGGGCAACACCAGCGGCCGGTGCCCTGCGCACGGCCACCCGCAGCCCCTGGACTCGTCGGCGCCGAGGATGGTCGGGGCACCGTGAGGTGGCCATTCGAACGGAGTGACCTCGTCCCTCCAGCCTGCCCGTGACGGCCGCCGTCCGCATGGGCAGACGATCCCCACTGCGGGACCGTCGGGACCGTCGGGCCCGGTATGCCGGCCCCGGCCACCGCTTGTGCACCAGGGCTGAACTGCCAAGGCCGGACGTGACGGGTACGTCGGACGGTCCCCTGAGGCCGCCCGGTAGGACCCTGAGGGATTCCGGGCGCAAGGCGGGATAACGGGAGCAGGGCGGGATGAAAGGTCGTGATCCGGATGAACAGCCGGGGCAGCTCGGCGCGGAGCCGCCGTCCGCGGGTACGGCGGCCACCGAAGCCGCCCTGCTCGGTACCAGGACCGCGCTCGCCTTCCCGGGTCTGACGTTCGCCGTCGGCGTTTCGCACAGGGGCGGCTCGTCCAGGGGCGGTACGAGCAAGGAAGCTGTGAGGGAAACCGGGTCGGACCACAACGGGGACCCAAGGCCCCGGCTCCAGGGGCTGGTTGTGGTACGCCGTGCGGTCCGGCCGGCCTCGACGGACCGTGGACGCTTCGAGTCCGGTGGATCAGTCCTCCGGCAGGAGCAGCGTGCAGGTCTCTCCTGGCGCGACGGTGACGGCCCGGTCGGTCAGGACGACGCGGATCGGCGCCTCCTCCGAGCCGGGCACACCGATCCGCAGCTTTCCGGGGCGCAGCCGTACGCTGATGCCCCAGTGGCCCCGGTAACGCAGTGAGAATCCGTACTCGGACAGGGCCGGTAGCGGCACCGGGTCCAGCCGCAGGGCGTCCTCCCTGGTCTCCAGGCCGGTCAGGCCGCGCTGCACCAGATCCAGGCTCCCCGCCATGGCGCCAAGGTGGATGCCCTCGCCGGTCGTGCCGCCCTGGAGGTCGGCGACATCCTGTTCCAGGGCTTCCTGACAGTACGTCCATGCCTCGGCCCGGCTGACCCGTGCGAGGACCCATGCGTGGACGAGGCTGCTCAGGGTGGAGCCGTGACTGGTGCGCTTGAGGTAGTAGTCGACGGTCCTGCGCCAGATCTCGTTGCCCACGTCGTAGCCGAGGCGGCGGAACAGGTCCCGGAGCTCGGCGGGCGAGAAGAGGTAGCCGAGCATCAGGACGTCGGCCTGTTTGGAGGCTTGGTAGCGGTTGACGGTGTCGCCCTCGGCCTCGAGGATCCGGTCCAGCCGCCGGATGCTGTCGTAACGTGCGCGGTAGCCGTCCCAGTCCAGGTCGGCGAGGTCGCCGTAGCCGTCGAACTGGCTGATGACCCCCTGGTGGAAGGGAACCAGCAGCCGCCGGGAGATGTCCTCCCACTTCGGGAGTTCGCCGCTGTCCAGCCCGATGCGCTCGAGCACCTCCTGCCGACGCCATACCGGAAGTCTCCGCACCAGTTCCAGGGCGCGGCTGAGGACCCAGGCGGCGGTGACGTTGGTGTAAGCGTTGTCGTCGATGCCGGGGCGGGCGGCGTCCGGGTAGCTGTCGTGGTACTCGTCGGGGCCGACCACGCCGCGGATGCGGTAGCGGCCGATGTCCGGGGCGAATTCCGCGGTGTCCGCCCAGAAGCGGGCGATCTGCAGCAGCATCTCCGCGCCCTTGGTGTGCAGGTACTCGGTGTCGCCGGTCGCTTCGCAGTACTGCCACACGTTGTAGGCGATCGCCGAGCCGACGTGGTGCTGGAGCCGGGAGTTGTCGGGCAGCCAGCGCCCCGAACGGGGGTTGAGATGCAGTTGCTGGGTCTCCTCACGCCCGTCGCTGCCGCTCTGCCACGGGTACATGGCCCCCGCCCGGCCCACCTCGCCCGCCGCACGGCACGCCTGCGGCAGGCGCCGGTGCCGGTAATTCAACAAGGCTCGAGACACTTCTGGAAAGTGCAGGTTCAGGAAAGGCAGCACGAACAGCTCGTCCCAGAAGACATGACCCCGGTACGCCTCGCCGTGCAGTCCCCGGGCCGGCACTCCCACGTCCAGCTCCGCGGTGTGCGGGGAAAGTGTCTGCAGTACGTGGAACAGATGCAGCCGCAGTACGCGGCCCGCCTCACCGGGCACCCGGATGTCCGCGCGCCGCCACAACCGCGCCCACGCGGCGACGTGGGAGTTCACGAGCGCAGTGAAGTCCCCGGCCGCGGTCACCCGGTCGACGGCATCCCCGTACGGGTCGTTGATCGCCAGGTCACGCGAGGTGTGCAGGGCGACGATCTTCTCCACGACGGCAGGCTGTCCCGGGGCGACCGGTATCAGCAGCCGGTGTACCGCACGGCGGCGGGACGGACGAACCTCCGACGAATCGGGCGGCGGCCCGATGACGACCGTGCGGGCCGCCATACCGATGCCGACGTCGGAGGCGCTGGTGCGGCACCGCAACCACGTCGTGTCGGCTCCGACAGCACCGGTCCGTACGTGGGCCAGATGGTGCCGGTTGAGGGACCGGTAGCGGTGCACGTTGCCGTTCATGACGCCGCCGTCGAGGACGGACTCGACCTCTATCCGCCCCGACCGCTCCTCGGCCGTGAAGACGGTCCGCAGCGTGGCCAGGTGAGGATCCGCCATATGCACCAGGCGGATCTGCCGCACGCCCAGCACCCCTGCCTCGGTGTCCCGGTAACGGAACGTGCGCGTCAGTGTGGCACGGCGCAGGTCCAAGATGTGCCGGTAGTCGAACGGCTGTCCCGCGTCGGGAGAGAACCAGGGGCCCGCCGATCCGTCCGCCGAGCGGAAACGGAACCGCAGGAGCAGCCAGTTCGGAAGATTCACCAGGTCCTCGTTCACCACCTGCCGTCCCGCCACGGTCGACTCCAGGCGGTTGTACACTCCCGCCGCGTAGGTGGCCGGGTAGTGCACCAGGCCCGCCCTGCACTCGGGCACGGCGCCGCGGGTGGCGAAGTAGCCGTTGCCGAGCGTGCACAGCGATTCACGCAACCGCTCGGCAGCGGGGTCGTATCCCTCGTACTCCCAGGTCCATTCCGGCATCCGTCGCACTCGTCCTCTCCTCGGGAGACGCTCTCCTCGACGAGCCGTGCGGGAGCGCGGCCCGAGGACCGGAGTTCAGGCCCGTTGCGGGACGACGGCGACCGGGCACTCGGCGTGATGCAGCAGGGCGTGGGCGACCCTGCCGAGTTGCAGGCCGAAATGGCCGTGCCGCCTCAGCTCACCCACGACGATCAGGTCGGCGTCGGCCGATGCGTCCAGAAGGACCGTGTGAGCGGGGCCTTCGACCACTTGCCGATGGACGTCGACCTGCGGGTGCTCCCGTACGGGGGTGCGGAGTGCGTCGGTGAGAAGGGTGGAGGCTCGTTCCTCATGGACACCGGCGGTGTCGTCCCCGTCCCCCTGCTCGTGGGCGGGACGGCGCCAGGCCCGTACGGCATGGAGCTCGCAGCCGCGTTTTTCCGCCTCCTGAAAGGCGAACCCCACGGCGGCCGGGCTCACGGTGGAGTCGCCGACGCCGACCACGACACGGCCGAGGGAGCCCTGGCGATTCCGCTTCCCGCCACGGACCACGACGACCGGGCAGACCGCACGGGCGGCAACCGCGAGACTCACCGATCCCAGCAGCATCCCGGCGACCTCTCCGCGGCCTCGGGAGCCTGTGACAAGGGCGAAGGATTCAGGACCCGCGTGCAGCAGCACGGACACGGCGTCCTCGGGCAGCACCTCGCTGGAGACCTTCAGCTCCGGATGGCGCAGCCGGACGCGTTCCGCGCACGAGGCGGCGATGTTCTCCGCCATGATCACCCCGGACGGGGAGTCGGTACTGATGGAGGGAAGACGTCGCTCGTACCGCTCCCACAGGAAGCCGTGGACAAGCCGCACCGGCAGCCCGTGGTGCGCCGCCTCGTCCGCTGCCCAGTCCACCGCCTCCAGACTGGAATCCGACCCGTCGACGCCCACGACCAGCGGGAGTTCCATCGTCCCCACCGCCTTTCTGCCCGGTCACCGCGAGAATCCCCTGTAAACACCGTCGCACCGCCCTCGGCCCACCGCGACACATGCCTCGGCTCCCGGAGTTGTCTTCGCCCGGGTTGCGCCACGCCGGTTTGCGGCGATCGTGGAGTCATGCGGCCGGCAGGAGGACACCGCTGGATCCGCCCTCCGCAGCCATGGCCCGGCCGCGTGCCGAGGCGTCCGTGGCCGGACAGGAGCCCGGCTCCGCTCCGAGGTCGCGGAGAAGGGACGGCCATCATGGTCATGCGGACCGGCGTCTTCGGCGTCATGACCAGGGAGCATCGCGAGCAGTTCATCTCACTCGCTCGTGAGGTGTCGTTCGCGGAAGGCGGGCGCATCCTCAACGAGGGCGACAAGGCGGACCGCCTCTGGACCCACCCGCACGGGCACGGTGACTCTCGGCCTTCACGCGCCGGGACGGCGGGCAGCGGTCGTTGAGGCATTCGGTGTCGGAAGACCGCTGGGCTGGTCCTGGCTGGTCCTTTGCCGTCACTGGAAGCCGGGCCGGGGCCGGCAGCCCGGTGCGTGCCCACGAGTTCGGCGCGGCGACGGTTCGTGAGATGTGCGCGAAGGGCCCGAGGCGGACTCACGAGCTGTGCGCTCATGTCTCCGGCGTGCTCGCGCGCCGGCTCCGGTCCGCCCGGGTGCGACTGCTCGACCTGCGTGCGCCCTACGGTGCGGACGAGGTTCCCTGAACGAGACGAGGTGCTTCGAAGTGCCGCATACTCCGCACATCGTGAGTGATGTGATGACCCAGACGGTCGTGGCTGTCGGACGCGACGCGCCCTTCAAAGAGATCGTCCGGACCCTGGAACAGTGGAAAGTCAGTGCCATGCCCGTCCTCGAGGGCGAAGGCCGCGTGATCGGTGTCGTCTCCGAAGCCGACCTGTTGCCCAAGGAAGAGTTCCGTGACAGCGACTCGAGCCTCTTCGAGCAACGCCGGCGTCTGTCCGATGTCGCCAAGGCCGGGGCGGCGAAGGCGGAGGAACTCATGAGCACCCCAGCCATCACGGTCCACCCCGACGTCACCCTGACCCAGGCAGCCAGGATCATGGCTGTCCGGCGCGTCAAGCGTCTGCCCGTGGTCGACGACGTCGGCATGCTCCAGGGCATCGTCAGCCGTGCCGATCTGCTGAAGGTGTTCCTGCGGTCCGACGAGGACATCGAGGAGGAGGTTCGCCGCACCGTGGTGTCCTCCCTCTTCCCGGCCTTCAGCCACGCCGTCCATGTGAAGGTGCACGAGGGAGTCGTCACCCTCCGCGGGCACATCCGCGACACCTCGCTCATCTCGGTCGCCGTGCGCCTCGTGCGTGCCGTGGAGGGCGTCGTGGACGTCGATCCCCAACTCACCGGTGAGTCCGCCACTCCGGCCGGACCGGGGGCCGAACCGGCGTCGGAATGAGGCACCGTGCGGTCGAGCACGGTACGTACCGGGCAGGCGAGTCCGGCAGGCATTCCTCACGCGACCGAAGCAATGCGGTGCCCGGTGATGCGTGTGGGCTCGATCGGCACCCACATCTCGCGTTCGCCCCCGGCCACGGCTTGGTGTGGGCCAGGTCGGTCGGTCTCCGTACAGCGTCGGGCTCGGTGACCATCCGCGCATGTCCGGCGACGAGTACGCTCCAGCCCTGGCTCATGGCCTCCTCCACATGGTCGACCTCGAAGGCGACCTGTGATCCCGCGGCCGCCGCGGGGAGGGACTTCGGCGCGGTGCGGAACGCGATCCCACCGTTGATGACGTCGTAGTTGACCGGAACCACCGCCGGGCCGTCAGGTGTCGACACCGCGAAGCGTCCCACGCCGTGTGGGGAGATGCGGGCGCGGCATTCCTCGGGGTCCAGGTCCCGCGGCTGAGGCCGGAACCCCGTCTTCGATACGGTGGCGGACCTTGCCAGTGAGTGCGGCCAGTCGCTCGGAGGTCACCGCCCGTGGTGCAAGGGGTTTCCGGATCGGAGGTGCTGCCGACGGAAGCCCGGCCGGGTCAGTGGCGCATCCGAAGGGCGCACGCCCGTAGCGACGGGGCTCCGAAATCCCCGTTGTCCAGCCGCATCGCCGAGCCGGTCGCAAGGCCCGGGTCCCACAGCACGCGGGCCGCGACACGGGGCCCCTCGACTCTCAGGCCGGACTTCATGCCCGTCCGTTCGCCGCCGTTTCGCGGACCACATGCGCTGCGAGGAGATCTGGGGTACTCCTCGATGGAGAAGCGTCGTGCCCAACGCATCGACCAGACGCTCCTACGGCGCACGGAGCACGCCCCAGGATCGGCCTGCACGGCCCCGACGCTCGGGGCACCGGCAGCCTGACCGCAGCCCCACACCGTTCTCCCGGCTTCGTACGAGACGGAGGCAGTCGCCATGGAACGAGTCCTCACCGTGGGCCTAGACGGCTCACCCGAGAGCCTTGCCGCCGCCCATTGGGCCGCCGACGAAGCCCAGCGGCGCAAACTCACGCTGCGACTGCTGCACGCATGGCCCCTGCTGGCACCGGAACCGACCGGCGTCCCCGCGGAAGTGGACCAGAACTACTGGGCGAAGCGGCTCGTGCACAACGCCCGGACGGAACTCCAGGCGCACCACCCGGGCCTCACCGTCGTCGGCAACCTGGTCGCCGACGACGCCCAGGGCGCACTGCTCCGAGCGGCGTCGGAGTCCGAGATGCTCGTGCTCGGCTCGCGCGGCCTGACTCCCGTGGAGAGCTACTTCCTCGGCGACATCAGCATGATCGTCGTGGGACGCGCCGAGCGGCCGGTGGTCCTGGTACGTGCCGAGGAGCGGGCGGAAAGGCCCTCGACACCCGAACCAGGTGCGACAGGCGACGTAGTGGTGGCACTGAAACTGCACGCCCCGTACGACGAACTGCTCGATTTCGCCTTCACCACCGCCGCGGCGCGGAGCTTGCCGCTCCGCGCCGTCCACGGCCGCGGCACTCCGCTCCACGCGTACACCCCCTGGGGCGTGGACCACACCGTGACCCAGGAGATCGTCCAGGAGGCGCAGAAGGACCTGAATCAGGCGCTCCGTCCCTGGCGCGAGAAGTTTCCGGGCGTGAGCGTCGCCGACACCATCCGTCTCGACAGTCCTGCCAGGGCCGTTGTAGCAGCCGCAGAGGACGCCGAACTGCTGATCGTCGGCCGACGCAAGCACCACCCCAACCTGGGACCGTACCTGGGCCCGGTGGCCCAGGCCGCCGTTCACCACGCGCACTGCCCTGTCGCCGTCATCCCCCATGACTGAGCCGAGCTCGGGCAGCAAGCCGTTGATGTCGGAGCGGCGGGCCGACGCGTCCGCACTCCGGCCCGGTGCCGCCTCACCAGCCGCGCACCCGGGGCGTCCGATGCAGGTCCCGACGTGGCCACCGTCATGGCGGCCATGGAACCGCCGTGGTGGGAAGCCGTCAAGGCCGAAACGAGCGGGCCCCTGGAGACCGCCGTGGTCCAGGCACTGGCAGCGATTCGACCCCACGCCGATGGCCGGGCCCCGGTCTTCCGTCGCCCCTGCACGGAGCCGGACTGAGGGCTCGCAGAGAATCAACCTGTTGCTTCCCGTGATTCAGCTCGTCGGTGTGGTGTGCGCGTTTCCGAGTCGATCTGGCGGGGCCACGCACCGTATGCCCGTCACGGCCTCGAGCGAGGAGGCCGCCGTGGCTGAACCGAGACCTCCTGACCCTGGCGCGGCGGGCCGTGGCTGCTTGCTTCCTCGCCCCCTTCCCGCTGCTCGCGCAGCGCTGAATCCACTTCCCGAGGGACCGCCCAGGACCGCCTGGGAACGCGGCCGCGCCCAGCCGACGGCACCTCGGTCGGGGTGTACTGGGAGAACCGCCCCGGCAGTGACTGGGCGAAGGACCCTGCAGCGGGCCGGGCGAGAGTGCTGTACCGAACAGGTCCGCCATTGCGGCCCAGCCGCACACGGGTCCGCCAGTCCCAGTTGCCCGAACGTGCTGTGAGAGCGACGGTGGAGGGGCAGCCGGGGGAGTCAGGGAGTGGGTGATCATGCGAGCACTCGTCTACCACGGCCCCGGACGGATTGCCTGGGACAAGGTCATGGATCCGGCGATCGAGGATCCGACCGACGCGATCGTGCGCGTCGACGCCACCACCATCTGCGGCACCGATCTGCACATCCTGCACGGGGAACTCCCCGAAGTGAAGCCCGGAACGGTCCTCGGCCACGAGGCTGTCGGCGAGGTGATGGACGTCGGCCGCGAGGTCCACTCCATCAGCCCGGGCGATCAGGTGATCGTGTCGTCCGTCACGGCCTGCGGCCACTGTCAGCCCTGCCGGGACAACACGTTCGGACAATGCCGCGGCGGGGGCGGGTGGATGCTCGGGGATCTGATCAACGGCACCCAGGCCGAGTTCGTACGGGTGCCCTTCGCCGATTACTCCACCCGGCGGACGCCCGGCACCCTGGCGCTCGATGACGCCGTCCTGTTCTCCGAAGTCCTCCCCACCGCCTACGAGGTCGGTGTGCGCAACGGACACGTGAGCCCCGGAGACACCGTCGTCGTCGTGGGCGCCGGTCCGATCGGACTCGCCGCGGTCATGACCGCGCGGATCTACTCACCGCGCAGAATCATCGCGGTGGACCTGTCCTCCTCCCGGCTGGAAGCCGCCGGCCGGCTGGGAGCCGACGCCGCCGAGCTGCCCGGACGGCTGATGGCCGATCTCGCGGACGGACCCGGCGCCGACGTGGTCATCGAGGCCGCCGGAGCTCCGGACAGCTTCGTCCTGTGCACCCGGGCCGTCCGCTCGGGCGGGCACATCGCCAACATCGGCATGCACGGCAAACCGGCCACACTGCATCTCGAGGCGCTGTGGCGCAAGAACGTGACGATCAGCACCGGCCAGGTCGACACCTCCTCCACGCCCTGGCTGCTCGACCTGGTGACCTCCGGACGCCTTCACATCTCCCCGCTCGTCACCCACACCTTCGGGCTCAGCCGGATGGAGAACGCCTACGAGGTCTTCTCCCACGGCACCGACACCGGCGCCCTCAAGGTCGTACTGCACCGCGAAGAGAGCGCCCTCTCCGGTGACCGGCCGTGAGGGCGGACCTGCAGCTCCACCGAGCCGTCCGACTCCCGTGCCCGGACCACCCGCGCCAACGAAGCTGAGCCACCCGACCAACCGGCCGGTACAGGAGCCGCGGTGGGAGTGTCCGGCCTCGCCCGACGGGCGCCGCGGCCGTCCCGGTGGGCAGCAGCCGTGGTCAGATGCGGCTCCCAGGGAGGCCTGTGTCCGCCTACTCCTCAACGTGCCCTGGTGCAACCCGTGGCTGTCTCTCTCGGCGAGTGCTGGACACCGGCGTCCTCGACGCCGGTGCAGCAGGCTGGCCGGCGTCCCTGTCCTGAGCCGCCCTACGGCTGCGAAAAAGCCACAAGGAGGTGCCTCCCATGGGCGTCCTCGTCGGATACGCGACCGTCCACGGTTCCCCCCGGACGATCGCCGAGCGGATCGCTTCCGTGCTGAGCGGTGCGGGACTGAACACAGAGGCCTCGACCTGGACCTGACCACCCGGGCGGTGACGGTGCCCGACTCGCGCGCCCCAGGTGACGACCACGCCGAGCAGCACTCGTCAGCACGCACGGCTGGTGGCTCCGGCCAGGGGCGGCCGTGGGGTCAGTGCTCGCTGGTGGCGATGTAGGTGCCGTGCCAGGTGTGGTCCCACACGGCGCCGGTGGAGGCGTTGACCGACAGCATGCCGGTGATCTTCCCGGAGCGCAGGGTGTGCAGGGTGTAGTAGCCGGGGAACGCCTCGGCCTCACCGGCGGTCAGGTCACCGCCCCGCTCGCGCAGCCACTGCTGGGCGCGGTCCTGGGCCTGGTCGGCGGAGATCCGGGTCTCGGTCCGGCCGCCGCCGTGCATCCCGTAGTCGGTGTTCCACATCATCGCGGGTCCGTACTCGATCCCGGTGTCACCGTCGGCCGGGTCGACGAGGATCTCGGTGGCCGGTTTCCCGTCAGGGTTTTCCAGTTCGGCGTAGAAGTTCTTCGAGAACTGCATGACCTCACCGACACGCAGATCGAGCCGGTCGGCGAAAGCCTCGGCCCGCTGTCGGGCCTGGTCCAGGGTCGTCACCGGGGTGCCGCCGCCCCGCTGCCAGTAGTGCCCGCCCATCATGCCCGGCCCCCACGAGCAGTCCTCGCGGCCCATCATGCCCGGTCCCATGCCGGGCCCCCACGAGCCCCAGTCGTCCCAGTCATCGCCCGACATGCCCGACCTCCAGCAATCGCCGGCGGAGGAACTGGCTGGGGCGGTGGCCGGGTGGAGGGAGGTGCTGTCGCCCGACGCGCATCCGGCGGCCAGAGTGCCGGCCAGCGCGAGGGCCGCCAGCGCGGCGGCGGTCCGCCTGCTCGTGCTGGGCATGATCATCACTCTTCCGGGTCGTTCCTGTCCCGACCGCCCGACCCGGCGGACGCGGGTCTGTCCCCTCCAGCCTCTCTCCGGGCGCAAGGACTGCCCAGGGCCGTCCGGACCCGGCCGGTGCACCGATCGGCCCGTGCATGAGACGAGATCAAGAGCGGTGAGCCGGACGAGGTCAAGGAGCGCCGGGCGCTGAAGTTCATCGCGCTCACGTTCTTCGCGCTCGCTGTCCACGCCACCGTCGAGGGCATCCGCGACCTGATCGGCGGGGAGAAGCCCGACACCTCCCTCGTCGGTATCGTCCTGACCGGCCTGTCGATCGTGATCATGCCGTGGCCGGCGCGGGCCGAGCGCGAGGCGGGCCTGGAGATGGACTTCCCGCTTGGTCGTCGTCGCCGACGCCGCCGAGACCAGGTTGTGCGCCTGGCTGAGCGTGTCCACCTTCGCCGGCCTGCCGGCCTTCGCCCTGTTCGGCTGGACCCGGTCGCCCGGTCGCCGGATTCGTCACGCTGAGGTACTTGTCTCCTCGCCGTAGTTGTACGAGAACAGGGCCGGGGAGGAGTCGATCACCGCCCGCGACCAGTCGAGCTGTTTCGCTGCTCGCAGCCTGGTCGGCAGCACGGCGTGGAGCCGGTCCCGGACGCCGGCCTCGTTCCACGCGGCAGGCCGCCGCCGGCACGTCATGCCCGAACCGAAGCCCAGCTCCTGCGGCAGGTAATCCCGCTGGATCCCGGTATGCAGCACGAACAGGATCCCGCACAGCGCCTGCCGGTCAGGCACCCTCGGCCGGCCGGCTACCCGCTTTGGCCCCGGCTCGGGCAGCAACGGCTCGATCAGCGACCACAGTTCATCCGAGACGGTCCATGGAGGCGACTCCCTCTTCCCTACGAACAGACCAACGAGCATCCAAGCCGACAGTCGCATCATCAGAGACTTCTGTGAGGACCTCTTGGGCACGACCGAAACAGGAACGTCCTCCCTCCCCGTGGGATTTCCGGCTGTCTGACGACGCCGGTCTACTGAAAGGCCGCGTGGATCTCCCGCTCGGTGGCGGCGTGGGAGACGACGAGGAGTTCGTCGCCGGGCTGCAGCCGCATCCCGGGAGCGGGGACCGTGGGCCGGCCCTCCCGGATGACGGTCGCGATGACGGTGCCCGCGGGGAGGGCGATCTCGGCGAGTGTGCGGCCCGCGGCGCGGGACTGCGGGGTGATGGCGGTTTCGATGACGTCGACGCCCGCCTTGCTCAGCCGCAGCAGGGCGACGGTGTCGGTGGCGCCGGTCGCTTCCTCGATGAGGGAGATCAGTGGCGTGGCGACGGGGACCGCGGTGTCCACTCCCCAGTTCTGGTCGAAGAGCCAGGTGTTCTCCTCGTCGTTGACGCGTGCCGCGACCCGGGGCACGGCGAACTGCCGCTTGGCGAGAAGACTGATGACGAGGTTGTCCTCGTCGTTGCCGGTGGTGGCGATGACGAGGTCTGCGGTGAGCGCTCCGGCATGCTCCAGGAAGGTGGGTTCGCAGGCGTCTCCCACCATGGTGCGTACGGGCAGACGGCCCTCGAGTTCCGTGATGCGGTCGTCGTCGATGTCGACGAGGGTGACGTCGTTGCGGGCGGCGGCGAGGACCTGAGCGATCTGAGTGCCCAGGCGTCCGGCGCCGGCGATGAGGGCTTTCACGTCCCCAGCTCCTTGTCCAGGAAGCCGCGCAGTCTGCCGAGCGAGGTGGCGGCGACCGCGAAGGTGACCAGATCTCCGGGCTCGGCCGGGGTGCTGTGCGCGGGGACGAGCGAGCGGCCCGCCCGGGTCACCTCGACGACGCGGATTTCGCCGTCCATGTCGAACTCCGTCAGCCGCCGCCCGGTGAGATAGCCAGGCAGCTGTGAGCGGACCAGCAGCGTTTCGCCGTTGCCGAAGCTGAGTTCGGGGGTGAGGTGACGGTGCAGCAGCATCTGGTGGATCTCATGCACCGTCCAGCGGACGCTGGCGATGGTGGGGATGCCGAGTTCACGGTAGAGGTCGGCGCGGCGGGGGTCGTAGACGCGGGCGAGGACGATCGGTACCCGGTAGGTCTCCTTGGCCGTCCGCGCGCTGACCATGTTGCTGTTGTCGCCCGAGGTGACGGCGACGAACGCGTCCGCGTGCTCGATCCCGGCGGCCTCAAGGACTGTACGGCTGTATCCGTTGCCCACGTGGAACTGGCCCGGGAAGCCGGCGGGCAGCAGCCTGCGCGTCCTGGCCACGCGGTCCACGATCCGTACGTCATGGCCTTCGGCGGCGAGTTGGGCGGCGAGCAGGGACCCGGCCCGTCCGCAGCCGACGATGATCACTCTCATCGCGTCCCTCCTTTCGGGTCTGCGGGCGTACGGCGGCGCAGCCACGCCTTCCTGAGTTCCTCGGCGACCAGCAGCAGCACGCCGAGCCCGGCGAGGACGGCCCAGTCGCCCGCGGCCAGTGGGGCGGTGTTGAACAGGGCCTGCAGCGGGGGCAGATAGCTGATGCCCGCCATGAGGGTGATGCCGAAACATCCGGCGGCCAGCAGCCAGGGGTTGGACAGCAGGCCGATGCGCAGCAGGCTCTGCCGGTCGGTGCGCACGGCGAGGGCGTTGAAGAACTGACTGACCACGATTCCGGCCTGGACCATCGTGATCGCCTCCCGGTAGACGGTGTCCTCCTCGGTGAACTCGGAGTACGCGATCCCCGAGGCGTGGATGTGCCAGAAGAAGACGGCGGTCACGCCGAGAGCCTGGATGCCGCCCAGGAACAGGATGCGACCCATGACGGCCCTGGAGAACAGCTGCTCCTTCCGTGAGCGTGGTGGGCGGTCCATGACGTCGGGTTCCGGCGGCTCGGCGCCCAGCGCCAGCGCCGGCAGGACGTCGGAGCCGAGGTCGATGGCGAGAATCTGCACGGCGCTGATCGGCACCAGCGGAAAGCCGGCCAGGGTCGCCGCGAGGATCGGCACGAGTTCGGCGATGTTGTGGCTGAAGAGGTAGATGAGGAACTTGCGGATGTTCTGGTAGACCGACCGGCCCAGCCGCACCGCCGCGGCGATGGAGGCGAACGAGTCGTCCAGCAGCACCATCACTGCGGCTTCCCGGGCGACATCGGTGCCGGAGGCGCCCATCGCCACACCGATGTCGGCGTGCTTGAGGGCCGGGGCGTCGTTGGCGCCGTCGCCGGTGACCGCGACGACCTCGCCGCGCCGGTGCAGGGCGCCCACGACCCGCATCTTGTCCTCGGGGCTGACCCTGCACAACAGCAGCTCACCCGGCCGGTCGAGCAGGGCGTCCAGGCCGTCGTCGTCCAGCGCCTCGAACTCGGCGCCGGTCGCCACGGTGGGGGTTGATCCGGTGACGATGCCGACCCTGCGGGCGACGGCCTCGGCGGTCAGCGGATGGTCCCCGGTGACCATCACGATCCGGATGCGGGCCCGCCGGCAGGTGGCGACCGCGTCGCTGACCTCGGGCCGCGGCGGATCCAGCATCCCGACGAGTCCCAGCAGCGTCAGCTCCGACTCGGCCGTGTCCTGGCGCGGACGGGCGTCGGGCACCGGCCGCCGGGCCACCGCCAGCACGCGCAGCCCCTGGGAGGCCAGCTCGTCGTTCGCGGCGATGACCTCGGCCCGCAGCGCGTCGGTCAACGCGCGGCGCTCTCCCGCCCAGTCGGCGACGGTGCAACGGTCGAGGAGTTCCTGCGGTGCGCCCTTGACGTACACGCGGTAACCACCGCCGTCGGTGCCCTTGTGCACGGTGCTCATGAGCTTGCGGCCGGAGTCGAAGGGGTACTCCGCGACGCGCGGTGCCGCGGCCTCCTCCGCGGCCACATCAAGCCCTGCCTTGGCCGCGGCCACGAGCAGCGCCCCCTCGGTGGTGTCGCCGAGCACCCGCCAGCCCGCCTGCTCCGACGGCGGGACCAGCCGAGCGTTGCAGCACAGGGCCCCCGCCCGCAGCAGCCCACGGACCGGCTGCGGGTCGACGACCTCGCCGTCGGGCGCGTACCCCACGCCGGTCACCGTGTGCTCCGCCCCGCCCGCCCACACCCGTACGACGGTCATCTCTGCTCGGGTGAGGGTGCCCGTCTTGTCCGTGCACACCACCGTGGTGGACCCCAGCGCCTCCACCGCCAGCAGTCGCTTGACCAGGGCGTGCCGCCGGGCCATGCGCCGTACGCCGATCGCCAGGGACACCGACAGGGTCGCGGGCAGGCCCTCGGGGACGAGGGCGACCATGACGCCGAGGGCGAAGACGAAGGTCTCGACGAACGGCTGCCCGGTGGGCAGGCGCACCAGGAACAGCAGCGCCCCGATCGCAAGGGCCGTCCCCGCGACCCTGCGGGCCATCAGGGCGACCTGGCGCTGCAGCGGGGTCTTCTGGCGGGGTGCCGCGGCCGTGAGCCGGAAGATCTTGCCGAACTCGGTGGCCGTGCCGGTGGCGAACACCACGGCCTTCGCGGAGCCCGCCACCACATCGGTGCCCATGAACACACAGTTGCGGGCCTCGAGCACCGGCCCGGCGGCCACGGGGTGGGCGGTGCGGCCGACGGCATCGCTCTCCCCCGTCAGTGCCGCGTTGTTCACGGAGACCTCGTGCGCCTCCACCAGACGGCAGTCCGCGGGCACCGCGTCCCCGGCCTCCAGCACCACCACGTCCCCGGGCACCAGCTCCCGCGACGGCACCTCTCGTCTCTCCCCGTCGCGCAGCACCCGGCAGGTGTGTCTGACCATCGCCTGCAACGACTCGGCCGTCCGCTCGGCGGAGTACTCCTGGGCGAAGCCGATGGCGGCGTTCAGCACCACCACGCACAGGATCGCCACGGCGAGTTGCAGCGTGCCCAGGTCCCGGGGGTCCTGAAGTCCATAGGCCAGGAAGGTGATCGCCGACGCGACGAGCAGGACGACGGCGAACAGATCGGTGAACTGGCCGGCCAGTTCCCGCCACAGCCGCGTCCGACCCGCGGAAGGGAGCGCGTTGGGGCCCAGACGGCCCTGCAGCGCCGTGGCGTCCGCCGACGTCAGCCCGCGCGGCGAGGTGTCCAGCGCCGCGAAGACCGCCCCGGTCGGCAGAGTTTGGACGGTGGGAGCGGAGCGCCCGGCTTCCTGTTCCGTCACGAGACGACCACGCGGACCGCCGTGACCTTGTACTCGGGGCAGGACGTCACGGTGTCGGCGTGGCCGGAGGTGAGACGGTTGACCCCGCTGGCGGGGAAGTGGAAGGAGCAGAAGACCTGGCCGGGCGCGGTCTGCTCGCCGACGCGGGCGATGAGCCGGGCCCGGCCGTGCCGGCTTTCCACCGTGACCGGCTCGCCGTCGCGCACGGCGTACCGGGCCGCGTCGCCGGGGTGGAGGTCGAGGAAGTCGACCGGGTCGAGGGCGAGGTTGGCGCCGCGCCGGGTCATGCTGCCGGAGTTGTAGTGCGCCCAACGCCGTCCGGTGACCAGGACCAGCGGGTAGTCGTCGTCGGGGTGTTCACCCGGCGGGAGATAGGGCGCCGCAGCCAGGTGGGCACGGCCGTCGGCGGTGGCGAACCGATCCCGGTAGAGCTTCGCCTCGCCTGGCTGGGCAGGGTCCCGGCAGGGCCACGGAACGGCGCCCTCCCGGTCCAGCCGGTCGTGGGACAGACCGGCGAAGACGGGGGCGACCCGACCGCACTCGGCCAGGGCCGCGGTCGGGGTCGGGCAGTTCAGGTCGGCACCCATGGCCGACGCCACGGCGTGGACGACGTCGAAGTCGCTGCGGGCTTCTCCAGGCGGGGGAACGGCGGGGCGGACCCGCTGGAACCGGCGGTCGAGGTTGACGAAGGAGCCGTCCTTCTCCAGCCAGGACGCGACCGGCAGCACCACGTCGGCGCGGCGGGCGGTCTCGGACAGGAACAGTTCGCTGCACACCACAAGCGGGCACGCCTCCAGGGCCGCGGCAACCTCGTTCGCGTCGGGGTCGGTGGCGCAGACGTCCTCCCCGATGACCCACAGTGCCCGAAGTTCTCCCCCTCGCGCGGCTGCGAACATGTCGGGAATCCGCAGGCCGGGCCGCTCGGGAACCGGCACGCCCCACACCGCCTCGGCCCGGGCCCGCGCCGCCGGGTCGATCACCTTCCCGTAGCCGGGCAGGAGGTCGGGCAGCGCGCCCATGTCGGAGGCACCCTGGACGTTGTTCTGGCCACGCAGTGGATTGACCCCGTGCCCTCGGTCGGTGCCCACGGCACCGCGCAGGATCGCCAGGTTGGCCAGGGACCGCACTCCGTCCGTGCCGTGCAGGTGCTCGGTCACCCCCAGGCCGTAGACGATCGCGGGACGCCGGGCCCGGCCGTAGAGCCGGGCGGCGGCGATCAGGTCGGCGGCGGGCACGCCGGTGATGTCCGCGACCCGGTCCGGCGGGTAGCCGGCCAGCAGCTCGATGAGTTCCGGCAGGCCGGTGACCCGCTCCCGCAGGAACTCCTCGTCGGTCAGGCCTTCGGCGAGCAGGACGTGGGCGAGTCCGTGGCAGAGCGCGACATTGGTGCCGGGGCGGGGCCGCAGATGCACATCGGCGTGCACGGCGAGGCCCACGGCGCGCGGGTCGGCGACCACCAGCCCGGCCCCGCGCAGCACGCGCCTCAGCAGCCGCGCCCCGACCACCGGATGGGCCTCGACGGGGTTGGCCCCCACCACGAGCAGGCAGTCGGCCCGCTCGACGTCGTCGAAGCTGTCGGTGCCGCCGGACAGGCCGAAGGACGCGGTCAGGCCGGCGGCGGACGGGGAGTGGCACAGGCGGGAGCAGTTGTCGACGTTGTTCGTGCCGATGACCACCCGCATGAACTTCTGGACGAGATAGTTCTCCTCGTTGGTGGCGCGGGCCGAGGAGATCGCCGCCACGGCGTCCGGACCACCGGCGGCGACGGCCGCGCGCAACCCTCGGGCGACATGACCGAGTGCCTCGTCCCAGCCGGCGGGCTCCAGGCGGCCGTCACGTCGCAGCAGGGGCCGGGTGAGCCGCTCGGATGAGGTGAGGTAGCCGTGGGCGAAACGGCCCTTGACGCAGGCGTGGCCCTGGTTTACCGGGCCGTCCCTGGCGGGCAGTACGGCCGTGACCTCGCCGTCGGAGGTGACGACGTCCAGGGCGCAGCCGACGCCGCAGTATCCGCACGTCGTTCGGGTCGCAGCCGGCCGGTGGGCGGAGGTGAGCCCGCGCGCCGGGCCGGGTTCGGTGAGCGCGCCGGTGGGGCAGGTGTCGACGCAGCCGCCGCAGGCCACACAGTCCGACTCGGCCCAGGACCCGCCGGTGCCGGGCGCGACCACGGTGTCGGCACCCCGGCCGACCAGGGTCAGGGCGAAGGTGCCCTGCACCTCGGCGCACATACGGACGCACCGTCCGCAGGCGATGCACAGGTCCCGGTCCAGGTGGACGTACGGGTGGGAGTCGTCCCCGCCCCGGCCTCCGGCACCCTGCGCCGTATCGGGGCCGATGCCCGACGACCGGCAGACCTCGGCCAGTTCACTGGGGTTGCCGTCGGCGAGGGCGCGGGGCGGCAGGGCGGAGGCGATGACCTGCACTGCCTCCCGGCGCAGCTGCCGGAGATCATCGGTGGCGGTCTCGACGTGGGCACCGGAGGCGGCCGGGGTCACACAAGCCGCCACGATCCGCCCGCCGGCACGGACGAGGCAGGTACGGCAGGAGCCGGCCGGGCTGAGCCGGTCGTCGGAGCACAGCGCGGGCAGGTCGATCCCGGCCGCCCGCACCGCCGCAAGCAGGGACGCTCCCTCGGCCACGGCGACGCTCGTGCCGTCGACCTGGATCTCGATTCCGGTCATGGCTCCCATCCCGCCAATCGGTCGCCGTAGACGTGGGCGAGGCTGTGCACGGTGGGCGGGATACGCCGCCCGAAAGCGCACAGGCTCGCCTCGGTCAGCACATGCGCGAGCCGTTTCCACTCGGCACCGGGCGGAGTGTCGGCCAAAGCCAGCTCCAGGCCACGGCCCGAGCCCACGCGGCAGGGGGAGCAGGCGCCGCAGCTCTCCGCTGCCGCGAACTCCCACACCTGCCGCAGCATGTCCTCCGGTGCCACACGCCGGTCGAAGGCGACCAGTCCGGCATGGCCCAGTGCGGCGCCGCGGGCAGCGATGCCGGCGGTGGTGAGCGGTACGTCCAGCGCGTCGGGGGCGAGGAAACCGCCCAAGGGGCCGCCCACCTGGACAGTGGTCAGCTCGCTGCCGCCCTTCAGGCCGCCTCCCAGCTCGGTGACAATGCGCAGCAGCGAGGTGCCCAGCTCGACCTCGTACGCTCCCGGCCGGGCGAACCGCTCCGACAGACAGACCAGTTTCGTCCCCGTCTCGTCCGGCGTCCCGCGCCGGGCGTACGCGTCGCCGCCCCGGGCCACGATCCACGGAACGGCTGCGAGGGTCTCCACGTTGTTCACCACGGTCGGCGCATCCCACAGTCCGCGCCCGGTCGGGTACGGCGGGCGCGGCCGGGCGCAGCCCCGGTCCCCTTCCAGGCGTGCGATCAGCGCGGTCTCCTCCCCGGCGACGTACGATCCGGCGCCCTCCACCACCTCGACGTCCAGGGCCGTGTCCGTGCCGTGCGCGGAGGGGCCGAAGTGCCCGTCGGCGTAGGCACGCTCCACTGCTTCACGTATGTGTGCCAGTGCCTGCGGATACTCCGAGCGCACCAGCACCACGCCCCGGCGGGCGCCGCAGGCGAAGCAGGCCAGCGCCAGGCCCTCCAGCACCCGCTCCGGATCGGTCTCCATCAGCAGCCGGTCGGCGTACGATCCCGGGTCCCCCTCGTCTCCGTTGGCCACCACCACGGTGCCGGGCACCCGGCCGGCCGCCTCCCACTTCGCCGCCACCCGGAAGCCCGCTCCTCCACGTCCCCGCAGCCCGGAGGCAGCCACCTCCCCGTGGACCTGGTCAGCACTGCCGGCCGTCACGATTCCCGGCCACACCTGCCACGCCGGCTCACCGGCGACCACCCCTGCCAGCAGCACAGGGTCACCGGTGTCGTCGGCCACCGGCATCCGCGGAGCCGACGGTGGCTCGCGCCCTGCCAACTGGGCGGCGAGCGCAGGGCCCGTGCAGGGCGTGTCGCCGTCGAGCGCGGCGGGGCCGGCGTAGCAGTACCCAAGACAGCGGACGGCCTGCAGCGACGTCTCTCCGCCCGGCGAGACGGTGCCCACCGTGACGCCCAGTTCCTCTTCTATCTGGGTGAGTTGCCGTCCCGCCTGCGCCGCGAAGCAGGCCGTCGCCGTGCAGACCCGGACGTGACGGCTCCCGTGCGGGGCGACGAGGTCCGCGTAGTGGGCGGCCGGTCCGAGTGCGGCGGCGGCAGGCAGGCCGAGGCCGGCGGCGACCGCCGGAGCCCAGCTGGCGGGGCCGTCCCCCGTGCCCGCTCTGGTGCGGGTCAGGCTTTCCATCAGCCGCTCACCGGCTCTTCCGCGCCGCTCGGAGAGGGCGCGGAAGGCGTCGTAACGGCCAGCAGGACGAATGGAAGGCATATTTTCATGGTGGCGGTAGACACATTGCCCCACAATTCAGACTTTTAGAGCGCATGGTCGAACCGGCCGGCGGCGACACCCGCATCGCTCCGGCCGCGGTGTCCGCAGTCAAGGGTTGCCCGGTCACCTTCCTCGGGTCCGCGAGCGGGAGCACCGGGCGCCGTGCAGCAGCGCATTGTGCGGAAGGTGCGGCCGACGGAACGATCTGTGTTCCGATCCGTCCCGAACGGGCACTTGTGTCACGGGTTCGGCCATGGGTACCCACCGGGACCTGCGCGAGGTGCTCGCGCTGCACGCCGCCGGACGTACCAGGTCATCGTGCGGACCTCTGCAGCCGCCGACGAGTTCATCGCCGAAGTCCTGGACGGGCGGTAGTCCTGGACGGGCGGTTCAGGACACGCATCGTCCTCGAGATGCAATTCGACCGCAGCCGGAAGGAAGAGCACCGCCATGGTCCACTACGTGTACGCGTTCACCGAGGGCGGCCGGGACATGGCCGGCCTGCTCGGCGGCAAGGGCGCCAATTTGGCCGAGATGACCAGCTTGGGCCTGCCGGTGCCGCCCGGCTTCACGGTGACCACTGAAGCTTGCCGCTCATTCCTCACCACGGGCAGCGAGCCGGCCGGCCTCGCCCGCGAGATCTCCGATCATCTGGCCATGCTGGAGCAGGTCGCCGGGCGGCGGCTGGGACAGCCGGACGACCCGCTGCTGCTGTCGGTCCGTTCCGGGGCCCGCTTCTCCATGCCCGGCATGATGGAGACGATTCTCGACATCGGTCTCAACGACGACTCCGTCCTGGGCCTCGCGAAGTCCTCCGGGAACGAGCGCTTCGCCTGGGACTCCTACCGCCGCCTCGTGCAGATGTTCGGCAGTACCGTCATGGGTGTCGACAGCGCCCTGTTCGAGAGCACCATGGCCCGGCTCAAGCAGGCGCGCGGCGCGGTCGACGACCTGGGGCTGGACGCGGCCGATCTGGCCGGGCTCGTCGAGGCGTACAAGGAGCTGATCCGCCGGGAGACGGGCGAGTCCTTTCCGCGGTCCCCGGCCGAACAGTTGCGGCGGGCGGTCCTGGCCGTCTTCCGGTCGTGGAACGTCGAGCGGGCCCGCGTGTACCGCCGTCGTGAGCACATCCCCGATGGCCTCGGCACCGCGGTCAACGTGCAGACCATGGTCTTCGGCAACCTTGGTCCCGACTCCGGCAGCGGCGTCGCCTTCACCCGCGACCCGGCCACCGGCCGCTCCGGCCTGTACGGCGACTACCTGCCCAACGCGCAGGGCGAGGACGTCGTCGCGGGCATCCGCAACACCGTGCCGCTGGACGAACTCGGCCGGCTGGACCCCGACGCGTTCACCCGGTTGCGCGACCACATGGCCACGTTGGAGGCCCACTACCGCGACCTGTGCGACATCGAGTTCACCATCGAGCGCGGCCGGCTGTGGATGCTGCAGACCCGGGTCGGCAAACGTACGGCGGAGGCCGCGTTCACCATCGCCGCCGAGCTGGCCGACGATCGGCTCATCACCCCGGACGAAGGCCTGGCGCGGGTCAGCGGCGACGAACTGGCCCGGCTGATGTTCCCCCGGTTCGACACCTCCGCCGTCGCCGAGGGCCGCGCCGCACGGCCCGGCCTGAAGATCGGCGTCTGCGGTGAACACGGTGGCGACCCGGAGTCGGTGCACTTCTTCCACGCCGCCGGTCTCGACTACGTCTCCTGCTCCCCGTTTCGCGTTCCGGTCGCCCGCCTGGAGGCAGGGCGGGCCGCGCTCTCCGGGACCGAGGTCAGCGACAGCAGGTGACCGGCGGCCGTCCGGCCCGGACATCCGGGCTTACGGACCATCGTCAACGCGCCTTCCCCGCAGGGCTCGACGGCGGCGTCCACAACGGCCTGCTGCCGTCACCGACACTGGGCTGCGGCTCGTCGGGCAGCACGTTCGTGCCCAACGACGTCTCCGTCGGCCGACTACGCATGCACGCCCGGTGTGGCGACCGTCGACCCGCTGCCGACCACCAAGACGACCCGGCGTCGGCGGCCGACGGCGGCTTCGACGCCCTGACCCACGTCGTCGAGGCGTAGCAGGGGCGGGAGGCGGAATCCGCGGCGCCGGTGGGGGAGTCGCGAACTGCCGTGATGCTCATCCCTTCCAGAGGGCGACGCAGGACGTGGACGACTCTCCTCGCCTCTTCGACGTCTCGCGTCACGGACATCCGCCATAGGGGCCGCAAGGCCTGGACAGCGGGCCGAACGCCCCCTGGGCGAAGCCCTGTTGGTAGGCCGTGAGCCGTCCGCTCCTGCCAGGCTCACCCGGTCGGGACGCGTGGGACGTACTCGGAGTCGACTCGACGCCCTGTCAGACCCATCGGCATGCGGCGGGTGTCCGCAAGCCCTCCCGAGGGTTCCGAGAAAAGGACGACACCCCGGCGCCACCGGTGATGGCCGCCGCTCGCTCGTCGAGACGTTCCAGCACGGCCTCCTGAACCAATGGTCCCTACGAAGAATCGCCAGGGACGACAGGCCGGTCAGGATGTCGCGCAGACCGCCTCGACGAAGCGACCCACCTGGTCCTCGGGCAGGTGACGTGCGAGGTCCGCCTCGCTGATCATGCCGACGAGGCGATGGTTGTCGGTCACCGGCAGCCGACGGATCCTGTGCTCCTCCATGGTGTGCAGGACCTGGCCGGCATCGGCCTTGGCATCGATCGTGACCGGCTTGCCCTGCTCCAACTGGCCGGCACTCATGGTCCGGGGGTCCTTGCCCCTGGCGAGACACTTCACCACGATGTCGCGGTCCGTGATGATCCCGTGGAGCCGGTCGTCCGGTCCGCAGATCGGCAGGGCTCCGACGTCCAGTTCCTTCATCCTGCGTGCCGCGTCCTGAAGCGTTTCGTTCTCCTGTACGCAGGTGGCACCGGCGTGCATGATCTCCTGGGCAGTCGTCATGGTCGTGTCCTTCCGGCGTCGCTGCCGGAGCGGGAGGAGGTCGTGGAGTCCGACCCGCTCCGGCCGGTCTCGTCCTTCAGACCAGTGTCGGCTGCTCTCCGCCCTTGCGCATGCCGGGGGAGAGGCGGTCGCGTCACCGCGTGGCGATGTGTTCGACGACGTCTCGGGTCGCCGATGGGCCCCCGCGCGGCGGGCGTTCCGGTCCGAACCCTGTCTGGAGCCGCATGACGACAGGGCCGAGGCCGGACAGCGCACAGGCGATCACCAGGTCGGTGGGAGACAGAGGCTCCGTACCCAGCAGGTCCTGGAGGGGCGGCAGGTAGACGCCGGCTGCCTGCAGGCTCAGTGCCGTCCCCACCGCGATCAGCAGGAACGGGTTGGTCAGGCTGCCGGGACGCGCCCGGGACCCGAGTGCCACGCCGAGCTGGGTCGCCCCGAGCACCAGGAAAATCATGGACTGCCAGGGGCGTCCGGTCTCCCGGGCCCAGATGCCGGCCGCGAGAGTCACGGTGGCGATGAAGGCGCCCATGAACAGGCTCCGCGGCCACAGACCCGCCCCCAGCGCACTCTCCGCGGGAGGCCGGGGCGGGTGGCGCATCGTGGCCGGGGCGACGGGTTCCGCGCCGAGAGCGACGCCGGGCAGGCCATGTGTGAGCAGGTTGATCCACAGGATCTGTGCGGGCAGGAGCGGTAGCGGCATTCCCAGGAAGGGGCCGAGGAGCATGACCAGGATCTCCGCCGTGCCACCGGCGAGGGCGCTGTCGGCCCCGGTGGCGGTCACGTCGACCCGTCCGTGGCCCCGGACGATGACCGTGCCCGCCGACACCGTCCCGCGCGTGCCGTCCCCGTCGGGGGCCTTCTCCACCGGAGCGGACTCACCCGTCAGCGACGACTCGTCCGCCAGCAACGACGCCGCGGCGAGCACGTCCGCGTCTGCGGGGACGACGCCCCCTCGGCCACCAGGACCAGGTCGCCCGGAACCACCTCGCTCGCCGCGACGGAGCGTTCCTCACCGTCCCGCACCACCCTGGCGGCGGGGGCGTTCATGGCGGACAGGGCCGCTACCGCCTGTTCCGCCCGCACCTCCTGCACGACGCCGACCACGGTGTTCACGGTGAGCACGAGCAGGATCACGGAGGCGTCGGAGAGATCGCCGGTGGCGATCGTCAGGGCGGCCGCCACGAGCAGGACGAGGACCAGCGGGTCGCGCAGTTGCTGCAGCACCCGCCGCCACACCGGGATCCGCGGTTCTGAGGGGATCTCGTCGGGCCCGTGGCGCGTCAGACGCCGTGCCGCCTCGTCCGACGACAGACCTGTAGCGGGAGTCACATCCGGGCGTCGGCCTGCTTCGGCAGCGGGTTTCCGGCTGCCACCGGGGCGGTTCACCGCCGTCGCTGAGGTGTGTCCGGACGGCTCTGCGTGCTGGGTGCCATGACCGCTCCCGTCCTGTGACCGGCCGCCCCGAGGGACGGAACCCCCTTCTCAGAGTGCCGCCCCTGCCCGCTCAGGGCTGGGCGCCGTCGCGGCCGTGGTCGGCGGCGTAGGCGGCGAACACGGCCGCCGGCGGGCCGCCCGTACGGAGGAAACGCTGGTCGAGGATGGCGGCGAGGTCCTTCAGCGCGCCGGCGAGCAGGGCGCCGGCCAGTCGTACCTCCGGCCGTCGGGCCGCCTGCCCGTGTCGGGTGAGCACGGTGGCGTAACCGACCATGGCCGCCAGCGACGAGTGGTCCTCCCCGTCATGGAAGTAGTACGCCTCGGCGTACTGGGTGAAATCGATGCGGACACGTGCGACTTCGCCGGCCAGGCTGTCCAGCAGCAGCGCCCCCGCGGTGCAGTCGAGCTGCCGCGTCGTCGGACCCGCTTCGCGCAGCAGAGCCAGCCGGAGGGCCAGAACCCTCCTGCGGGTCAGCGCCGGATAGATCTCCAGCACCCAGGAGACGGTGGCCGTCAGGAGGACGAAACCGACGAGGGCTTCGAGCGGTGAGACCAGACGGAGCCAGTCCTCGCCGGGTGCGATGTCACCCAGCCCCAGGGTGGCCACCGTGACCAGAGACAAGTACACGGAGTCGAGCAGAGCCGGCTCCTGCGCCGCCTGGGAACCGGGGGAGAAGGTGAACGCCCCGGGCATGTGGGGCCAGTAGACGATCGCCCAGCCGAGGACGACGGTGACGGTCCACATGCTCACCACCGTGACCATGGCGAGCGGCCCGACGAGCCCGACCACGCGCCCGGGCGCACGGAAACGCCGGGCCAGTCGCCAGAGCGCCGTCATCACGAGGCGGCTCAGCCCTCCGTGGCGTGTGGGGTGCCAGAGTGTGTGGAACAGGTCCCGCAGGGTGACCATGACGAGCCCGGCTCCGACCAGCGAGACCAACCACTTCATCCGCGTCTCCCCACGGTCCTGTCGAATGGACGGAAACCCACCACGGGAGCCCGGGGCAGGTGAGGGTGCGCCGGACACGCCGGTCGGGTGCCACCGGCCGGTGACCGGCGCAGGAGGCGTGAACGCGGGCCGTGAACAGCCCGGGGTCAGGGTTCGATGCCGAGTACCTCCGCCACGGGGCGGCGCGGCGTGCCGGGACCGTTCGGGCCGTATCCCAGGCGCAGCAGGACCTGCGTATAGCCCGTCCCGGTCATCGGGTCGCGCAACGGCCAGCGCAGGTCCGTCCATTCGAGAGGCTGGGTCGCGAAGGAGCTGGAGAGACCCTCACGGGTGGCCAGCAGGAGGACACGTTGCATGGCCTGGCCCGCGCGGAGCCAGTTCTCCGGGCGGTCGTGGTCCGTGCTGATGAGGGCCAGCTGCGGGGTCTGTTCGAAGTCCGCGGCGTCGCGCCCGGCCACCTGTCGGGGGCCCGCGAAGTCACGCATGGGCGCCTTACCCCCGCGCTTGCGCGGCCCGAAGGCGTAGTGCGGGACTCCGTCGTCGGCGGTGCTCACCGACGGGGCGTCGATACGCGTCCACCGGGCCAGGTCCTGGTCGCTGCCGCGGTCGGTGATGTTGCGTGCCTCGGCTTCCTGGACCGCTTCCAGTACCTCCCGCAGATGCCATGAGGTGGGGAACATCAGTGCCGCTCCCTCGACGCGAGCGGCCGCGCCGAGAGCCTCCCGCACGGCTCCGGGGATCCGCCGTTCCTCGAACGGGTGGCGGCTGCTGTGGCGTTGGTGGATCGCCGGATACAGCGCGCCGAGGCCGCTCTCGTCGTGCGTAGGGCCGGCCAACCGTACTCTTGCCAGGAACGCCTGGTCAGCGGGGTCGGGCAGGAGCCGGGTTTCCGGGTGCCGGCCCTCGTGGACGATGGCGGCCCTCAGATTCAACAGGGCGGCACCGCAGCCAAGATGAATGCCGCGGGTGTCGGGGTCGGAGTGCGGCATGGCGCGCTCGAAGTCGGCCCGCACCTCGAAAGTGCGGCTGCGCCGGTGATAAAGGAAGCGCCAGGGCTGCGCGTTGTGCATCGACGGGGCGGCCACCGCGTCGTGCACCAGGGCGGCCACCCACTCGTCGGACGGTACTGGCCGGCTCACCGGAACCTCCTTCGAGAGTCGTGGGGACGGGACCGCTCCGCGGTGGCCCGCGTCCGGTCATCCATCGGCCGGGGTGATGCGGCGGCCCGTGAGCTGTGCGGGCCGGATCGACACCCACATCTCGCGTTCACCGCCCGGCCATGGTGTGGTGTGGGCGTGTCCGGTGAGTCTGCGCACGGCGTCAGGCTCCGTCACGACGCTCGCGGGGCCGACGGCGAGGACGCTCCAGCCCTGACTCAGGGCCTCGTCCATGTGATCGACCTCGAAGGCGACCTCCGTTCCGACAGCCGCTGCGGGCGTGGAGTTCGGCGCGGTCCGGAAGACGATCGCGTCATCCACGACGTCGTAGTTGACCGGAACGACCGCCGGGCGGCCGTCGGACGCCGACACCGCGACGCGCCCCACCCCGTGCGTCGAGAGCAAGATGCGGCATTCCTCCGGGCCGATGTCCCGCAGCCGAGGACGCAGCAGCGCCTGTCCTTGGCCGGGTGGCAGATCCACTCCTCCGCCGCGCAGCGTGGTGACGGTGGTGCCCAGCGCGTCGGCCAGCCTGATGAGGGTTGCCGCACTCGGGTCGGCAGGCCGTTCCTCCAGGTACTCCAGGTAGCCGGGGGACATTCGGGCGCGGCGGGCCGTCTCCTCGCGGCTGAGCCGCTGCCTCCGGCGTTCGACGGCCACGCGCCGGCCGATGTCACCGGGGCGGGGTGTCCCGGGCACCGCGGTCTCCTCCTCGGCCGGATCGGGGCCGGAAGGGGAGCGGGCGGTCCCGGGGTGCCCGTGTTCGAGATGCCGGATGTGCGCGTCGGGCCCGGGGAACACGAGCGTTGTCTCGCCCGTGTCCGACCAGCGCACGTCGTAGGGCGGAGTCCCGTCCTCGTGATGGAGTCCGATGATCTCGCCGTCGCGCCTGGGACCGTCGGCCGTCGTGCTTTCGATGACGAGCTGATCGCCGAGATGAGCTCTCATGACGCCGCCCTCTTCTCGAAGTGGTGCTGTATCCAACGTGCCACGCGCGACGGGCGGCCGCACGGGGCGAGCAGACCTGGAGACCGGCCACCGCGCCCCGCACGCCCGTCGGCCGATCCGGCCGGTGATCTCGATACGCCGAGCCTCGCCCTCCTCGGTCTTGGGGACCTTCACCGTGAGGACCCCGTCGGTCGGACAGGTAGGCGTCGTCGGTGTCCTCGACGTCGGCCAGGGGCGCCCATGGCTCGGTCGCACCGAACCCGGGGGAAGCCGCCACCGGGAAAGGCGGCGCGCACGAGCTGGCCCACCCCGGCGCGCGGGTCCTCCAGCTCCCGCAGGACTGCCGGAAGCCCACCTCTGCCGTGTCGTGCGGGGTGTGTCACGGGTGATCCCTCCTCGACTTCTGCCTTGGCGTCGCTGTGTCGCCGTCGGTCACGTGGGCCACCCGGCGACCTTCCGGCCGTGCGGCCGCGGTGTGCCCATGCCCTCGATGTCGCGCTCGGCGGTCTTCAGCAGCCGCCGGGCCAGGTCGTTCAGGGCCCGGCCCGCGGCCAGCTCGTCACCGATCTCCGGCACGTTCGCGTCCGCCGGATGGCAGTGCGCGGTCCCGTGACCGGTGAGCTCTGTGGTGCCGGTGTCCAGGATCAGATGGGCCTTCGTCGTGCCCTCGTCGTCCTCGAACAGATGAAGACGAACCGTCCATTCCGATGTGTGCGGCATCGCTCTCCTCCTCACCTCGCTGCGGACCGATGCGATCCGGCCGGGCTTCGTTCTGAGACCTGGGGCCGTGCGGAGGTGGCCGACAGCTGTTTCCCGATATGGCGCCGGACGCGGGCGGTGAGCACACCGAGCGACACCGAGCGACTCGGAGCCGTCGCGCGGGGTGCGATCGGCCACCGGATCCGGCGGGCGGCTGAGGACGGCCTGCCCGGGGCTGCGGCGAATCCACCCGGTACTCGTCGAGCGTGGGCCTCCGGCCGGTGTGCCGCCCGTTCCGCATCACCGTCTCCACCAGCGCAACGCCGTCGTCGGGGAGTTCGCGCCCTGGGGCGCGTGATCTCCGCGCCTCGACGGCGGACCGGAGGTGCGGGGCGAACCTTGTGCGCTCATGAGTCAGTCTCCCGTGACTCGTCGGCGGTCCCCCCACCACCTGCTCCCACCGTCGAACGGCGTTGGGCTCGGGGCAGGGGGCCGAAAGTCCCTGCGGGCCGGTTTCCGGCCCGATTCCACCGGCTGCCGTCATGGTCCCCCTCTGCCGCCGTGGTCATATCTGCGGAACGACCGCGACAGGACACGGCGCGTGATGCAGCAACGCGTGATTGATCAGGCCCAGTTGCAGGCCCGGGTGCCCCTGCCGCCTGTGTGCGCCGACGACCAGCAGGTCCGCCGCCGACGCCGCGTCCAGCAGCGCTCGGCGGGCCGGGCCCTCAATCACCCTGGGGTCCACCCGGGTGTGGCGATACGGATCCGCCGGGCCGCGCAGGGCGTCGTCGAGCACCTGGGACGGTGGGCGCCGATGGGTCTCCAGGGCGTACCACGATGAGGCCGGCCGTGGGGTGAGAGCCCTGGACGACGGGTTCCAGGCGTGCACCGCCGTCAGCCGGCAGTTCCGCACATGGGCCTCGCGGAACGCGAACTGCAGGGCCGTGCCGCTGCCCTCCCCCTCCTCGACACCGACGACGATGTTCCCGAACAGGCCGTCCCGGTGCTCCGCGGTACCACGCACCACGACGACCGGGCAGTCCGCTCGTGCCGCCACGGCCAGACTGACCGTGCCCAGGAGCATTCCGGTGAGGTCTCCGAGCCCTCTGGACCCGAGTACCAGCGCGAAGGCGTTGCGCCCCTTGTGGATGAGGGCGGAGACGGCGTCCTCGTGCGGCGCCTCGCTTGCCGGCCGGACCGTGGGAGCTCTTTGCCTGGCGCGCTCCGAGGCGGCACCGATCACGCCGGACGCCTCGTGGTCACCGGCCGCCGCATGCAAGAGGTGGAGCGGCACACCATGCCGGACTGCCTCGTCGGTGGCCCAGTCCACCGCCTCCAGACTCGCTTCGGATCCATCGATGCCGACCACCAGGGGAATCGCCATCGCACCTGCCTCCTCCGCCTCGACCACCCGGCCGTGCGCGGGCACGGTGCCCCCGGGCCGTTCGGCGCTTCACACCGGGACCACGATGACGGGGCAGTGGGCATGGTGCAGTACCCCCTGGCTCACCGAGCCCAGCAGCATGCCCGTGAACCCTCCGTGCCCGCGGGCTCCCACGACCAGGCCCAAGGCGTGTTCCGAGGCTTCCGTCAGGACTTGCACGGGGTGACCTCGCACGACTTCGTGGTGCAGCTCGACTCCCGGGTGCGTCGCGGTGCGGCCCGCGACCGTCTCGGACAGCACACGGCGGCACTCCCGCACCGCGGCGTCCTCGTCCAGGACACCGAGGAGCGGCGGATGCCACACGTACAGGGCTCTGAGGTTCGCTCCCCGCAGGGCCGCCTCCTCGAACGCCACATCCACAGCCGCGACCGCGTGCGGACTGTCGTCGACGCCGACCACGAAGTAAGCGGGTTCCTGGGTGGTGTGCTCCGGCTCCGGGACGACGACGACCGGGCAGGGCGCGTGAGCGATGAGCGGGAGGGAGACGGAGGCCGAGGTGAACAGTTCGTGCCGGGTGCTCAGATGCCAGGAGCCCACCACGACCAAGGAAGCGTTCCGCGCCTCCTCACGCAGAACCCACGCCGGCTCGCCCTCCGCCAGCAGGGTCGACATCTCCACCGTCGGCCGCCGGGATTCGACGAAGGCGACCGCCCCCTCGAGCACCTCGACACCCGTTTCGTGCAGCGTCCGGTTCCACTGCTCCCAGGACGGCTGGGTCTTGCCCGACCGGTATCCCCCCGTCGGTACGCCTTGGGCGTGGACGAGCCGCACCGGCAGGCCGCGGCGATCCGCCTCGTCGGCGGCCCAGGCGAGTGCCAGCCGCTTCGCGGGGTCGGGGTCGATACCCACCACGATCGGTTTACGGCCGTCCGCACCGCTCATGGCACCTCCAGGAAATCCCGTTCCGCCGCCCGTCCTCTGCCCTTCCAGCGTGACCCCAGCCGTCGGAAGCCGCCAGGTGGCCGACCGCGCGCGGTGGGGCCCCTGATACGGGGCGCCGCATGCCGACGAGTCTCGACGGACGCAGACGGAGCCCTCGGCTCGGCCGCCCCGGGACATCGGCCGCCCCGGGACAGCGGAGCACCTGCGGCAGCGGTCGTTCGAGGGCGACGGTCGTGGCGTGGCAGGGAGAGCCGGCAGGGGAGTCAGAGACTCCGGCCGGCTGCGGTGTGGGTCGATGGCTTGCGGGAGGCCGGGTGCAGCGGTGTTGGGCTGTGCGGTTCCGCGCTGCGCTCCCGACTTCGTGCGGCTTCGGCTCCGGCTCCGGCTCCGGCTCCGGTGATCGGCGTGTTGACCAATTGCTGCGGCGGCGCCCTGTCCGGTTGGTGGGTCCGTCCGGCCTGCGCCGCCGTCGCGGCAGCCGGGACGGCGGAGGTCGCGATGTGGCGGACGAGTTGCTCGGCCGCCACCAGGTGCTGCTGGAGCTGCGTGACGTGCTGGTTCGACCGGTCAGCGCGACGCTTATGGGAACGGGCTGCCCGGCGGTAGTGCACGGCCGGGCCGGCCGGTCGGCGCCACGGGTGATGCGGAGGAAGCTACGAGGCGAGGCGGTGGTCTCCCGCCGTCACCGCTCGTCGTACGGCAGCAGTTCGGGGCGCTTGGGCGGGCGGCCGTCGCCCGAGGAGCGGCCGGTGAGACGGCGGCCGATCCACGGCAGCAGGTGCTGCCGGGCGAACCGGGCGTCCGCGGCGCGCCGTGTCGTCCAGCCCGGTGGCAGCGAGGCCGGCGGGGGCAGCTGCCACTCGGGATCCTCGGGTGGGTAGCCCAGCGACTGCCACACCGCCTCCGCGACCCTGCGGTGCCCGTCGGCCGTCAGGTGCAGCCGGTCCACGTCCCACAGCCGCTGATCGCCGAGCGAGGGCGCCCCGTACAGGTCGACGACCAACGCGCCGTTCCGTTCGGCCAGTTCGTCGATACAGGTGAACAGCGCCTCCATGCGTGGCCGGAACCGCTCCTGCACGGGGCCCTGGCGGGCCGGGCTGCGCATCAGCACCAGTTGCTTGCAGTGCGGGGCCAGCCGCTCCACCGCCTCGGTCAGCAGATCCCGCACCATGACCATGTCGCACTTGGGCCGCAGCGTGTCGTTCAGCCCGCCGACCAGGGTGACCACGTCGGCCCGCATGGCCGCCGCCGTGTCCACCTGTTCGTCGACGATCTGCCGGATCAGCTTGCCGCGCACCGCGAGATTGGCGTACCGGAACCCGGGAGCGACGGCCGCCATCCGCGAGGCGAGGAGGTCGGCCCACCCCCGGTACGTGCCGTCGGGCAGCAGGTCCGACATGCCCTCGGTGAAGGAGTCGCCGACCGCGACCAGGCTGGTGTGAGTGGGGTTCGTCTGCATGGCGACAGAGATGATATCCCGTGCACATACCCGTTGGTCGGTCGGCTCCTTTCCTGCTCCAGGACCATCGGCCCTCGTGCTCCGTCCCCGTTCGCCCCCGGCCGGAAAACCCGGCCGGGGGACCGCTCAGACCCGCTGGCCGAACAGCTTCTGCAGCACGTCCTCCATCGTCACCAGCCCCGCCAGCCGCCCGTCCGACCCGAGCACGGCCGCCAGATGCGTGCGGCTGCCGCGCATCGCGGTGAGGACGTCGTCCATCGGCGTGCTCTCCCGCACCCGTGCGATGGAACGCATGTCCCGCAGCAGGAACGGCATGTCGCGCGGAGAGGCGTTGAGGGCGTCCTTCACGTGCAGGTAGCCGACGATCCGCCGGCCCTCGTCCACCACCGGGAAGCGGGAGTACCCGGACTCGGCCGAGAGCTCCTCCAGCCCCTCGGGAGTGACGCCCACGCGCGCGTAGACCACGCTCTCCAGCGGCAGCACCACGTCCCGCACCGGCCGGCGGCCGAGTTCCAGCACGTCGTTCAGGCGCTCCTGCGCGCGGTCGTCGATCAGACCCGCCTCGCCGGAGTCCTTCACCATCTGCGCCAGCTCCGCGTCGGAGAAGGTCGCCACGACCTCGTCGCGCACCTCGACCCGCAGCAGCCGCAGCAGTGTGTTGGCGAAGGTGTTGATCGTGAAGATCACCGGGCGCAGCGCCCGGGACAGCGCCACCAGCGGCGGACCGAGCAGCAGCGCGCTGCGCACGGGTTCCGCGAGGGCGATGTTCTTCGGCACCATCTCGCCCAGCAGCATGTGCAGGTACGTCGCGAGCGACAGGGCGATCACGAAGGACACCGCGTGCCCCGCGCCGGCCGGCACGCCCAACGAGTGGAACGCCGGTTCCAGCAGGTGCGCGATGGCCGGCTCCGCGACCACACCGAGGACCAGGGTGCACAGCGTGATGCCGAGCTGCGCGGCCGCCATCAGGGCGGACACGTGCTCCAGGCCCCACAGCACCTTCTTGGCGCGCCGGTCGCCCTGCTCGGCGTGCGGCTCGATCTGACTGCGGCGCACCGAGATCAGCGCGAACTCGGCGCCCACGAAGAAGGCGTTGACGACCAGCGTCGCCAGACCGATCAGCAGTTGTACGGCAATCATCGCCGGGCCCCCTTCTCACGCGTCATGCCGTGCCTCCTGCCGTCCGACTCGGCCCCCGGCCCCTCGTCCGTCGCGTCCTGCGGGTGCGCGTCGGCGAGCGGCGCGTGCAGCAGCACGCGTGCCGCGCGGCGTCCCGCGGCGTCCAGCACCTCCATCCGCCAGCCGGCGACCTCCAGGGTGTCGCCGACGGCGGGGATCCGGCCCAGCTCGGTGGCCACGAGCCCGGCCAGGGTCTCGTACGGCCCGTCCGGCACGCGCAGGCCGACGCGCGCGAGCTGGTCCACGCGCGCCGAGCCGTCGGCCGAGAACAGGTCGTGCCCCTCCTCGTCCGAACCCGTCCGGGCCAGGTCGGGGGTCTCATGCGGGTCGTGCTCGTCGCGGACCTCTCCGACCACCTCCTCGACGATGTCCTCCAGCGTGGCCACGCCCGCCGTACCGCCGTACTCGTCGATCACCACGGCCATGGTGCGCCGACCGGAGAGCCGGTCCAGCAGCCGGTCGACGGTGAGCGATTCCGGGACCAGCAGCGGCTCGCGCATCATCTCCGACACGGGAACCCGGGTCCGGCGCTCGGCGGGCACCGCCAGTACGTCCTTGATGTGCGCGGTGCCGACCACCGAGTCGAAGGTGCCGCGGTACACCGGGAACCGGGACAGGCCCGTCGCCCGGGTCGCGTTCGCCACGTCCTCGCAGGTTGCCTGGACCTCCAGCGCGACGACCTGGACGCGCGGGGTCATCACGTTCTCCGCGGTGAGATCGGCGAGGTTCAGGGTGCGGACGAACAGCTCCGCCGTGTCGGCCTCCAGGGCGCCCTTCTTGGCGGAGTGCCGGGCCAGCGCCGCCAGCTCCTGAGGGCCGCGCGCGGAGGCCAGCTCCTCCGCGGGCTCCACACCGAAAAGGCGCACTATGCGGTTGGCCGTGTTGTTCAGGTGCGAGATGAAGGGGCGGAAGGCGGCACTGAACCAGCGCTGCGCGTTGCCCACGTTCTTGGCGACGGCCAGCGGCGACGAGATCGCCCAGTTCTTGGGCACCAGTTCGCCGACCACCATCAGGAAGACGGTCGACAGCGCCGTGCCGAGCACCAGTGCCAGGGAGCTCGCCACCGAGTCGGAGACTCCGACGCTCCTCAGCGGGCCGGAGATCAGCGCGGCGATCGACGGCTCGGCGAGCATGCCGACCACCAGGTTGGTGACCGTGATGCCGAGCTGCGCACCGGAGAGCTGGAAGGTCAGGTTCCGTACGGCTTTGAGCGCACCGGGGGCGCCGCGCTCGCCGCGCTCCGCCGCCCGCTCCAGGTCGGACCGCTCGACCGTGGTGAGGGAGAACTCGGCCGCGACGAACGCGCCGCACGCGAGGGAGAGCAGGATCGCCACCAGGAGAAGGAGTACCTCGGTCACCGGGACACCCCCGCCCCACGACCGGACGGGAGGAGAACGAGTATGCGATGCGATGTGCGGCGACGTCGGGTACTTCGATGCCGCGTTCTACTGGGGGGCTCGCCCATGGGCGGACGCACACAACCTTTCATGAAGGACCGGGTTACCCTCCCAGAGTAAAGGACCAGCAAAGGTCTTCGGCGAGGTCATCCGCCGTCCGTCCGCACGCTCAGGGCCTGCCGTCCGGAGTGTCACCCGGCAGCGGCTTGACCCAGCGGCGCCAGTGTTCCTCGGGCGCGTACCCGGCGGCGCCCCACGCGCGGTGCGCGGTCTCGTTGCGCCGCAGCACCATGGCGTCCGCGCGGCGCCCGCCGAGGCGCGCGAACCGCTCCTCGGCGGCGGCAGGCAGTGCGGAGGCGATGCCCTGCCTGCGGTGTTCCGGGTGCACCGCGAGGCGGTACAGGTGGCAGCGCCAGCCGTCGGATCTTGGCGGCTCACAAACGTCCGTGGAGTCCTGCCCGTGCTTACAGCGGCTTGACCCAGCGCCGCCAGTGGTCCTCGCGATGGTAGCCAGTGGCGGCCCAGGTGTGGTGGGCCTGTGGGTTGGCTTCCAGGACCATGGCGTCGACGCGTCGTCCGCCGAGGGTGGCGAAGCGTTGTTCGGCGGCTTCCAGCAGGACGGTGGCGATGCCCTGTCGGCGGTGGTCGGGGTGTACGGCGAGTCGGTAGGCGGAGCATCGCCATCCGTCGAAGCCGGCTATGACGGTTCCCGTGAGGACGCCGTCGCGCTCGGCGAGGAGCAGGGCTTCGGGGTCTCGTGTGATGAGGCGGGCCACTCCGTCGTGGTCGTCGCTGATGCTGGTTCCTTCCGCGGCCTCGCGCCAGAACCGCAGCACGGTGTCGATGTCCGAGAGGGTGGCGCAGCGGATGTGAAGATCACTCATGGGGTGAGCCAAGCAGAGCGCCGCCCCGTCCGGCGAACGGTTTTGCCGAGGAAACGAGAGAGGGTGGGCCTGGTACCTGGCTTCCGCAAGCCGCAAGCCGCAAGCCGCAAGCCGCAAGCCGCAAGCCGCAAGCCGCGAGCCCGTCGGCCGATCCTCATGGCTGTGCCCGGGTGACGGTCGTCATGGCCCCTCAAGCCGTGCTGCCAGATCTTCGGGGAGGGCGTCCCGATTGGTCCGGGTCACTTGGACGAGTGCGATGTCTGGGCGCTGCTTGAGGGTGTCGGTGAACGGGGCACTGTGGGCGTGGACTGTGGCGACGATGTCGATGTCGGACTCGAACAGGCACCGGACCGTGTCCTGGAACGCGGTGCACGCCAGCTCCATACGCCCGAGCTCGTCGATCAGCACGAGATCTCCAGGAGCAGGATCCGCTGCAGCCGACCTGAGCGGCGGCAGCGCGAGCCGCTCCATGACGCCCAGATCGACGCCGTACCGGCCCACCCTCGGTGGGCCCGGGAAGTCGACATGGGCGAGCACGGCTCGCAGACCGCCCTCCAGTGTTTCCAGCGCGAAACCGCTCCGGGTACCGCCGTGCCGTATCTCCTCCGTGGTGAAGCCGACAGCCCTACGGGTGCGCAGGAGCGCGGCCAATCGGCGAACGATGGTCGTTTTGCCCGCGCCGGGGCGTCCCTCGAGCAGGATTCTCGTCGGCATCTCGTGCTCCATGTCAAGTCCGTCTTACAGATTCCCGGTGCGCTGGTCGGCGTACTCGGCCAATGAGGTGTTCGGCCCGCCTGGGCCGGTGCCGGCCACGCCGTTCCGGGTAGAGCCGCGATATGACCGGAATTGAGCTCACGAGCGTGGCGTTCGGCGACCATGCAGCGATCCCTCGCAGTCACAGCGGGGAGGGCGACGACGTCTCGCCACCGCTGACCTGGTCGGTGGTGCCGGACGCTGCGTCGGAGTTGGTCCTGCTCTGTGAGGATCCTGATGCCCCGGGCGGGACGTTCCTGCACTGGCTGGTCACCGGTATCGATCCGCGGAGTACCGGTGCGGTGGAGGGGGAGCCGCCTCCCGGCGGCCAGGAGTGGCCCAACGGTTTCGGCCGGATGGGCTGGGGCGGTCCGATGCCTCCGCCGGGGCACGGGGCGCACCGCTACTTCTTCCGATTGTGGGCCGTGTCGGAGTCGCTTCCCCTGCACGGCCGGCCGACAGCCGACGCAGTGCATCGTGCCGTGAAGGGCAGGGAGTTGGCGAGCGGCACGCTCGTGGGCACGTACCAACGCTGACCACCATCGCGGAGATTGGTGGAGATGCCCATGGGTGCCGTGCGGGCGGTAGGAACTCGGGGCGATGTGACGGCGCGAGCGACAAGCCCGCCGGGATGTTCGCCAGGCGCGCTTCGGGTCCCGCATGCCGCATTGCTCACCACCAGGCGCGACCGGCCAGCAGGGTGTCCGTGGTCAGCTCGACGCGCTCGCCGTTGGCGTCGTAGCCGAACATGCGGGTGGGCGCGTTGAGCGCCTCGGTGTGGCTGGGATAGGTGAAGTAGAGGAGTTCGCCGCAGTGTTCGGCGGCGTCGTCCAGGAGCGACTCCTGGCAGGTGCCCAGCACCGTGATGCCGTGTTCCTGCGTGCTCTTGGCCAGGGCCTAGGAACGGTGTGCACATCGCCCGGCGCGTGGTGACCTCGGTCGTCAGGCGGCGACCGCCGCTTGGAAGCCGCCTGCAACAAGGCCATCGCGGTCGGCGACCCGTCGAATCCTGGCTGCGCACAAACACCCCCGGAGCGCTGCCCGTGCCTACAGCGGGTCTGTACGGTGTTCACCGTGCAGACCCGATGCAACAAGGCTCACTGGTCTTTGTGGGGCCGGGATGGTCTTCGAGGGGCTCTGGGAGAAGGTCTTCTCCCGGGTTTCTCCTCAGCGGCGGTGCTGCGGTCCGGCACATGCGGCTGCCTGGCAGGGTGCTTGGGCAAATGTGCTCCGACTGGTGGCTTGCTCAGGCGGGGTACGGGTCGTAGCAGTCCAGAGCCGGGTGGTACAGCACCTGCCAGGTGCGGCCCTCGATGACACCGTTCTGCGGCAGGCCGTGGCAGCCCTGGATCCACTCGAGCTTCTTCAGCATGGCTGAGTCGAACGCCCCGTCGAGGGCCAGCTTGGGCGGCTGACCTCCCCACATGTTGCTCAGGCACTGCGCCTGCTTGACCGCCGCACCGGTGTCACCGTGCGTAAGCGTGGGCCGATACGTCGATGATGTGTAGGAACAGCGGTCGGGGGAGGCCAGGGCGGAATGCGGTGCCACCAGGCCCAGTGCTGCGGCTGTGCACAGCCCCGCTCCTAAGGTGAGCAATCTGCGCTGTCTCATGCCGTTCCTTCCGGTCCGTCCATTTGCTGGCGAGGCCCGGCGTCCGGGAGCGATGTACACCCTCATCATGCCCACACTCAACAACGACCGCGAGTTACGACCCGTACGCACAGAGAGTGCGCCGCGGGCCATACGGCACATTCTCGAGCGGCGGTAGGAGCGGGGGGAACGGTGGCGACGCCCTCCCGACAGGCGCGTTCAGCGTAGGCGTAGTGCCTCGCGGATCGTGGTGAACAGGTCGGTTGGGACTGGTCCGGGCGTTGGTCGAGAAAGTGTGTCCAGGGCATGACGCAGCCGGGCGGCCCGGACCGTACGGGCGAGCCGCCCGGCTGCGGCTTGCGCTGCGACGGGCCGCGGCCGCGGTGCGGTGAGGCGTCCGGTTCGGGCGAGGGCCGCGACCGCTGCGGCGCAGGCTGTCCCGGTCGCGGTCAGAGCAGCCCAGGTCAGCCAGGTGGCATCATGGCGACCTGCGAAGTCCCAGAGTGCTCCGGTGCCGAGGTTGCCCAGAGTGATGCCCAGGCCGGAGACGGTGTTGTAGAAGCCGTAGTGGGTGGCTGCTGGCGGTGATGGCCCTGGCGGAGACCGGGACGCGGGCCCTGCTCGGCGCGGTCGTCGGCCCGTATCGCGGTGAGGTGGAGGCCGCCTTGCAGCTGGTCGGCCACCTGCGACAGGACATGCTGGTGCTCGCCGACCGCGGCTTCGACGCGAACGTCTTCATCCGCGCCGTGCACGCCTCACGGGCTGCGCTGCTGCTGCGGATCCGCTCCTCACGCAGGCCCGCCGCGCTGCAGATCCTGGCCGACGGTTCCTTCCGGTCGGTCATCGCTGGGGTCCCGGTCCGTGTCATCACCGCGACCGTCACCGTCACCTGCGCGGACGGCAGCACCCATCGGGGCGAGTACCGGCTGGTGACCACGCTGACCGACGCGCGCCGCCACCCGGCCGAAGATCTGCTGGCCTTCTACCACGAGCGGTGGGAGATCGAGGTGGCGTTCCTGGCGATCCGCCACACCATGCTCAAGGACCGCATGCTGCGCTCGGGCGACCCGCAGGGCCTGCGCCAGGAGATGCGGGCGCTGCTGAGGATCCACCAGCTCCTGGCGCAGGCCCTGCGGGTCACCAAGAACATCGGCCTGCCCACCCAGGGCTGAGCACCGGCCCGCGCCTCACGTGATGATGTGGCGACAGCCGTGCCCAAGGGAAGCGAGCCGCAGCCGCAGAAACTCGCCAAGAAGAAGGCCCACGCCGTCGTCGACGCCGCTGAACCGGTCCGGCACCCGGAGCACCGGGACAACCACTGGCCATGTGTGAGGGGGATGGGACGGGGACGCCGGGCATCGCCCGAGTCCCCATCCCCACCGTGATCTTGGCCTTGCAGGCGCGCGGGTCACACCTTGACCGCCGTGAGTTTCTCCGGGTTGCGGACGCAGTAGACGGCCGTCACGACACCGCCGCGGATCTCGACTGAGGTCAGCTGATCGAGTTTGCCGTCGATGAGCACCGCGAGGGAGTACATCTCGTTGTAGGTGCCGATGCGGACGTCGAGTT
The DNA here is from genome assembly GCF_001418415.1 of Streptomyces hirsutus. GTDB lineage: Bacteria > Actinomycetota > Actinomycetes > Streptomycetales > Streptomycetaceae > Streptomyces > Streptomyces hirsutus. The sequence continues at coordinate 58,625 of NZ_LIQT01000072.1, forward strand.
CGCCCATGCGGGCGCCCTTGGCCAGGAGTCCGAGAAGCAGCCTGGCCACCCTGTCGGGCCCGACCACGGGGCGCCGCACCGCGTTCACGACCCCGCCGCCGTCAGCCAGGAACACCACATCGGGTGCGAGCAGGTCCATGAGGCCTTGGACGTCACCGGTCGCGGCCGCCGTCAGGAACTGTTCGGCGACCGGCCGTGCCTCGGCAGGGGTGGCGACTGCGGTGTGTCGCCTCGCGCGCACGCTGTTGCGGGCGCGCTGGTTCAACTGCCGCACCGCGGCCTCGGACTTGCCCACCGTGGCGGCGATCTCCGCGTAGTCGAAGCCGAACACTTCGCGCAACACGAACACCGCGCGCTGGGTAGGGGTCAGGGCCTCCATCACCAGCAGCATCGCGGTGGTCACGGCCTCGCCGGTGAGCACATGGTCGATGCCGTCGGGTGCGTCGCGGGCAGCGTCGGTCACCAGCGGCTCGGGCAGCCACGGCCCCACGTACTGCTCCCGGCGGCGGACGGCCGACCGCAGTACGCCGAGCGCCTGCCGGGTGACGATCTGCGCCAGGTAGGCCCGGGCGTTCTCCACCGAGGTGTGGTTCACCGACCGCCACCGCAGGTAGCTGTCCTGCAGGACGTCTTCGGCGTCGGCCACTGACCCGAGGATCTCGTAGGCGATCGAGAACAGCAGGGCCCTGTGCGTGGTGAACTCGTCCGCGGGATCCGGCTGCTCGGTCACTTCGAGCCCCGCAGCCAGGCGTAGGTGGCGGTGCGGGCACCGAACCTCGCGTAGCGACAGATTCGCTCCTTGACCACGGCCGCGGTGCGCCCGGCGAAGTAGAGCCGGCGCACGGTGTCGTTCCTGTGGCTGACCTGCAGCAGCCCGTCGCGCCGGCCCAGGCTCACCGCCTGTCCGGCGTACCCCATGGAGTAGGGCTTGGGCTTACGGCCTTGGAGCATCCGCGCCAGCGTATCCGCTGCGTGTGCGCCCTGAGGCAGGGCCGTCGCGCAGGCCGCTCGCGAGCCGGGAACCGCCGCGCAGTCGCCGACGACGAAGATCCGCGGGTCGGTCACGCTGCGCAGATGCTCGTCGACCACCGCCCGCCCGTCGGCATCCACCTCAAGTCCGCTGCGGGCGGCCAGGTCGGGCACGCTCCCGATGATCGCCCACAGCGTGAGGTCGGAGGTGAACTGCGGGCGCGAGTGGAGACGCACCATGTCGCCTCGTCCCTCCCCGGCGCCAGGGTCGATCTGCGCGACGGAGTCCTCCACGACCTCCACGTTCAAGCGGTCCAGGCCGGTGCGCACACGCTTCTGCGCTCCTGCCGACAGGCTCGCGGCGATCGTCTGTCCCACGATCCGCACGCGGAGGTCGGGTCGGCCGAAGGCGATCTCGGATGCCGTCTCGATGCCCGTCAGCCCGCCACCGATGACGGTGACCGCCCTCCCGCCAGGCAGCCCGGCCAGCGCGGCCCGCGCCTTCTCCGCGCCCTCCCAGGTCCCCACCGCAACGGTGCCCGGCAGCGGTGCGACCGTGCTGCCCACAGCGAGGAACAGGTAGTCGAAGCCGAGACTCGCCCCGTCGCCGAGAGTGAGCTGACCGTCGCCGATCTTGTCGACGGTGCCCACCCGCGTTGCGACCCCTTCGCCCACCATCGACGTCAGCGGGGTCGCCGCGGCTCCGGTCCCGGCGATCTGTTCGTGCAGCCGCACTCGCTCGACGAAGTCCGGGCGGGGGTTGATCACCGTAATCTCCGCTGCCTTCACCTTCCTGGCCAGCCGGTTCGTCGCGACCGTCCCCGCGTAGCCAGCTCCCGCCACCACGACCCTCATGTGTGCCTCCTGTTGCGGAATCAGTTCACACACGGGATACAGCCCACCTCGCGTTTGTGACGGGCAAGCCGAGTGACCTGCATCACTCACGGACCTTTCGCCCGCCGGCGAACGTACCAACCGTCCATCAAAGCCCTCACCAGGCCGGATACGCCCTCACAGCCTGATGGATCCTCCCTGAGGATGAGCCGCCCCCTCGACCGGGTCGCCCACGCATCCAGCCCGGCCCGCGACACACAATTCCATGATCCGGACGCGTCGCCCGTCCGCATGCCACCCGGCCCGCATGCCACCCGGCCCATACGGACGCCCGGCCCGTACGTCACCCGTCCAAGTGCGTACGCCGCAGGAGCGGCCACGCCCAGGGAGCCCGCCCGCGCGTGTCACTCGTGCGCGATCGCCTCCAGGACGTTCATCCGCGACGCGCGCAGGGCCGGCAGGAGGGCCGCCGCGATGCCGACCACCGCCGCACCGATGACGACCGCCACGACGGTGCCCCAGGGGATCGCGAGCGCGGTCATGCCCTCCAGCGCCAGCACCTGGTGTATGCAGACGCCCCACACCAGCCCCAGCACGAGCCCCAGCACCGCGCCGAACACCGCGATCACCACCGCCTCCAGCCGGATCATCCGGCGCAGTTGCCGCCGGCTCAGCCCGATGGCCCGCAGCAGCCCGATCTCCCGGGTGCGCTCCACCACCGAGAGCGCCAGGGTGTTGACCACGCCGAGCACCGCGATGATGATCGCCAGCCCCAGGAGGGCGTAGACGAGGTACAGCAGGACCGCGATCTGGTCGTGCACGAGGTCCTTGTAGTCGGCCTGGTCGCGTGCCTGGACCTGCGGATACGGGGCGAGCGTCGTCTCCAGCCGGTCACGGAGCTCATCCGCGCTCGTGCCGTCGGCGGCGTTCACGTACAGCGCGGAGTCCTGCCCGCCGGGCACGTACTTCTCGATCGCCGCGATACCGAGGAACAGTCCGCCCCGCACGCCGAGGCCCTCGCCGCTCTCCATGTCGGTGAGGGCGCCCACGGTCAGCCCGGTGCGCTGCCCGCCCGGGAACTCGACAGGGACCGTGCTGCCCGCCCGGACGCCGTGGTCCGCGGCGAAGCCGGCGTCCATGGCGATGCCGCCGTCGGCCAGCGCCGCCGCCGTGTCGCCGCTCGCGTAGGTGATCCGGGCGACGTCGTCGACCCGGTCTTCGTACCCGGCGGCGGTCGTCTCGACCCGCTCCCCGTCCGGCAGCCGCACCGCCACCGGCGCGAACCGCTGCCGTACGACGACGCCCACGCCCTCCGTGTCCCGCACCTGGTCGGTGACCTCCTGGGAGAACGGCAGGAAGTTGGCGTTCTGGATGACGAAGTCGGCGCCCAGCGTCCTGTCGATCTGCTCGTCGAAGGAGCGGGACATGGAGGCGCTGGCCACCGACATGCCGCCGACCAGGGCGAGTCCCACCATCAGTGCGGCGGCGGTGGCACCCGTACGGCGGGGATTGCGCAGGGCGTTGCGCTGGCTCATCCGGCCCACCGGCCCGAACAGGGCGGGGAAGGCACCGCCCAGCACCCGGATCACCGGCCGCACCAGCAACGGACCGGCGACGACCGTCGCGATCAGGGTCAGCACGACGCCCAGCCCCAGCAGGGAAGCGGCCGGCCCCGTCCCGGTCGAGACGGCGCAGCCCGCCAGGGCGGCGGCGCCGAGCGCCCCGACGACGGAACCCACCACCGCGCGGGTCCGCAACGGGCGGCCCACCCCGGCGATCTCGGCGTCGGCGAGGGCGGCCATCGGGGACACCTCTGCCGCGCGGCGGGCCGGAAGGTACGCCGCCACGAAGGTGACCCCGACCCCCACCGCATATGCCGTGACGGGCGTGACCCACCCGATGACCATCTCCGTGGTGTTCAGGTTCATGCCGAAGACGCTCATCAGCCGGATCAGCCCGTAGGCGAACCCGATACCGGCGGCCATGCCCAGCGTCGAGCCGAACAGGCCGAGCAGCACCGCCTCGGTGAGCACCGATCGGCGCACCTGCCGCCGGTCGGCGCCGAGCGCCCGCAGCAGCCCGAGTTCGCGGGTGCGCTGCGCGATCAGCATCGAGAACGTGTTGACGATCAGGAAGATGCCGACGAGCACGGCGATCCCGGCGAAGCCGAGCATCACGTACTTGATCACGTCGAGGAACTCGCCCAGCTCGTCGGTGGCCGTCGCGGCCTGCTCGTCGGCCGTCTCCACCCGGTAGGTGCCGGCGCCGAGTGCCTCGGTGACACGGTGGTCGACCTCCTCGGCGGTCACGCCCGGCGCCGCTTCGACGGCGATGCTCGTGGCCCGGTCCGCCGAGCCCAGCAGCTCGACGGCGGCGACCTCGGGATCGAGGAAGACGAGGGCTGAGCCCGGGTTGGGGGCGGTGAAGGCGGCGATCCCGACGATCTCGACGCGGAAGGTGCCCGGTTGCGCCTGCACCGACAGGGTGTCGCCGATCGCCAGGTCCTCGGCGTCGGCGGTGTCCGCGTCCAGCACGGCCTCTCCGGCGCCGCGCGGAGTGCGGCCGGAGGTCAGCTCCACGACACTGCGTTCGTCGGCGGACCAGCCCACCGCGCGCGTGGGTGAGCCGGTCGTCGGCCCCACCGGCTCGTTGTCGCTGTCGACGACCGTGATGTTCCCCGCCCTGACGTCCGGGCGGGCGGATTCGACCCCCTCGATCCCGGCCAGCCGCTCGGCGAGCGAGGCAGGCACGGTCCGGACCTGGCCGGTGGGCACGGCCGCTTCCAGGTCCTTCGGGGGCGCCACGGTCACGTCGGCGGAGGTGGAGGCGAAGAGCCGGTCGAAGGTACGTGCGACGGTGTCGGAGAAGATCAGGCTGCCCGCGACGAACGCCACGGACAGGACGACAGCCAGCGCGGACAGCAGCAGTCGCCCCTTGTGGGCGAGGAAGCTCCTGAGCGTCGCCTTCAGCACGGTCTCAGTCCTTGCGGGGGGCCGGTTCGTCGGACCGCACGGCATCCCCGGTGGCGGGGCCCGCTCCGGGAACGGGGTCCGGGGCCCGGTGGGAAGCCGGGCCGGGGGCGAGGCCGGAAGCCGGTTTCGGGGTGAGGTCCGGGGTGAGGCCGGAAACGCGGCCCGGAGTCGGGATGCCGTCGACGGACCGGGCGCGGATCACGTCGAATCGCTTCATCCGGTCGAGTACCGCCTGTGCCGTGGGCCGCTCCATCTCGTCGACGATCCGCCCGTCGGCCAGGAACAGCACCAGATCGGAGTGGGCGGCGGCGCCGGGGTCGTGGGAGACCATCACCACGGTCTGGTTCAGCCGGTCCACGGCCTCGCGCAGAAAACCGAGCACCTCCAGCCCCGCGCGCGAGTCGAGATTGCCGGTCGGCTCGTCCGCGAAGATCAGCTCGGGCCGGGAGGCCAGCGCCCGCGCACACGCCACGCGCTGCTGCTGGCCGCCGGACAGCTGCGCCGGCCGGTGCCCGAGCCGGTCCCGCAGGCCCAGCGTGTCGATGACCTGGTCCAGCCACTTCTCGTCGGGCTTCCGGCCCGCGATGTCCATGGGGAGCGTGATGTTCTCCAGCGCGTTCAGCGTCGGGATGAGGTTGAACGACTGGAACATGAAACCGATCCGGTCCCGGCGCAGACGGGTCAGCTCCCGGTCCTTCAGCCCCGTGATCTCGGTATCGCCGAGCCACACCCGGCCGGCCGAAACGGTGTCGAGCCCGGCCAGACAGTGCATCAGCGTCGACTTTCCCGACCCCGACGGTCCCATCACCGCCGTGAACCGGCCGCGCGCGATGTCCACGTCCACCGCGTCCAGGGCGAGCACGGTCGTCTCGCCGGATCCGTACGCCTTCGTCAGGCCGCGGGCGCGGGCCGCGATCGAGTCGGCCGACGTGAGGCCGGGGGTGTGCTCCGCAGCGGGTGTGGACAAGACCGTCTCCTCCGTGTAGGCCTCGGGCCGTGCCGGTCGTGCTCGTCGCGCCCGACGATAGTGTGATCCGGCCCACACCGAATATCCCTCGTAAGTGCAAGGGCGCGCCATTCCGGTGTAAGGGACACCGTCCTGCTTCCCGGCGGGAGCCGGGCAACGGAGCCGGAGGCGGCTGCGGACGAGGGACGCTTCGGTGAGCCGGCCGCCGCGCGGTGAACGGGCCGGCCGCTCCGTTCACCGGCCCCTGCCGTGCCATGGCGTCGGCTTCGAGGCAGGGCCGGGACCCAGTCGAACGTACGTGTGGACGAGGGTGCCGCCCGAGCGGCGCGGGAACGTGCCTCGGCCCGCGGGATGAGCGTCAACCGTTCCCTCGGGCGACCGGTCCGGCAGGACGCCGATGAGGCCTCCGCACCTCCGTGGACGACATTGCCGCCGAGTTGCGCCGATGGAGCGAGAGGGCGGCTCGGGCCAGTGGTCAGCTCCGGCCCGTCGGCGGGTCGTCCGCCGTATCGCGTGCGGGCCGCCAGGCGGTGCCCAGCACGCAGTACGACGTCGGCAGCTTCGGCCCTTTCTCCGGCATCAGCGTGCGCCGGTACGGGCCGATTTCGAACCCCGCCTCCCGCAGAGCGCCGACCGGTTCCCGCGCCACATGGCAGCCACCTGCCAGCGGCGGCCACACCGTCCGGTCCAGGGTGCGCTGGGTGAACCGCATGACCCGGCCGCCGCCCCGCCCGTGCTCGAAGAACCGCACCTCGCCGCCCGGCCGCAGCACCCGCCTGAGCTCCGCGAGCGCCCGCGGCACGTCCCGCACACTGCACAGCACCAGGGAGACGACCGCCGCGTCGAACGCCTCGCTCTTGACCGGCAGCGCCTCCGCCGCACCCGGCGCGACATCCACCGGGACACGGGCGCGCAGAGCGGCCTCCACGGCCAGCCCGCGCAGCATCCGTTCCGGTTCGATCGCGACCACCTCGGAGACGGTGCCCGGATAGTGCGCGAAGTTGAGGCCGTTGCCCGCGCCGACCTCGATCACCCGCCCGGACAGCCCGCCGAGCAGCCTCTGCCGGATTGCGGCCATACCCATGCGGGTCTCCGCGGCCACACTGACCCGTGCGTAGGAGCGGGCGAACAGCGGGTGGTGCACGGGATCCCGCGCCGTCTTCGCGGAGCCGGCCGCCATGGGCGTACCTCCCTGCCTGGACGAACCCGGGAACCGGGGCGGGACAGGGGACCGTCGCCTCCCCGCAGGACGGGTCCCGGGCTGGGGACCCACCGCGATTGTCCCCCGTGAGAAGCCTCCGCACCCCTCCCGGGGCCCCCGGGACCACGGGCCCCCGGGACCACGGGCCTCCAGGACTGGGACCCGCGTGCCGCGCGGGAGATCAGCCGGCCTCCCGTCCCCGGAACGCCGCCGCGTCCCACGTGCCGTCCAGCCGTGACGCCAGCCATCGTGGCGCCGACGCGCGGAAGCAGGCCGGGGGCAGGCCGGCCGCACCGGCAGGAACCGCGCCCAGCAGCGGCACCCCCGTCACCTCCGGCAGGTCCCGCACGTTGCAGCGCGCGGCCAGATCGGCCTCGGCGGGCCAGCTGCCGATCACCAGGCCCACCGGGTCGAGCCCGCGCGAGCGCAGTTCACGGGCCGTCAGCTCCGTGACGTTCAGGGTGCCGAGACCCGCCGCCGCCACCACGAGCACCGGCGCCGACAACAGCGCCGCCGCGTCCGCCAGCGTCCCGCCGTCCTCGTCGAACCGGACGAGCAGCCCGCCCGCGCCCTCCACGAGCACCAGATCGTGCTCGGCGGCCAGTTTGGCGGCGGTCTCGGCCACCTCGCGCGGACGCACCGCCGCCCGGCCCGCCCGCCGGGCGGCGGTGGCGGGTGCCAGCGGGTCCGGATACCGGGCGAGTTCCGCGGTCGTGACGGCCCCGGCGAGCCGCGCGACCTCCTCGGCGTCCCCGGGTTCGTCCGGCCGCACCCCGGTCTGCGCCGCCTTCAGCACGGCCACCGACCGTCCGGCCGCCAGCGCCGTCGCGGCCACTGCGGCCGTCACCACCGTCTTGCCCACCTCGGTGCCCGTGCCCGTGATCACCAGTACCGGCATGTCATCCCTCCTCGGCCGCCGCGCACACCGCGTCCGCGATCCGGGCCACGTCCGTGTCACCGGTGACGTACGGCGGCATGGTGTAGACGAGATCGCGGAACGGCCGCAGCCACACACCCCGGCGCACCGCCGCGCGCGTGGCCGCCTCCATGTCCACGGCGCGATCGAGCTGGACGACGCCGATGGCGCCGAGGACCCGCACGTCACGGACGCCCGGCAGACCGGCCGCCGGCGCCAGCCCGTCCCGCAGGCCCGACTCGATGCGTTTGATCTCCGCGAGCCAGTCCTGCCCGAGCAGCAGCTCGATCGAGGCGCAGGCCACGGCGGCCGCCAGCGGATTGCCCATGAACGTCGGACCGTGCGCCAGCACCGGTACGTCGCCGCGCGAGATGCCGTCGGCCACGCGCGCGGTGCACAGCGTCGCCGCCAGGGTCAGATAGCCGCCGGTCAGTGCCTTGCCCACGCACATCACGTCGGGCGTCACCGCCGCGTGCCCGGCCGCGAACAGCGCGCCCGTACGCCCGAACCCGGTCGCGATCTCGTCGAACACCAGCAGCACGTCGTGCGCGTCGCACGCCTCGCGCAGCACCCGCAGATACGCGGGGGAGTGGAAGCGCATGCCGCCCGCCCCCTGCACCACCGGCTCCACGATCACGGCCGCCAGCTCCCCGGCGTGCCGCCCGATCAGCTCCCGCAGGTGCTCGGCGTACGACTCCTCGTACTCGGCCGGCGGGGCCTGCGCGAACACCTGCTCCGGGAGCACCCCGGTCCACAGCTCGTGCATCCCGCCCTCGGGATCGCAGACCGACATCGGCTGCCAGGTGTCGCCGTGGTAGCCGCCCCGCCAGGTCAGCAACCGCCGCTTCTCGGGCTTTCCGAGCGAACGCCAGTACTGCAGGCACATCTTGACGGCCACCTCGACCGACACCGAGCCCGAATCGGCGAGGAAGACATGCTCGAGGCCGTCGGGTGACATGTCGACAAGGAGCTTCGCCAGCCGGACGGCGGGCTCGTGCGTGAGCCCGCCGAACATCACATGGCTCATCCGCCCGAGCTGGTCGCGCGCGGCCTCGTTCAGCACCGGGTGGTTGTAGCCGTGGATCGCCGACCACCAGGACGACATCCCGTCGACCAGCTCGCCCGAGCCGTCGGCGAGCCGCAGCCGCACCCCGTTCGCCGACTCCACGACGAGCGGTTCCCGGCGGCCCGGCATGGGACCGTACGGATGCCAGACGTGTCGTCGGTCCAGCTCGAGGAGTTCGGGTACGGACCACTCAGGCATTGGGCGCGAGATCCGTTCCGGCACCCCGTCGGCGGACGGCGACGAGATCGGTACGCGGCCCGTCGGCCGGACCGGCTTCCTCCGTGGCCGTCCCCGGGCCCGAGGCCCCCTCCGCCCCTGCGCCCGTGCCCGTGTCCGAGGACGCCTCCGCGCCCCCGCACACACCCGCGCCGGAGGAGGCCGACCCGCACCCGCCGCCCTCGTGGGACCCGCATCCGCCGCCTTCGTGGGTTCCGCACCCGCCCACGCCGACCCGGTGTTCCGGCAGGGTCACCCGGTCGGTGCCCTCCACCTCGAACCCGGCGTCCGCGATCATCTCCAGGTCGGCCCGGCCTGCCTGACCCTCGCTGGTGAGATAGTCGCCGAGGAAGATCGAGTTGGCCAGGTGCAGCGCGAGCGGCTGCATGGTGCGCAGATGCACCTCCCGGCCGCCCGCGATCCGTACCTCGACGTCCGGGCACACGAACCGCACCATCGCCAGGATCCTGAGGCACCGCTGCGGGCTGAGGTTCCATTCCTTCGCGAGGGGCGTGCCCTCGAACGGGATCAGGAAGTTCACCGGCACCGAGTCCGGGTCCAGCTCGCGCAGCGCGAAGACCACGTCGACCAGGTCCGCGTCGCTCTCACCCATGCCGGCGATCAGACCGGAGCAGGCGGACAGACCGGCCGCGTGCGCCTTGTGCACGGTGTCCACACGGTCGGCGTACGTGTGCGTGGTGGTGATGTCCCCGTAGGTGGCCTCGGAGGTGTTGAGGTTGTGGTTGTAGGCGTCCGCGCCCGCCTCGCGCAGCCGCTCCGCCTGCCCCTCGGAGAGCAGTCCGAGGCAGGCGCACACCTCGACACCCTCGTTGCCCTCCTTGATCGCCCTGATCGTGTCGGAGACACGGTCCACGTCACGGTCGGTCGGACCGCGGCCGCTGGCCACCAGGCACACCCGCTTGGCGCCGCCCACCAGCCCGGCCGCGGCCGCCTGCGAGGCCTGGTCGGGCTTGAGCCAGGTGTACTTCAGGATGTCGGCCTTCGAGCCGAGCCGCTGGGAACAGTAGGAGCAGTCCTCCGGGCACAGGCCGGACTTGAGGTTGACCAGATAGTTGAGTTTCACCCGCCGTCCGAACCAGTGCCGCCGCACCTTTCCGGCCGCGGCCACCACGTCGAGCAGGTCGTCGTCGGACGTCCCGAGGACGGCCAGCGCTTCCGCACGGGTCGGCGTCTCGCGCCGAAGCCCCTTGTCCACCAGCGTGTTCAGCAGGTCCATGAGAGCCGATCCTGTCCTATTCGGCCGCCCCGGCCAAGGAGGGTTCGTACAACAGAGGCGCCATCGGCTGTGGGCATGGCCACACAGTGGTCCGGCGGCCGTCCCGCTAGTGTCTGTTCACTGCCTACAAAAGCACCGGAGGAGCCATGGCGTTCGGCTGGATCGACGAGCAGGCGGAGCTGCGCCGCCGGGCCGGGCTCGTACGGACCCTGCGCCCGCGGGCCGCCGGTGCCCCGCTCCTCGATCTGGCGAGCAACGACTACCTGGGTCTGGTCCGTCATCCGGAAGTGGCCGAGGGCGCGGCGCGGGCCGCCCGGACCTGGGGCGGCGGGGCCACCGGGTCCCGGCTCGTCACCGGCACCACCGAGCTGCACACCGAGCTGGAACGCGAGCTGGCCGACTTCTGCGGCTTCGAGGCGGCGCTCGTCCTCTCCTCCGGATACGCGGCCAACCTCGCCGCCGTCACCGCGCTGGCCCCGCACGGCTCGCTGATCGTGTCCGACGCCGGCAACCACGCCTCCCTGATCGACGGCTGCCGGCTGGCCCGGGGCAGGACGCAGGTCGTGGCGCACGCCGATCCGGACGCCGCGCGCAAGGCGCTGAGCGGGCACGACGGAACCGCCGTCGCCGTGTCCGACACGGTCTTCTCGGTCGACGGGGACGCCGCACCGCTCGCCGCGCTGGCGGAAGCGTGCCGTGAGCACGGCGCGGGGCTGGTGCTCGACGACGCCCACGGCCTCGGGGTGCTCGGGGACGGCGGACGCGGCGCCCCGCACGCGGCGGGGCTCGCCGGCGCCGAGGACGTCGTGGTGACACTCACGCTGTCCAAGTCGCTCGGCAGCCAGGGCGGAGCCGTGCTCGGCCCGGCACGGGTCGTCGAGCATCTGGTCAACACGGCCCGGACGTTCATCTTCGACACGGGCCTCGCCCCGGCGGCCGCGGGTGCCGCGCTCGCGGCCCTGCGACTGCTGCGCCGTGAACCCGGGCGTGCGGCGCGGGCGGGCGCGGTGGCGCGCGACCTGCACCACCGGCTGACGGCCGCGGGCCTCGAAGCCGTACGCCCCGATGCCGCGGTCGTCTCCGTGCGTGCCCCGTCCCCGGAGCAGGCCGTGCGATGGGCGGCCGACTGCCGGGCGGCCGGCCTGTCCGTGGGCTGCTTCCGTCCTCCTTCCGTGCCCGACGGCATCTCACGGCTCAGACTGACCGCCCGCGCGGACCTGTCCGGGGCCGAGATCGAACGCGCTGTGCAGGTGATCGGCGACACGCGGCCATGAGTCGGCGTGACACGGCCGTGAGCTGCCCGATGACGGACGGGCGGACGAGTGCCGGCGGACCGGCGGGTCAGTGAACCGCGGCCACGAACTCCGCCCAGCTCCCGGGGGAGACGAGCAGCGCGGGTCCGGCCGGGTTCTTGGAATCGCGCACGGCGAGCAGTCCGGCTCCGGGGCCGAAGGCCGGCCGGGCCGTCTCCACGCAGTTGTTCGCGCCCGTGCTGTAGCTGCTGCGCAGCCACCGCACACCGTGCAGGTCGGTGCTGGAGGGAAGGGTCCGAGGCGGAGCGGGCATCGTACCTCCTTACACGCCGGCAGCTGTCCCGGCGATGAAATCCAACGAGTCCTCTGGCGAAAGGGCGTGGACCGAGAGGGCGTTGAAAGCCTCCGAGTACGCCCGGAGGTCTTCTTTCCACTCCAGATAGAGGCTACTCGTCAAGTGGTCGAGAACTACAACGTCTAGATCAGAAGTGCGCGAAAATGAGAAGATTACGAAAGGCCCGGTGACGCCGATGTGCGCCCCGGCAGTGAACGGCAGTACCTGAAGCCTTACCTGGGGAAGGCGCGCCGCCTCCACCAGCCGTTCCAGCTGACGGGTCATGACACCGGGACCGCCGACCTGCCGCCGCAGCACCGCCTCGTCGAGGACCGCGCTCAACTCCAGTGGCGGATCCGCCCGCAGGACGTCCTGTCTGGCCAGCCGTACCTCCACCAGTGTGTCCAGCCGCTCCTCGGAGGCGCCCTCCAGGGCGGCCTCGGTCACCGCCCGCGCGTACTCGGGCGTCTGCAGCAGTCCGGGAACCACTGTGGTCTCCAGGGTGCGCATGGCGCTGGCCTGTGACTCCAGGCTGATGAAGTCCCGGTAGGTGGGCGGCAGTACCCCGCGGTACGCGTGCCACCAGTGGTGCCGTCCGCCGTTGTCGTCGGACCCCGCCAGGACCAGCAGCAACTCCCGCAACTGGACGTCGGCCAGACCGTAGGCGTCGAGCAGTAACCGCACATCGGCCGGTTTCACCCCGCTCGTGCCCGTCTCGATGCGGCTCACCTTCGACTGGTGCCAGCCCACCAGCCGGGCCGCCTCACCACTGGTGAACCCCGCCGACGTGCGCAACGAGCGCAGTTCGGCGCCCAGTTTCCGGCGGCGTACCGCGGGACCGTGCTGCATGGCTTCCCCCCTTACTCCCTTGATGTCACCCAAATACGGTCTCCCGTCGCAGAGTTCACCGCTTTGAGCGACAGATATATGCATATCTCGGCTGTATCGCCGCCGACGGCCTGCGGTGATGGCAGTCTGACGACGAAGCACCAGTGCGGGACCGTACTCGAATCAGCCGCTCCGTGTCGGACTGCGGTCCCGTGGAAAGGGACGACATCGCCATGGCAGACCATCTGGAAGCATCCATCACTCTGCCGAGCGATCCCGCCTCGGTCTCCGCGGCGCGCGCCCATGCGGTGGGCACGCTGGCGGAGTGGGGCATGCCGGAGGACACGGAAGTGTCCGACACCGTCCGGCTGATCGTGTCCGAACTCGCGACCAACGCCGTGCAGCACACCCTGGGGCAGTCGCCCACGTTCACCGTGGACCTCGCCCTCGACCGCGACGACCAGCTGTGCATCGGGGTCACCGACAGCCACCCGAGGTTCCCCAAGCGGCTCCCCGCGGCGGTCCAGCAGGACAACGGCCGGGGGCTGGTCATCATCCGCTGGCTGACCGTGGAATGCGGCGGCAGGATGAGGGTCCGCCCCACCGGAGAGGGCGGGAAGACCGTCTCCGTCGTCCTCCCGTGGCCCGTCCCCGCAGAGCCGGCCACGGCGGTCGACGCGGCAGGGCGGCAGGAACCGTAGGCGGTCACGGCAGGAACGAGGACGAGGGCGGGAGGCGGGGCGAGCGGACGCGGAAAGGCGAAAAGAGGACCTGCGCACCCGTTCGGGCGATACGCAGATCCTCGAGCCGCCGCACCGGTGCGTGGTCCGGGCGTCGTGCGGAGCGTTGGGCGGGGCGGCGGCAGAGGGGTGCCGCCGCCCTCGCGGATCACTTCACCCGGCCGTACCAGACGCTGCGGGTCCAGATCTTCTGCAGGCGCACCACGTCCCCGGTCTTGGGCGCGTGCCAGAGCTTGCCCTGGCCCGCGTAGATGCCCACGTGGTAGACGTTCGATCCCGAGTGGAAGAAGACCAGGTCCCCCGCCTTGCGGTTCGAGGCGGAGATGTGGCGGGTCTTGTTGTACTGCTGGGCCGCAGTACGGGGCAGCTGTTTGCCCGCCTTCTTGAACGAGTAGAGGGTGAGTCCGGAGCAGTCGAAGCGGCTCGGTCCGGTGGCACCCCACCGGTAGGGCGCGCCCTTCTTGGATGCGGCGATCTTGAGGGCCTTGGTGGCTGTAGTCGCGGCCGCCGCCTCCGAGGCGGCGCCGGGGAGGACGATCGAGCCGCCCACGGCGGCAAGGGTGAGGGCCGAGGCCGTGCCGGCCCTGGCCATGAGAGACGGGACACGATTGAGCGCGGTCATGCGCAACCCTTCGTCAGCCGCCTGTGAAGGATGACCTGTCGGATTCGGGCTGGCGAAGTTGCCCGGCCGCACGAGTGCGGCTTCACCCCAAGGGCTGCTCGGCGCGGGAATCGAACTCCCGTTCCGGCAACCCGTCTTGCTCGGGTCCTCCACTCCTGCCGATCCACTCCTGTCGACCGGTCATCCGGGCGGCGGCAGGACTCGGCGTCCGCCCGGATCGCCCCGCCGCGGCGGCGGGGTCTTGTCGTCAGTGAGCGATCTTGGCAACCGTCGGCCCGAAATCCCAATGGAACCGGGGGTTTGTGTTGTTACTCACCACTCATCCGTTCGAGTGGACAGCTCCGCGTCCGGGCTGCCGTCCGGAGTGCCGAGGAGGCCCGGACCAGCATCGGAATGACCTGTTCCGGTAAGTGGCCACGCGGGGTGCGCAACTGGGGCGGCCCGAAAAGAAGTGGTCGTCTACGCCGGTTGGCGGTACCCCCTTTGGTCCGTTTCAACTTCGGTGCGGACGCGGCACCGACACCGTCCCCGGCCGGACCGGTACAGGCGTCAACTGCCGGAGCCCGGCGGCAGCGTGACCCGGGCCGTGCGCCGGTCGCCGTCCAGCACCCGCAGGGCCCGGGCCAGCGTGGCGGCGTGCAGTTCGGTCTCGCCGCGCCGGTGCATCAGGGTCAGCGCGTCGCGCAGTGCGACGGCTTTGCCGACCAGTGCCTGTGCGGCGCGCAGTCCACGATAGGTGTCGCCGTCGCGGGCCGGGTTGATCCGGCCGAGCAGGTCGACGGCCTCGAGGTAACAGTCGATCAACTCCGCCTCCGCGCGGGTCAGTGCGGGCAGCGGTGGCAGTTCGGGAGGCAGCATCGGCGGCTCACCTCGCGCCGGGAGTGGGACGCGGGATCTCACGGCCGGTCAGGACCCGGTCGGCGAGGCCGTACTCCACTGCCGCCCGCGCATCGAGGACGGTGTCCCGCTCGATGTCCGACCGAGCCTGCTCCGGGGTGCGGTGGGTGTGCCGGACCAGTATCTCCTCGATCCGGTCCCGGACCCGCGACGCCTCCTCCGCCTGGACGGCCGGATCGCTCACGCTTTCCGCCGGCTCCGGCAGTACCGGCTGACGGAGCACCAGCCGCGCCCCCGGCAGGACGTACCGCTTGCCCGGCGTCCCGGCGGCCAGGAGCAGGGCGGCCGCCCCCTCGGCCCGGCCCGTGCAGACCGTCTCCACCTCGCAGGTGACGAAGCGCAGGGTGTCGTAGAGCGCCGACATGGCGTGGAAGGAGCCGCCGGGGGAGTTGACGTAGAGGGCGATGTCCCGGTCGGGGGCCCGGTGCTCCAGGTGCATGAACCGGGCGATCAGGTCGTTCGCGGAGGTCTCGTCGATCGGCGTCCCCAGGAGGACGATCCGCTCCTCCATCAGCTTCGCGTACGGATCCGTGGTCCGGTGCCCGAACGCCGTGTGGCCGGTGAACCCGGGCACGGCGTGACGGGCGAACGGTCGGGGCATGGGCTCCTCCTCATGGCAGCTGTCCGCATGGGGGCTGTCCGCGCGGCGGCTATCGGTGAAAAATGTACAGGACGTACGTGACGTTATGATGGGGGTATGGCCTACGAGATTCCAGTGACACAGGCGAGGGCTGAGCTCGCCGACCTGATCAACCGTGTGGTGTACGGCGGTGAGCGCGTCGTTGTGACCCGGCACGGAAAGCCCCTCGTCGCCCTTGTTTCCGCCGATGACCTGCGCCGACTCGATCAGCTCCAGGAGCTCGACGAGGACCGGGAGCCCGTCGGCGAGCGGATGGTCAGCACGGTGGCCGGGGTCCACGGGGCCGCGTCCGCTCCCCGCGAACAGCAGCGCTTCGGCATCGCCGCGGAGCACCGGGGAACAGCCACGTCGTAGGCGGCCAGGCGGCCAGGCGGCGAGGGGTCCCGGTGGTCCGTCGCCCTCACGGTCCGGCCCGGCGGACGAGCAGTGAGGGGCGGCCGGACGACTCCGGCCGCCCCTCACTCATGGGCTGCTCATGCGCTTACCGGGCCGGTGGCCCGCTCGGCCCGTCCGGCGGGCGGTTCAGCTCCGCGGCAACCGCGGGAACCGGCGCTTCTCCTCCGCCTTGCGCTCGGCCTCCTCGGCCTTGGCGACGGCCGCGTACTGGTCGACGTACTCCTGCCCGGACAGCTTCAGGATGGCGTACATGATCTCGTCGGTGATGGCCCGCAGGACCGCCCGCTCGTCCTCCATGCCTTCGTAGCGCGAGAAGTCGAGGGGTTCGCCGAAGCGGATCACCACGGGGTGGAGGTTGGGGATGATCTTGCCGGGCGGCTGCGCCTCGAAGGTGCCGATCATCGCGCACGGAATCACCGGGGCGCCGGCCTTGAGGGCCATCACCGCGACCCCGACCTTGCCCTTGTAGAGGCGCCCGTCGTGCGACCGCGTGCCCTCCGGGTAGATGCCGAGCAACTCCCCCTTGCCCAGTACCCCCAGGCCTTCCCGGATGGCGGCCTGGCCTGCGTCCTTGCCGGAGCGGTCGACCGGGATCTGCCCCGCGCTGTGGAAGAAGAACGCCGTCAGCCGGCCCTTGATGCCGGGGCCGGTGAAGTACTCGGCCTTGGCGAGGAACGTGATGCGCCGCTTGAGGATCGAGGGCATCAGGAAATGGTCCGAGAACGACAGATGGTTGCCGGCGACGATGGCCGCACCGGACGACGGCACATGCTCCAGGCCCTCTATTCGAGGCCGGAAGACCAGTCTCAGCAGCGGGCCCACAAGTACATATTTCAGCAGGTAGTAGAACAAGGGCGCGCTCCTCGACTCCGTCGGACGGGCCCAGCGGCGTGTTGCAGCAGGTCAACCGGCACGTCGTGGGGTTGTCAGTGTAGGTCGGGGCGGGACTGTCCGGCACCATGTACGACAGGGCCGGGGTGGAGCCCGCCGGACGGATGAACGTCCGTCAGTGCACGGGCGGGCGCGGACGTGTGCCGCCGCGGTCCTTCGCCCGGGCCCGCTTCACGGACGGAGCGCCCCGAGAGGGCTCCGTTAGGCTTCGTACCATGCGGATCTCCGTCTCCTCCGACATGGACGAACCCGTGGCCCGCGCCCTGCTCGCCGAGCTGCGCGAGCGCGGCCACGAGGTGCGCGTGCACGGTGCCCTGAGTCCCGGGAGCGACGCGCGGTGGGCGTTCTGCTCCGAGGCGGCCGCCCGCGACGTCGCCGACGGGACCGCGGACCAGGCGGTGGTGTGCTGCTGGACCGGCACGGGTGCCTCGATCGCGGCCAACAAGGTGCCGGGCGTACGGGCGGCCCTGTGCACGGACGCCTACACGGCGGACGGCGCGCGCCGCTGGAACGACGCCAACGTGCTGGCGCTCGGCCTGCGGCTGACGTCCGAACCGCTGCTGAAGGAGATCCTCGACGCCTGGTTCGCCCCGGTGTCCGGCCGGGACGAGGAGGACCGGCGCAACGTGGACCGGGTGGCCCGGCTCGACGACACACGCCTCACCCGCGGCTGACCGGACCCGTCTTCGGACGTGGCGCGAACCGTCACAGCCGGACGACGATCAGCGCGGTGTCGTCGATGGCGCCGCCGGGTGGCAGCAGCTCCAGCAGCACGATGTCCGCCAGTGACTCCGGATCCCGTGTCCGGTGGCGGCGCAGCGACTCGGCGAGCCGGAACAGCCCGGTGTCGATGTCCTCCCGGCGGCGTTCGACCAGACCGTCGGTGTAGAGCACCAGGGTGGACCCGGGCGTGAAGGCGGCCGTCGCCTCGGACCTCGGGGCCGGTTCGGGGAGGGCGTCGAGCGGGGGATCGGTGGCCCGGTCGAGGAACTCCACCCGCCCGTCGTGGTGGACCAGCACGGGAGGGAGATGACCGGCGCTGCTGTACGTGATGGTGTGCCGGTCGAAGTCGACGAAGGTGGTGACCACGGTCGCGGACTCGGCGCCGTCGACCACGTGGGCGTAGCGCCCCACGACGTCCAGGGCCTCGGCGGGCCCTGCCGCGACCCGCGAGGCGGCGGTGAGAGCGCTGCGCAGCTGGCCCATGACCCCGGCCGCCTCCAGCCCGTGCCCGACGACGTCGCCCACGGACACGCCGATGCGGTGGCCGCTCACCAGGTCGACCAGGTCGTACCAGTCCCCGCAGACGTTGAGCGCGCCCACCGCCGGTCGGTAGCGCACGGCGGCCCGGTGGTGGCCCACCTGCCGGGGGGCGGGCAGCATCGCCTCCTGCAGCACCAGCGCCACCTGCCGCTCCCGGGCGTGCGCCTGGCGCAGCCGATGGTTGAGTTCCTGCAGTTCGCGGGCGCGTGTGTACAGCTCGGCCTCCAGGACCCGGCCCTGGTCGATGCCGACACGGTCGCGGGCCCGCATCAGCTCGGTGACCTCCTCGACCCGGTGCACGATCAGGACCACGCTGCCGTCACTGCTCAGCACCGGCGTGTTCACCGGGCTCCAGTAGCGCTCCTCCCACTCGCCGGGGTGCTCCCGGCTCTCGACGTCGTAGCGCTGCAGGGCCATGGTGTCGCGCTCGCCGGTGGCCATGACGCGCAGCAGCGAGGCGTGCAGGTTGCGCGCGCCGGAGGAGCTGGGATTGTTCGGGTTGTCCGGAAAGACGTCGAACAGATAGCGGCCCAGCAGCTCCTCCCGGGAGAGCCCGGTGCCCTCGAGGAACGCCTCGTTGACATCGGCGTACACCAGACCCGGGGTCAGGATCGCCACCATGCCGGGCAGGGCGTGGTACACCGCTGCGTAGTCGATCGCCGTTCGTGTCATGACCGGTGCCCCATTGTCGGAATTGCATCATTTTTTCACATCATGAGCGAATTAGGGGCGGCAGGGGTGCCGACGGGAGACGCGCGGTGCCGGAGGCGTCAGCCGAGGAGAGGCTCGTCCGGGCCGGTCAGCGACTGCTCGGCCCAGATGACCTTTCCGTCGGGAACGAAGCGGGTGCCCCACTGCTGGGCGAGCTGTGAGACCAGCAGCAGGCCGCGTCCGCCCTCGTCCATGGCGCGGGGATGGCGCAGATGGGGTGTGGTCGCCCCGCCGTCGTACACCTCGCAGACCAGCGCGCGCTCACGGATCAGCCGCAGCCGGACGGGACCGGTGGCGTACCGGATGGCATTGGTGACCAGTTCGCTGACGATCAGCTCCGTGGTGAAGACCAGCTCGTCCAGGCCCCAGCGGCCCAGCTGCCGGGTGGCCGTCCTGCGGGCCTCGGCCACCGCGGCCGGATCCGTCGGCAGGTCCCAGAACGCCACCTGGCCGGCGTCCAGGAGCCGGGTACGGGCCAGCAGCAGCGCCACGTCGTCGTACGGGCGGGTCGGCACCAGGGCGTCCACCACCGTCCGGCACAGTGTTTCCAGCGAGGGCGCGGACCCTTGCAGTGCCTGTCGCAACCGGTCCTGACCGCCCGCGGTCGAACCGGTCACCGTGTCGGTCAGCAGACCGTCGGTGTGCAGGGCGAGTGTGCTGCCCTCGGCCAAAGACAACTCCCTCGCCTCGAACGGCGGGCCACCCACGCCGAGCGGGGGCCCCGCCGACAGCTCGACGAAGCCGGCCGTGCCGTCCGGCGACACCAGTGCGGGCGGGGGATGGCCCGCGGCGGCCATCGCGCACCGGCCGTCGACCGGGTCGTAGATGACGTACAGGCAGCCGGAGCCCACGGCCTGGCCGTAGGTCCCCACCGGGTCCGAGCCTTCCTCCCGCGCGGACCGCGCCACCAGGTCGTCGAGATGCGCGAGTACCTCCTCGGGCGGCAGATCCAGCGCGGCCAGGGTCCGTACGGCGGTCCGCAGCCGGCCCATCGCGGCGGCGGCGTCGATGCCGTGCCCGGGGACCTCGCCGACGACGAGGGCGACGCGGGCACCGGGCAGCGGGATCAGGTCGTACCAGTCGCCGCCCAGACCTGTCAGCTCGTCGGCCGGGCGGTAGCACGCGGCCACCTCGACGGCGTCCTGCTCCGGGAGCAGGCGGGGCAGCAGGCTGCGCTGCAGCGCGAGCGCCGCGTCCCGCTCCCTGGTGTAGCGGCGGGCGTTGTCCACACTGACGGCGGCGCGGGAGACGAGGTCCTCGGCGAGGTTCAGGTCGTCCTCGCGGAAGGGGTCCCTGCGGCGCCGGAAGAACACGGTGACGCCCAGGGTGACCCCCCGGGCGCGGATCGGCACGACCATCACACTCTGCAGCCCCAGCTCCAGGAACGTGGCCTCCCGGTGGCCGGGCGCGCTCGCGGCCCACCCCGGGGCGAGCGGGTCGAGTTGCTCCTGACGCCAGGACCGGCCCGTGGCCAGGCAGCGGACCGGCGGTGAACCGGGCAGGTAGGAGACCGGCGTGCCGATGTCCCGGACCGTGCGCGGCAGGTCCTCGTGCA
Source organism: Streptomyces hirsutus (assembly GCF_001418415.1). Taxonomy (GTDB): domain Bacteria; phylum Actinomycetota; class Actinomycetes; order Streptomycetales; family Streptomycetaceae; genus Streptomyces; species Streptomyces hirsutus. The sequence goes on from NZ_LIQT01000072.1 coordinate 79,133, forward strand.
CCGACCGGTGGCCCGCGCGGTGCAACGGCGCCCCGTCCGTCTCGGTGAGCGGGCCCGGCGGGAGTTCGGCGCCCCGCAGCACCGTCTCCAGAAGATCCACGGTCACGAAGTCCGCGAGCTCCGGGACGGCGACGTCGGCCAGCTCCTGTGCGGTGTGCATGACATTCAGGGTGCGGCCGATGAGCCGGCCGGCCCGGTCGAGCAGCGCGAGGCGCTGGCGCGCGCGGTGCCGATCGGTGATGTCGACGACGCTGTAGCAGACGCCCATCGGGTGGCCCCGGTCGTCGTCGAGCCGGGTGAACGACAGCATGTGCGCGGTTTCCCGCAGCGGCGCCGAACGGGCCTGGCCGACCTGCTCGAAGTCGGTCACCGACTCGCCGGTTTCCAGGACGTGGCGCATCTGCGCCTCGACGAGTTCGGCGTCCAGGCCGGGCTGGACATCGGCGAACCGCAGCCCCAGCCGCTGCTGGGCGGGGCCGCCGCCGAACTGCTCGAGCGCGGGGTTCGACCACACGTACCGCAGGTCCGTGTCCACGATCGCGAACCCGATCGCCGATCCGACGACCATCTGCTCCAGCATCGTGCGGCTCATGTTCCAGCCGGGGGAGCCGGCCAGCTCCGACAACAGCACCAGCAGGGACGAGCGGCCCTGCGGCTTCACGGTTTGCAGCACCCTGACCATGACGGGGACCGGATGTCCGTCCTGGTGCCGGGCCGTCATCAGGCCCGCCCAGCCGCCGTCGGCCCGGCAGCGCCCGACCAGCTCCGGCACCCGCTCGGCGTTCTCGGCGGTCAGCAGATCGGACAGCTTTCCCCCCACCGCCTCGGGCGCCGTGTAGCCCAGCAGCCGCTCGGCCGGTCCGGTCCAGTTCGTCACCACGCCCTGCGGATCGAGCAGCAGGGGAGCGGCGTCGGCCACGTCGAACCCCTGCCGGGCAGCGTCCTGCTCCCCGTGTCCGCTCACGTGTCCGCCCACGGCCGACCTCATCCGTCGCTGGGAGTGGTCCTCCACCTCTTGACCCCATCTTCACCCGGGAACCGGGCCGGGGGCTTCCTGGGCGAGGCCAGGAAGCCCCCGGCCCGGTGAACAACGGGGGGACGGGTGGACGGGGCGCAGAGACTGGTCCGTCTGCCCGTCTGCCCGTCCCCGTCCGCCGCGGGTCGGGCGGGGACGGGCACGAGACGAAGGTCAGCCGCCCTGGCCCAGCACCTTCCCCAGCGTCTCCAAAGCGTCCCGCAGTTCCTCGCCCCGGACGGTGAGCGGCGGGGCCAGCCGGATGGTGGACCCGTGGGTGTCCTTGACCAGGACTCCCTCCCGCATCAGCCGCTCACTGACCTCACGGCCGGTGCCGAGCGCGGGGTCGACGTCGACGCCCGCCCACAGTCCGCGCGAGCGGAAGCCGACGACGCCCTTGCCGACCAGGGCTTCCAGTCCGCCGCGCAGCACCACGCCCAGTTCCGCCGCCCGACGCTGGAACTCGCCCGTCTCCAGCAGCTCCACCACCGCCGTGCCGACGGCCGCGGCCAGCGGATTGCCACCGAACGTCGAGCCGTGCTCGCCGGGGTGCAGAACTCCGAGCACCTCGCGGCGGGCCACCACCGCCGACACCGGGACGATGCCGCCGCCCAGTGCCTTGCCGAGCAGCACCATGTCCGGGACGACCGACTCGTGGTCCACGGCGAGCGTGTGCCCCGTACGGCCGAGCCCCGACTGGATCTCGTCCGCGACGAACAGGCACCCCGCGCGGCGCGTCAGTTCCCGTACGCCCGCCAGATAGCCGTCGTCGGGGATGTTCACCCCCGCCTCGCCCTGGATCGGCTCGATCAGCACCGCCGCCGTCGTGTCGTCGACCGCCGCCTCCAGAGCCGCCAGGTCGTTGTACGGGACGACCCGGAAGCCGGGGGTGAAGGGCCCGAAGCCGGCGCGGGCGGTCTCGTCCGTCGAGAAGCTGACGATGGTCGTCGTCCGGCCGTGGAAGTTGTCCGCGGCGACCACGATCGTCGCCCGGTCGGCCGGGACGCCCTTCACGTCGTAGGCCCACTTGCGGGCCACCTTCACCGCGCTCTCGACCGCCTCCGCGCCGGTGTTCATGGGCAGCACCATGTCCAGCCCGGTCAGCGCGGCCAGCCGCTCGGCGAACTCGGCGAGCCGGTCGTTGTGGAAGGCGCGCGAGGTCAGCGTGAGACGGTCCAGCTGGCGGTGCGCCGCCTCGATCAGCGCGGGATGCCGGTGGCCGAAGTTGAGCGCCGAATAGCCGGCCAGCATGTCGAGGTAGCGGCGGCCCTCCACGTCCTCCACCCACGCGCCCTCCGCGCGGGCGACGACCACGGGCAGCGGGTGGTAGTTGTGCGCGAGGACCGGCTCCTCCGCACCGATCAGCTCGGCGGACGAACGGGTACGGGTGGCAGTGGTCATGAGCGGATCTCCTGAGTGCAGCACTTGATCCCGCCGCCCGCCTTGTGGAACTCGGACAGGTCGACGGGGACGGGAACGTAACCGCGCTCGGCGAGCCGCGCGGTGAGGGCCGTGGCCTCCGGGGAGACGAACACATGGCGTCCGTCGGAGACGGAGTTCAGGCCGAAGGCCATGGCGTCCTCGCGGGTCGCGGTCACCGCGTCCGGATACAGCCGGGCCAGCACCTCGCGGCTCCCCGGCGAGAACGCCTCCGGGTAGTACGCGATGTTCTCCTCGTCCAGCGCGAACAGCGCCGTGTCCAGGTGGTAGAAGTACGGATCCACCAGCGTCAGGCCGATCACGGGCACCCCGAAGAACTCCTGTGCCTCGGCGTGTGCCCCGCGGGTGGTGCGGAACCCGGTGCCGGCGAGGATCCAGCGTCCGGCGGGAACCAGGTCGCCCTCGCCCTCGCACACCGACTCGGGACGGTGGACGTCGAAGCCCTCCGCCTTGAACCAGGTCTCGTACGGCACGGACTCGGGGCGCCGCTCGGGCGGCAGGAACAGGGAGCCGAGGACACGGCCCCCGACGACGACCGCCGCGTTCGCGGCGAACACCATGTCGGGCAGGCCGGGTACCGGTTTCACGCTGTCCACGGTATGGCCGTGGGCGCGGTAGACGTCGACCAGCGTGCGCCACTGGCGCTGGGCCAGGGCGAGGTCGACGGGACGGTCGGGACGCATCCAGGGGTTGATCGCGTACCGCACGTCGAAGTGTCCGGGATCGCAGACGAGATAGCGCCGTCGGGACGGCACACGGGCATCGGTCACAGAGGGGTGCCTCCGCTTCCACGCGGTGTCATCAGGGGTACGTCCACGGTAGAAAGCGACCAGGCCGGACGACAAGGAACATGAGTTGCGCGCTCACGCAGTAATGCTGCGTGTTGCGACTGCTCCACGCACGTCTGCTGCGCCTTGTGCGGTCCTTACGGAGCCGGCTGGCTCGCGCCCGCCTCCGGACTCTCCGGGATCAGATGGGACAGCACCATCACACTGATCGTCTTCCGGATGAACGGCTCCGCACGAATCCGCTCCAGCACTTCCTCGAAGTGCTCCACGTCCCGTGCCCGCAGATGCAGCAGCGCGTCGGCACCCCCGGTCACCGTCATCGCCGCGGCGATCTCCGGATGGTTGCGCACCACCTCCGCCAGCCGCCGGGGCGGCGCCGCCCCCTCGCAGTACACCTCGACGTACGCCTCCGTCCGCCAGCCCAGCGCCGACGGCCGCACCGTCGCCGTGAACCCGGTGATCACCCCCGTCTCGCGCAGACGGTCCACCCGGCGCTTGACCGCCGTCGACGACAGGCCGACCGCCGCGCCGATCTCGGCGAAGGACGTCCGGGCGTTCGCCATCAGCGCGGTGACGATCTGTCGGTCGAGCTCGTCGAACGGCGCGGGCCTGCTGCTCATACCCGCACTGTAACCAGCGCCGGCCGGCCTCCGCCGTCACGCGGCGACCGGTGCCGGTCGCGGCGGCGCCCGTACACCGCCCCGAGTCCGCGAAACCGTCCGGGGCCCCTCCCGGACGACGGAAAAGCCCACGTCCGAGCCATGTCCAGACGTGGCAATCCCCTTTAGACTCCACCTTCATGCTGCGCGCCCTGGCCGTCGACGACGAACGCCCCTCGCTGGAGGAACTGCTCTACCTGCTGCACGCGGACCCCCGCATCGGCAGTGCCGAGGGCGCCGGCGACGCGACCGAGGCGCTGCGCCGCATCAACCGCGCCCTGGAGTCTGGGCCCGACGGACCCGAGGCCGTCGACGTCGTCTTCCTCGACATCCAGATGCCCGGCCTCGACGGACTCGATCTCGCCCGGCTGCTCGGCGGGTTCGCCCGGCCGCCGCTGGTCGTGTTCGTCACCGCACACGAGGACTTCGCCGTGCAGGCCTTCGACCTCAAGGCCGTCGACTACGTCCTCAAGCCCGTCCGCAAGGAGAGACTGGCCGAGGCGGTCCGTCGCGTCGTCGAACTGCGCGCCGCCGCGCAGCGCGGCAGCGCCCCGCGCATCCCCGTGCACGAACCCGACCCGGACCACATAGCCGTCGAACTCGGCGGGGTGACCCGCTTCGTCGCCGTCGACGACATCACGCACGTGGAGGCCCACGGCGACTACGCCCGCCTGCACACCGACCGGGGCAGCCACCTCGTCCGCATACCGCTGTCCACCCTGGAGGAACGCTGGCGCTCGCGCGGCTTCGTCCGCATCCACCGCCGCCATCTGGTCGCCCTGCGCCACATCGGGGAACTCCGCCTCGACGCGGGCACCGTGAGCGTCCTGATCGGCTCCGAGGAGCTCCAGGTCAGCCGGCGGCACGCCCGTGAACTGCGGGACCTGCTGATGCGCCGGACCACGAGCTAGGGGGAGAAAGCGTGCCCCAGGACCCGACCGAACGCCGCGTGGTCGTCACCGGCCCGCCCCGCCGCGCCCGCCGCTCCTTCGGCTACTACCGCCCGCGCACCGAGATCGACGAGCAGACCACCCTCGGCCACACCTACGTCCGTTCCCTGATGCGCATCCAACTGCGCACCGGACTGACCGTGTTCGCCGTCCTCGTCCTGCTCATCGGCCCCCTCCCGCTGGTCTTCGCGGCCGCCCCGGACGCACGCAGGCTGGAATGGGCGGTCCTCGGCTTCGGGCTCTACCCCCCGCTGGTCCTGCTCGCCCGCTGGTACGTACGCCGCGCCGAACGCAACGAACGCGACTTCGTGCGGCTCGTCGAGGACCGCTGAGGGAACGCAGGCACCGTGAACTCCAGTTACGCCGTACCCGCCGTGGCCCTCGTCGTCCTGGCGACCATCCTCGTCGGCGCCTTCGGCCTGCGGATCTCGCGCACCACCTCCGACTTCTACGTCGCGTCGCGCACGGTCGGCCCGCGCCTGAACGCGGCCGCCATCAGCGGCGAGTACCTCTCCGCCGCGTCCTTCCTCGGCATCGCGGGCCTGGTCCTGGTCCAGGGCCCCGACATGCTCTGGTACCCGGTCGGCTACACCGCCGGCTACCTGGTGCTGCTGCTGTTCGTCGCCGCCCCGCTGCGCCGCTCCGGCGCCTACACGCTGCCCGACTTCGCCGAGGCCCGGCTCGCCTCGCAGGCCGTGCGGCGGCTCGCGGGCGCCTTCGTCGTCGGCGTCGGCTGGCTGTACCTGCTGCCGCAGCTCCAGGGCGCGGGGCTCACCCTGACCGTGCTGACCGGTGCCCCCGACTGGCTCGGCGGAGTGATCGTCGCCGTCGTGGTCACCGTCATCGTCGCCGCCGGCGGCATGCGCAGC
>NZ_LIQT01000720.1 GCF_001418415.1 Streptomyces hirsutus
CACTAGTAGGACTCCGTTAGGCCTGTCTCGATCTTGATGTCGTGTGCGGTCTGCTGGGCAAGGGCTGGTGGCAGGTGGTGCAGAAGCCGGTCCAGCACCTCAGGACGTCCTGGAGGGCATCGAGGATCTGGTAGAGAGTGAGCCCGGTGTGGGTGCTTTTGGGGCCAGACGCTGTTCGGTAAGAAACGCGTGGGCGGCGGTCACGAGGGTGACGTGGTGGTGCCGGCCGGGCCAGGACCGGCCTTCGAAGTGGTCCGGGCCCAGGCCGTGCTTGAGTTCGCGGTAGTCGTGCTCGATGCGCCAGCGGACCTTGGCCAGGCGGACCAGGTCGGTGATCGGAGTGTCGGCCGGCAGGCTGGACAGCCAGTAGTCGGTGGGCGCCTCGGCGTCCTCGGGCCATTCGATCAGCAGCCAGCAGTCGGGCAGCACCCCGTCCCACCAGCCCTGTTCGGCCGAGGCGGCGGCCCGGATCGGACGCTCGACGGCCTTGCCGGCCGGGCGGATGCGCACGGCAGCAAAGCGGGAACGTAACTCGCCGCGCGAGCCATGCCGCCAGGTGAGGGAGGTGAACGCTCCCTGTCCAAGATCGGCGGCAAGGGTTGCCTGCGAGGGTGCGGGGTGGCGATAGCGGGGCTGGGGCCAGCAGCCGACGGGGCCCTTGCGGTCCGGAGCCACGGGCTGGGCGTCGAACGGGTGGGCACTCACGTCCGCGCGGACGGCCAGCACGTAGTCGATTCCCCGCTGGGCCAGGCCGGCCCGCAGGTGGGCGTTGGTGCCGTAGGCGGCATCGGCCACGACCACGGGCGGGCTCATGCCCCAGCCGGCCAGCGTGTCGAGCATGTCCAGCGCCAGCCGCCACTTCTCGCGGTGCCCGGCCTCGGGCGGGATGCGGGTGGCGGTCCGGCGGCCGGTGTCCGAGCACCACTCCTGGGGCAGGAACAGGCGCCACTGCAGTGGGCAGGAGGCGGTGTCACCGGCGGCGTGGACGCTGACCGCGACCTGGCAGTTGGCGCGTTTGCCCAGGGCCCCGCAGTACTGCGGGGCCACGGCGACCGACATTCTTCCGTCCTTGGGCAGCGACACGTCGTCGATCACCCAGGCCGTCGGATTGATCAGCGGCAGCATGCGTTCGCAGATCCGCCGCTGCACCGGCACCGGGTCCCAGGTGGACTGGTTCACGAACTGCTGCAGGTTCTGTTCGTTGCCGTCCGGCAGCCTCGAGGCCATGGCCTGGATCGACTTGCGGCGGCCGTCCAGCATCAGTCCCCGCAGGTAGCAGTCGCCCTTGGCCCGCTGGTCCTTGCGCGGCACCGAGGCGAACACGTCAGCCACGTACAACGCCAACTTCGCCCGGACACGGTTCACTTCATGTGCGTCCATCCACCCAACATGCCCAGGAACAGGCCGAACCCGAAAACCTAACGGAGTCCTACTAGTG
>NZ_LIQT01000721.1 GCF_001418415.1 Streptomyces hirsutus
GGGCCGGGCGGGGTCGGGCGTGGTGAGTCGGGCGGGCGCGGTATCCGTATTCTCTGATCATGGCCGCACTCCCCGATTGTTCGCTCATCGCCACCGACCTGGACGGGACGCTGCTGCGCGGCGACGACACCCTCTCCGACCGCTCCCTCGCCGCGCTGGCGCTGGCGGCGCGGGCCGGTGCCCGGCACCTCGTGGTGACGGGGCGCCCGGCGCCCCGAGTGCGGCCGCTCCTGGACGACCTGGGCGCCACCGGGCTCGCGGTCTGCGGACAGGGCGCGCAGGTGTACGACGCCGGCGCGGACCGGCTGCTGTGGTCGGTCACCCTGGACCGGGAACTGGCGGAGACCGCGCTCGGCAAGATCGAGGCCGAGGTCGGGGAACTGTACGCCGCGGTCGACCAGGACGGGGTGGACGGACTCACCCTGATCGAACCGGGCTATCTGATGCCGCATCCGACGCTGCCCGCCGTGCGGGTCGAGCGACGGGACGATCTGTGGGTCCGGCCGATCAGCAAGGTGCTGCTGCGCCATCCCCACCTGACCGACGACGAGTTGGCGGCGACGGCCCGTTCGGCGGTCGGCTCGCTGGCCACGGTCACCATGTCGGGTCCGGGCACCGTGGAACTCCAGCCGTGCGGTGTGACCAAGGCGACCGGTCTCGCGCTGGCCGCCGAGCACCTGGGGCTGGAACCCGGGCGGACCGTCGCCTTCGGCGACATGCCCAACGACATCCCGATGTTCGACTGGGCGGCCCACGGGGTCGCCATGGCCAACGCGCACCCCGAGCTCAAGGCGGTGGCCGACGAGGTCACCACGTCGAACGAGGACGACGGGGTGGCCGTCGTCCTCGAGCGGTTGTTCGGCGGAGCGGAACCGTACGTGCCCCCACACGTCCTGCCCCGCCCCAGGTCCGGGAGGGTGCCCCGGTAGGCCTCGGCGCCGCCGGCGTTCCGGCGTTCCGGTGTCCCGAGGGGCCCGGGCGTCTCAGTAGGCGCCGAAGACGTTGTCGATGGAGCCGTAGCGGTCCGCCGCGTAGTTGCAGGCCGCCGTGATGTTCGCGACCGGGTCGAACGGGTCGAAGGCCGTGCCGGGTACGTGGTACGCCCGGAAGGTCGGGTCGATGACCTGCAGCAGGCCCTTCGACGGGGTGCCGGCGATGGCGTTGGAGTCCCACAGGTTGATGGCCTGCGGGTTGCCGGACGACTCGCGCAGGATGTTGCGGTGGATGGAGTCGTAGCTGCCGGGGATGCCGTGCTGCGCCATGACGGTCAGCGACTCGCGGATCCAGCCGTCGAGGTTGTCCGGGTACGCGGTCACGGTGCCGACGGCGGACGTCGTGGCAGCGGCGGGTGTGGCGGGCGCGGCGGAGGCGGCGGTGGCGCCGAACAGGGGGAGGGCGACCGCCGCGACGCCGGCGACGGCGACGGAGCGGACGAGGCGGGAGCGGCCGAAGCGGCGGGGCAGACCGGATGCGGTCATGTCTGTGTTCCTCTCCTACGCCTGCGAGGTGAGCTGTCGGGTTCGGGCGGGAGAGTGCCCGGCCGTGCCCCTGCGGGCATGGCTTCACCCCGAGCCGTTCCGGGTGCGAACCGGTCCGGCGGCTTACCTGGGTCCCCCGCTCCTGCCGTGAGTGGGTTCATCGATGGGTGGCGCGGGCGGTGGCAGGATTCGGCGTCCGCCCGACAGGCCGGGAACGTATGCGAGTGCACTTGTCGGGAACAAGTGCGACCGTCACAGAACGCGCTGCTTGATCTTGTATCGGGGCGTTTGCGGCACTTGACCCTTTGCGGATGCCAAGGGTCAACTCGCTTTCGGGGCAAGGGGAATCGTCGGCGGGTGCGAGGGGTGGGCGCGCCGGGGGATATGTGACTCACTTCACTGGCCGCACCGCGTGTTCACATTTGCCACCAGGGGGGATTTACTTGGTAATTACGGCAAATCGGGCACCTGGGCGGGCAGGATGGTCTGCGTGCCGGATTGCGCGTCGGGTCATGCATCGGATCGCGTACTGGATCACGTACCGGATCGTGGTTCGGGTGCGCCCCGAGGGTGGACTCCGGGGTGGGTCGTCATGCCCGAAAGGCGTTGAATATCCTTTGTTGCCAACTGATCGGAAAAGGTCTGATGGTGATCCGATATTGGAGGGTGCCGTGAGACGCCGTGCACGCGTGCGCAGGTGAGTCCGGGGAATGTGGGTGCTGGCGGTGATCGAAACATGACCGGATACGCTGACTCGAGTGATGTCAGCGACCTATCGACAAACTTTGCAAGACCTCTAAGCGCCAGTGGACACCAGCAGACAGGAGACCCCTCGTGACCGTCGTCGGGCCGTTCGGGCTGAGCGTGCGGGACCAGGCTCTGGAGGCCGATGTCCAGGCCGGAATGACGGCTGTCGAGGAAGGGCTGCTCGAGGCCACGAAGAGTGAGGTCCCCTTCATCACCGAGGCCGCCCAGCACCTGGTGCGGGCCGGTGGCAAGCGGTTCCGGCCGCTGCTCGTGATGCTCGCCGCCCAGTTCGGCGACCCCTACGCTCCCGGTGTCGTGCCGTCCGCCGTGGTCGTGGAGCTGACCCACCTGGCCACGCTGTACCACGACGACGTGATGGACGACGCCGCCGTACGGCGCGGGGTGCCCAGCGCCAACACCCGCTGGGGCAACTCCGTCGCGGTCCTCACCGGCGATTTCCTGTTCGCGCGCGCGTCGCACATCCTGGCCGACCTCGGACCGGAGGCCGTACGGGTGCAGGCCGAGGCGTTCGAGCGGTTGGTCACCGGTCAGATCCTGGAGACCGCGGGGCCGCAGGACGGCCGGGACCCGGTCGATCACTACCTGGACGTCCTCGGTGGCAAGACCGGCTCGCTGGTCGCCGTCTCCTGCCGGTTCGGCGCCATGATGTCCGGTGCGGACCACACGGTCGTGGACGTGCTGACCCAGTACGGCGAGCGTCTCGGGGTGGCCTTCCAACTCGCCGACGACGTCCTGGACATCGCCTCCGACTCCCACGAGTCCGGCAAGACCCCGGGCACCGACCTGCGCGAGGGCATCCCGACGCTGCCCGTGCTGCGGCTGCGCGAGCGGGCGGCCCGGCTGGGGCTGGCCGAGGACATCGCCCTGTGCGAGCTGCTCGGCTCCGACCTCAGCGACGACGCCCGGCACGCCGAGGCGCTGCGGCTGCTGCGCGCCCACCCCGCGCTGGAGCAGGCCCGCCGGGACACCGTGCGCTACGCGGAAGAGGCGCGCTCGGCGCTGGCTCCGCTGCCGGCCTGCGAGTCGAAGACGGCCCTGGTCGAGCTGTGCGACGCGGTGGTGCACCGGGCCGGCTGACCCCGCCCGTCCGTTCCTGCCCGCTGCTTCGGTGTTCCCTCGCAGAGGCTCGCAGGGGCCCGCAGAGGCCCGCAGAGGCCCGCACCGGTCGTCCGCCGGCCCTTACGGCATTTCCTCCACCCCCTACTGGTCGGGGGGCGGAACATCGTCCCGTGTCATACCGCAGCAGTACACGGAGTTGCGTCCGGGGGCTGACGCATCTGCCCGCAGGGTTTGGTCAGATGGAACACGACGGACATCACCACTCCTCACCGATTCGGGTGAGAATGGCGGCTCAGGGTGTGACTGGTGCGAGCGACACGAGACGCAGGCCGCCGCCGACCACGGAGGTAGGGCACACATGGCACCGTACGAATCCGACGACACGACGACCGCTCGTGAGGCCGGCGAGCCGGGCGCACGCCGGAGCAGGGCCGCGCGGTACATCGTCCCGGTCACGGTGATGGGAGTGGCGGCCGCGACCATCGGGCTCGTCCCCGCGCTCGCCGACTCCGGCGACCCGGACCTGCCGAAGATCACCGCCGCGCAGCTGATCGAGAAGATCGCCCAGTCGGATGTCGAGCAGCTCTCCGGCACCGTGAAGATCACCACTGACCTCGGGCTGCCGGACCTCGGCGGCCTGGAGAGCAGCCTGGCCTCCGGCGCCATGGGCCAGGGTGAGGACGGCGGTTCCTCCGCCGACCCGACGACCAAGCTCACCGAACTGGCCTCCGGCACGCACACCCTGCGCATCGCGGCCGACGGCCCCGACCGGCAGAAGGTGTCGCTGCTCGGGAACGCCTCCGAGTACAGCCTGATCCACAACGGCAAGGACGTCTGGGGCTACGACAGCGAGTCCAACGAGGTCTTCCACAGCACCACCGAGGAGTCCGCCGGGGACAAGGACCGGGAGCACCAGCCCCCGGCCACACCCAAGGACTTCGCCGAAGAGGCGCTGAAGTCGGTCGACGACACCACGTCCGTCACCGTCGACGGCACCGCGCAGGTGGCCGGCCGGGACGCGTACAAGCTGGTCGTCAAGCCCAAGCAGTCCGGCTCCACGGTCGGCGCCATCAGCATCGCGGTGGACCACAGGACCGGTACGCCGCTGAAGTTCACGCTGACTCCGGCGAGCGGCGGTGCCGCCGTCGTGGACGTCGGCTTCACCAAGGTCAGCTTCGACCGGCCGGCCGCGTCGACCTTCGACTTCACCCCGCCCAAGGGCGCCAAGGTGACCGAGGAGGGCGAGCTGGACAGCGGTGAGAAGGGCCGCGGTGAGAAGGGCGGGGAACACGGGAAGCCGGAGCGCGCCCCGAAGTCCGAGGAGGACCTGGCCAAGGGCCTCGACGGGCTGAAGGTGCTCGGCGAGGGCTGGAACTCCGTCGCCACCTTCGACACCGGCGGCGAGGGCGGTCTGCCGGCCGGCTCCGGAGGCAGTGACCTCGACGGCTTCCTCGGCTCGCTCGGCGACCGGGTGAAGGGCGAGTTCGGCACGGGCACCGTGTTCAGCACCCGCCTGGTCAACGCCCTGTTCACCGAGGACGGCAAGGTCTACGTGGGCGCCGTCACCCAGGACGCGCTGGTGAAGGCGGCCAACGAAGGGAAGTAACCCGGGGAACGGCACCGGGGGAACAGCACGACAGGGAACGAGGGAGCCGATGGGCGAGGCGTCCGCCACGCAGAGCACGGGTGACGGCGTCATCGTCACCCGTGCGCTCACCAAGCGCTACCGCGGCGGACAGCTCGCCGTCGACGGTCTCGACCTGACCGTCCCGGCGGGCAGCGTCTTCGGCTTCCTCGGTCCCAACGGCTCCGGCAAGACCACCACCATCCGCATGCTGATGGGCCTGATCGAGCCCACCTCGGGCACGGCGCACGTCCTGGGCCGGCCCATGCCGCGCTTCGCGCGCGCCGTGCTTCCGCAGGTGGGGGCCCTCATCGAGGGTCCCGCCCTATACGGCTTCCTCTCCGGCCGCGACAACCTCCTGCGCTACGACGCCGCCGACCCGACAGCCGATCCGCGCACCCGGCACGCTCGCGTCGCCGCCGCCCTGGAACGGGTGGGCCTCACGGCCGCCGCGGGCAAGAAGGCGAAGGCGTACTCCCTCGGCATGAAGCAGCGCCTCGGGCTGGGGGCGGCCCTGCTCCAGCCCCGCCGGCTGCTCGTCCTGGACGAGCCGACCAACGG
>NZ_LIQT01000722.1 GCF_001418415.1 Streptomyces hirsutus
CCCCGGACACGCCCCCACCCGGGTCGTACCCGGCGAACCCACCGGAGCCGCGCCCGCCGAACCCACCCGCGTCGTCGCCCCGGATCCCTCCCCGGACCGTGACGTCCGATGACCCGCGACACCGGCCTGTTCGCCGGCCACCCCTCCGAGCTGACGGGGCAGCAAGTCGCCGGGTACCGCATCGAGCGCGAGATCGGCCGTGGCGGCATGGCCGTCGTCTACCGCGCCCGGGACCTGCGCCTGGACCGCACCGTCGCCCTGAAACTGCTCGCCCCGGAACTCGCCCGCAACGACGTCTTCCGCCGCCGCTTCACCCACGAGTCCCGCACCGCCGCCGCCATCGACCACCCGCACATCGTCCCCGTCTTCGAGGCCGGGGAGGCGGACGGCATCCTCTACATCGCCATGCGGTACGTCGAAGGCAGCGACCTGCGCCACCTCCTCGACCGTGAGGGACCCCTGCCGTCCCGCACCGCGCTGCGCATCGCCGTGCAGGTGGCCTCGGCACTCGACGCCGCCCACGAGCACGGCCTGGTCCACCGGGACGTCAAGCCCGGCAACATCCTGGTCGCCCGCGGCACCGACAGCGACCACCCCGAGCACGTCTACCTCACCGACTTCGGCCTGACCAAGAAGTCCCTGTCCCTGACGGGGTTCACCACCGTCGGCCAGTTCGTCGGCACGCTCGACTACGTGGCCCCGGAACAGATCTCCGGGCGTCCGGTCGACGCCCGCTGCGACGTCTACGGGTTCGCCTGCGTCGTCCACGAGACCCTCGCCGGCCATCCGCCCTTCCGCCGGGACGACGACATGGCCCTGCTCTGGGCCCACCAGTACGACGAGCCGCCGCCCCTGACCGCCGTACGCCCCGATCTTCCCCCGCAGACCGACGCCGTCCTCGCCAAGGCGCTGGCGAAGAGCCCCGACGACCGGTACGCGTCCTGCCTGGACCTCGTCGCCGCCCTGCGCACCGCAATCACGGGGGGCGGCGCCACGACCGCACCCGAGGGGCAGCACCCCGCCACCCGCGTGGCCCTGCGCGGAAGCCGGAACGGGAGCACGGGTGAAGACGGGAGCGGAAACGCCGCCGAGGGCCGGAGCGGAGCCGCGCCGGCGGAAGGAGAGACGGAGCGGGACGCGCCACGGCCCCCACCGGCCTGGGCGCGACCGGTGTTCGGGCCGACGCGGACCTAGGGTCTTTCGGGAGTGCACGTCCGCCCCAGTCCGCCTCCGTCCGGCCCAGTCAGCAGTCAGCAGTCAGCATTCGGCCGTCGGCAGTCAGCCCCCGGCAGCCGGTCCGACCGGCTGCCGGCGGCGCGTCCTCCGGGCCAGCAGCGCGCCCGCGAAGCCGGCGACCAGACCCCACAGGAGGGCCAACCCCAGAGCGACCGGCAGACGCGGTTTCAGCAGGACCTGACCGGAGAGCCCCGTGTCCAGGTCGCCGATGCCGAGCACGGACAGGCCGAGCCGGGCGGAGATCCGGCCGACCAGGCAGATCATCAAAACCGTCAGTGCGAGCGCCACCGCCAGGTGCACGGCGTGCTGCCAGGCCCGGACCCGGGCCGGTGACAGGGCCGCCATCACGAACGCCACGGCCAGCAGCAGGACCGCGTCGGCCACCAGCAGCCACCACACCCTGCCGTCGTGCCCGGCGAGCGTGCTCAGGTTCAGTGCCGAGACGTCCTCGGTCCGCAGCACCTCGTCGAGGGCGTGCGGCATGGGCAGTCCGAAGGGGCCTTCCACCCTGCCGTCCCAGGTGGCGCCCAGCCCGATGGTCAGCGCGAGCCAGGCCACGTTGGGCAGGCCGAGCAGGAGCACGGCGAACGTCTCCGCCGGGCGCCCCCGTGTCGCCGCGACGGCCAGGGCGATCACGGCACCGATGACGACGGAGGCGAGCAGCAGTTGCAGCATCGCGTGCGCCGCGGGCCGTACCGCCGACTGGAACCGGAGCAGCCGGCCCGGCAGCGGGGCGCCGCGCGACACCAGCAGGGCCAGCACCAGGACGCCCGCCAGCCAGAGCAGGCCGACGAGAACGGTCAGCGGCACATCGGCGGCGAAGCCGACCTCGGGGGAGACCCCGAACAGATCCCCGAGATCCCCCAGGACGCCCTCCCCGAGGGAGATCTCGAACGTGTGCCGGGCGGCGAACGCCAGGCAGAGCAGGGCGATCAGCCACAGGGCGACGATCCTCGCGGCCCACCCCGCGAGCTCCGGCGCCCCGGCGACGGCCCGGTGGCGCAACGGGCGCAGAAAACTCCAGCCGATGAAGAGGGCGCCGGTGAGAGTGACGGACAGCGGCATGACGGTCAGGCCGCCCTCCGCGCCGGCCAGACCGCTCGCGTCGCCGGACAGGTCCACCGACCCGCCGACGGCCGTGACGACGGTCGCGGCGAGCACCCTGGGGAACGAACCGTCCGGGAGGTCCGTGGCACCGGCCGCGCACAGTCCGAGCGC
>NZ_LIQT01000723.1 GCF_001418415.1 Streptomyces hirsutus
CCCCTCCACTCCTCCGGCCCGGCGCCGCCCTATTCCCCCGGCCAGTCCGGCTTGCGCTTCTCGTTGAAGGCGGCGACGCCCTCCGCACGGTCGCCCGAGAACGCCACCGACCGCCAGGCGGCGTCCTCCACCTCGAGGCCGGCGGGCAGGTCCAGCCCCTGCCCGAGCCTCAGCGCCCGCTTGGCCGCCCGCAGCCCCACCGGCGAGTTGGCGGCGATCCGGGCGGCCAGGGCCAGCGCCTCCTCCCGGTCCCGCCCCGTCTCCACCAGTTCGTCGACGAGCCCCAGCTCCCGGGCCTCGGCGGCCTCCACCCGGCGCGCCGTGAAGATCAGCTCGGCGGCCCGCGCCGCGCCCACCCGTCTGGGCAGCAGCTGGGTACCGCCGCCGCCCGGAATCACCCCGACGGAAACCTCGGGCAGCCCCACCACGGCCGTGCGGTCGGCGACGATCACATCGCAGGACAGGGCCAGTTCGAATCCGCCGCCCAGCGCGAACCCGTGCACCGCCGCCACCGTCGGCACCGGCAGCTCCAGCACGCCGGTGTAGGCCCCGCGCGCCACCGGCCGCTGGCGCACCAGATCGGCGTCGCTGAAGGAATTGCGCTCCTTCAGATCGGCCCCGACACAGAAGGCCCGCTCGTGCGACGAGGTCAGCACCACCGCCCGTACGGCCGGGTCCTTCCCCAGTGCCGCGCAGGCCCCGGCGAGGGACCGGGCCATCTCGGTCGAGACGGCGTTCATGGCCTTGGGCCGGTCGAGGACGAGCTCCGCGACATATCCCTGCTCATAACGCCGCACCAGCACGAACTCCCCGAACCGTTCCTCACTCACGACAGCCTCCGGTGAACGATGGTTAACATCCGTCCTCCCGATCATCGCAGTCGGCCACCGTCCGGCGAAAGGGCGCGCGTCCAGTTCCCCGATCAACCCCCGTCCACCCGTTCGAGTGATATCCCGGCCACTCCGATTCGGCCTCGCAGGGGAACGCCTAGCGTGCGAGGCACCGCGGCGCGTGGGGGCGCGTACGCAGGGGGAGGAATCATCATGCCGACGAACACACCGACCAGACCGACCGAACCGCGGTCCACCGGAGCGGAGACGGCCGAGGGCACACCGGCGCACACCGGATTCACCCTCTTCAGCGCGCGCATCCGGGGCCGCCACCGCAAACCCCGCCACCGGAAACTTCTGTTGGCCGGCGGCGGGCTGGCGCTGACCGCGGGCGCCCTGAGCCTCGTACGCCTGGCGTCCGACCCGGGCCCCGCGGACCTCGGCGCCGGGGCCGGCCCCCGCCCGGTCGTCCCGGACC
>NZ_LIQT01000724.1 GCF_001418415.1 Streptomyces hirsutus
TCCCGGCCGTCCAGCTCGGTGACGGGTGTCTCCCACGGCAGCGTCACCCCGAACGGCACGGTGCGCGCCTCACCCTCGTCCAACCGGAACCCACCCCCGATGGCGAAGCGCTCGAACGGCACGGCGACCCCCCTCCCGCCGTCCTCCCCGTCCCGCACCCGGGCCACGAGTTCAAGGGCCACCTGCTCGACGTCGAACGCGGTGTCGCCGCCCACGAGCCGCACCTGCCCGGCGAGCGTCCCGCCGGGCCGGACGGGTCCCGGTTCCAGAACCGTGTCGACCGAGGGCCCGCCCACACCCGGCGAACCGAGCAGCCGCTTGAACACCATCGAGGCATCCGCTCCTTACCTGTCACATGCGTACATCTGCCGCGTACACCTGCATGCATCCGCGCACAGGGAACAACCGCGTGGAGCATAGAGGGGTTGCCCGGAAGGGTCCGTGCAGCCGCTGTGGCTATCATCCGGCCATGACCGTGCCCGACCGGGTCCTCGACGCGGGCCGCTTCCCCACCAGGGCGAAGTGGCTGGTCGTCGGCGCGCTGGTGGTCCTGTGGGTGCTGGCGCGGTACGTGGCGATCCCGGAGATCTGGAGCCTCCTCGACCGTGCCGAGGTGCTGGGAGCGGCGGCGACCTCGGGCACGCCCTCGGCAGAGGCCGGGGACGGGGCCTACACGAAGGTCTACACGGCGGCGTACGCGGTGTCGCTCGCCCCGGCGGTCACGGGGGTTCTCCTCTACCTGCTGTGGCGCGTACGGCACACGGTGGAGGAACGATTCCCCACGCCCGTCCTCCTCGCCCTCGCGGCCCTGGTGACCTGTCAGGTGGCGTCCGTGGCGGCCGGGTGGGGCGACCCGTACACGGGCAGCGCGCTCGAGGAGGAGCTGGAGGGCGCCGGCATCAGCCTGTGGGCGCGGGGCGCCGTCGAACGCGGCTGGTACGTCGGCTACGCGGGGCTCGCTCTGGGCGCGGCGGCCCTGGCCTTCGCGTTCACCCGCCCGCCCCGCCACCAGCCCCGCTGGACCCTGGCCCTGGTCCCCGTCGCCGTGGCCGTGCCGTGGGCCGCCCTCGCGGGCCCGTACTTCTGAGG
>NZ_LIQT01000725.1 GCF_001418415.1 Streptomyces hirsutus
GCCGGGCCCGCCGTAGCCGACGTATCCTCCGGGAGCGCCGTAACCGGGACAGCCGGAGACGGGGCCGCAGGGGGGCGGGGTGCCCCAGCCCGGCGGACCCGGCTACGGCGGTCCCGGTTACGGCGCTCCCGGAGGATACGGCGGCTACGGCGGGCCCGGCGGGTACGGGTCCTGGGGAGGAGGCTGGGGCGGGCCCCCGCCCGCGGCCAAGCCCGGTGTGATCCCGCTCCGCCCGCTCGGCGTGGGCGAGATCCTCGACGGCGCGGTCTCCACCATGCGCACCCACTGGCGCACGGTCCTCGGCATCGCGCTGACCGTCGCCGTCCTCACCGAGATCGTCGTCGTCCTCCTCCAGGGCTTCTTCCTGGACAGCCCCAACTCCGCGGCCCTCAGCGACCAGAGCGCCACCTTCGACGAGCTGACCGCCGCCATGGGCGACTCCCTGATCAACACCGGGGTCGTCTACCTCGTCGGCCTGATCGGCACCGTCGCCGCCACCGCCCTGCTCACCACCGTCACCAGCCGCGCCGTACTCGGCACGTCGGTCACCGCCGCCGAGGCCTGGCGCGACGCCCGTCCCCAGGTCCTGAGGCTGTTCGGCCTGATCTTCCTGCTGATCCTCATCACCGTGGCCGTCGTCGCGGCGGGCGCGCTGCCGGGCATCGTCATGGCCCGCACGGTCGGCGGTGCGGGCGCGGTGGCGCTCACCGTCCTGGGCATCCTCGGCGCCGGCATCGTCGCCCTGTGGCTGATGGTCCGCTACTCGCTGGCCTCCGCGACGCTGATGCTGGAGAAGCAGGGCGTCCTGAAGGCGATGAGCCGTTCCGCGAAGCTGGTGCGCGGCTCCTGGTGGCGGATCTTCGGCATCCAGCTGCTCGCGGGGATCATCGCGGGCTTCGTCGCGTCGGTCATCGTCATCCCCTTCACCTTCATCGCCGCGGCCTCCACCGGCGACGGCATCACCGGTTTCCTCAACAGCGCCGGTGGGGACATCGGCTGGACGTTCCTCATCATCACCGGTATCGGCGCGGTCGTCGGAGCCATGATCACGTACCCGATCCAGGCCGGCGTCACGGTGCTCCTCTACATCGACCAGCGCATCCGCCGCGAGGCCCTCGACCTCGAACTGGGCCGCGCCGCCGGTGTCCAGGGCTACGGGCCCGGCACCGTCCCGGGGAGCTGAGAGGGTGTACATCGCGGGGGGAGTGCTGACCGTGCTCATATCGGCGCGGACGCTGCCCGAAGCCGCCGGCGGCGCCGTCCGGGCTCTGCCGCTCGGTGACGGCGAGCCGCCCGTCACCATCCCGCGTGACCCCGCGCGGGAGGCGGCCCGGCACGAACTGTCCAAGCAGATGTACCACGAGAACGACCCCAGCTGGTTCCAGCGGGCCCTGGACGCCTTCTGGGAATGGGTCGGCAAGCTGTTCGACGCCGCCTCCACCGCGGCGCCCGGCGGTACGCTCGGACTGATCGTCATCGTCGTCGCCGTGCTCGCGCTCCTGGGGGCCCTGTGGTGGCGCCTGGGGACCCCGCGCCGCGGGCCGGCCTCCGCTCCCGTCCTGTTCGACGACCGCCCCCGCAGCGCCGCCGAACACCGCGCGGCCGCCGAGGCGCACGCCGTCCAGGGCCACTGGAACCAGGCCGTCCAGGAACGCATGCGCGCCGTCGTCCGCGCTCTGGAGGAACGCGCTCTGCTCGACCTCCACCCCGGCCGCACCGCCGACGAGGCCGCCGCGGAGGCTGGCCGCGCCCTGCCCGCCCACACCGGCCGGCTGCACACCGCGGCCCGGAGCTTCGACGACGTGACATACGGCGGCCGCACCGCGTCGGAAGAGTCGTACCGGCAGATCACCGAACTCGACCGCGACCTGGAACGGACCAAACCCCGGCTCGTGAGCACCTCCGCCGGTGGCCGGAACCACAGCGACAGCACCACGGACGACAACGCCCGCCAGGGAGCCGCCGGATGACGACCGAGGTCCCGCTCCCCTCCACCTCGGCCTCGCCCACCGCACGCCAGGTGTGGACCCGCACGCGAGGTGTCCTCCTCGCGCTCGTGCTGCTGGTCGTGGCGGCCGTGGTCATCGCCGTGGTCCGCTCCGGCGCCCGGCACGGCGAACTCGACCCGCGCTCCGCCGACCCCCTCGGCAGCCGCGCGGTCGCCGAACTCCTGGCCGACCGCGGTGTGGACACGCGCGTGGTCACCACCCTGGAAGAGGCGTCGGCCGCCGCGAAACCCGACACGACCCTCCTGGTCGCCGTCCCCGACCTCCTGACGCACCGCCAGCAGTCGCGGCTGCACTCCGCCTTCGCCGACTCCGGCGGCCGCACCGTCCTGGTCTCCTCCGGCAGCGCGTCCGTCGACCGGCTCGCCCCGGGCGTCGTCGCCGATCCGGCCACCAGCTTCGGCTCCACCCTCGACCCGGTCTGCACCCTGCCCGCCGCCCGCAGCGCGGGCTCCGCCGACACGGGCGGCATCCGCTACACCACCACCCATCTCGACGCCGACAAGTGCTACCCCAGCGAGCGCCTGGCCACCCTCGTGCGCGTCCCGGCGGCCTCCGGGGCCGGCGACACGGTCCTCCTCGGCGCCCCCGACATCCTCCTCAACGACCGCCTCGACGAGCACGGCAATGCCTCGCTCGCCCTCCAGCTCCTCGGTTCCCACCCTCATCTGGTCTGGTACCTCCCCTCCCTCGCCGATGCCTCCGCCGCCTCCGAAGAGGGCGAACGCGGCTTCTTCGACCTGATCCCCTCCGGCTGGGTCTGGGGCACCGCGCAGCTCTTCGTCGCGGCGGCCCTGGCCGCCCTGTGGCGGGCACGCCGACTCGGCCCGCTCGTGCCCGAAAGGCTCCCCGTCGCGATCCGCGCCTCCGAAACCGTCGAAGGCCGCTCCCGCCTCTACCGCAAGGCGAACGCCCGCGACCGCGCGGCCGCCGCTCTCCGCTCCACCACCCGCACGCGCCTCGCCCCCCTCGTGGGCGTCCCCGTGTCCCAGGCACACACGCCCGAGACCCTGCTTCCCGCCCTGTCCACCCAGCTCCACGACGACGGGCAGTCCCTGCACGGTCTCCTGTTCGGCCCGCCACCCGGCGACGACGCAGCCCTGACAGCCCTAGCCGACCGACTCGACGCCCTCGAAAGAGAGGTACGCCGTCCATGATGGACCCGACCACTGACAACGCCGCGCACACCGGGGACCCGGCCGCCGCCCGTGCCTCCCTGGAAGCCCTGCGCGCCGAGATCGCCAAAGCCGTGGTCGGCCAGGACCCCGCTGTCACCGGCCTCGCCGTCGCCCTGCTGTGCCGCGGGCACGTCCTCCTCGAAGGCGTCCCCGGTGTCGCCAAGACCCTGCTCGTCCGCACCCTCGCCGCGGCCCTGGACCTCGACACCAAGCGCGTCCAGTTCACCCCCGACCTGATGCCGAGCGATGTCACCGGCTCCCTGGTCTACGACGCCCGCAGCTCCGAGTTCTCCTTCCAGCCCGGCCCGGTCTTCACCAACCTCCTCCTCGCGGACGAGATCAACCGCACGCCCCCGAAGACCCAGGCGTCCCTTCTGGAGGCCATGGAGGAGCGCCAGGTCACCGTCGACGGCACCCCTCGCCCTCTCCCCGACCCCTTCCTGGTCGCCGCCACCCAGAACCCCGTGGAGTACGAGGGCACCTACCCCCTCCCCGAAGCCCAGCTCGACCGCTTCCTCCTCAAACTCACGATCCCGCTGCCCTCCCGGCAGGACGAGATCGACGTCCTCACCCGCCACACCGAGGGCTTCAACCCCCAGGACCTGCGCGCCGCCGGCGTACGCCCCGTCGCGACCGCCGCCGACCTGGAAACGGCCCGCGCCGCGGTCGCGAAGACGACGGTCTCCCCCGAGATCACCGCCTACGTCGTCGACATCTGCCGTGCCACGCGCGAGTCACCGTCCCTCTCCCTCGGCGTCTCCCCCCGAGGAGCCACCGCTCTCCTGTCCACCGCCCGCGCCTGGGCCTGGCTGACGGGACGCGACTACGTCACCCCCGACGACGTGAAGGCCCTCGCCCTCCCCACCCTCCGCCACCGCGTACAGCTCCGGCCGGAGGCCGAGATGGAAGGCGTCACGACCGACTCGGTCATCAACGCGCTCCTCACCCACGTCCCCGTCCCCCGCTGATGGCTCTCACCGGACGCGCCGCCCTCCTGGCGGCACTCGGCTCCCTCCCCGTCGGCCTCTGGGAACCTGGCTGGACGGGCCTCCTCGCCGTCAACGCCCCCCTGGCGGTGGCCTGTGCCTGCGACTTCGCCCTGGCCGCCCCCGTGCGCCGGCTCGGCCTCATCCGCTCCGGCGACACCTCGGTACGACTGGGCGACACCGCCGACATCACCCTGACGGTCACCAATACGTCCCGTCGCCCGCTCCGGGCCCGTATCCGTGACGCCTGGCCCCCCAGCAGTTGGCAGCCGGGCACCGAGGTGGCGGCCTCCCGGCACCGTCTCACGGTCCCCGCGGGGGAGCGCCGACGCGTCACCACCCGGCTGCGCCCGACCCGCCGGGGCGACCGCCGGGCCGACCGCGTCACCGTCCGGTCCTACGGTCCGCTCGGCCTGTTCGCCCGCCAGGGCACCCACGCGGTCCCCTGGACGGTCCGTGTGCTGCCGCCGTTCACCAGCCGCAAGCACCTGCCGTCCAAGCTGGCCCGCCTGCGCGAACTGGACGGCCGCACCAGCGTCCTCACCCGCGGCGAAGGCACGGAGTTCGACAGCCTGCGCGCGTACGTCCCCGGTGACGACACCCGCTCCATCGACTGGCGTGCCACGGCCCGCCAGTCCGCCGTGGCGGTACGTACGTGGCGCCCCGAGCGCGACCGGCACATCCTGCTGGTCCTCGACACCGGCCGCACCTCCGCGGGCCGGGTCGGCGACGTCCCCCGCCTGGACGCCTCCATGGACGCGGCACTGCTCCTCGCGGCCCTCGCCTCCCGGGCCGGCGACCGCGTCGACCTCCTCGCCCACGACCGCCGCCTTCGCGCCCTCGTACAGGGCCGCTCGGCAGGGGACGTCCTCCCTTCCCTGGTCAACGCCATGGCCACCCTCGAACCGGAGCTCGTCGAGACCGACGCCCGAAGCCTCACGTCCATGGCCTTGCGCACAGCCCCTCGCCGCTCCCTGATCGTCCTGTTCACGACGCTCGACGCGGCCCCCATCGAGGAGGGCCTGCTTCCCGTGCTGGCCCAGCTCACCCAGCGCCACACGGTCCTGCTCGCCTCGGTCGCCGACCCGCACCTGGCCCAGATGTCCAAGGCCCGCGGAAACGCCGACGCGGTGTACGAGGCAGCGGCAGCAGCCCAGGCCCAGACCGAACGCGACCGCACCGCGGAACAACTCCGCCGCCATGGCGTCACGGTCGTCGAAGCGACCCCGGACAACCTGGCACCGGCCCTGGCAGACGCCTACCTCGCCTTGAAGGCAGCCGGACGCCTCTGAGAGAGAAGAACAGAAAGAAAAAGGAAAGGGGCCCAAGGCCCCATGAACGCAGAAAGCCCCGTGCCGAATGGCACGGGGCTTTCCCTTCAAGAATTGTTCGGCGGCGTCCTACTCTCCCACAGGGTCCCCCCTGCAGTACCATCGGCGCAATAAGGCTTAGCTTCCGGGTTCGGAATGTAACCGGGCGTTTCCCCTACGCTATGACCACCGAAACACTATGAAACAGACAACCGCACCACACACCACCCACAAAGATGGGCGTGGGGTCGTTCGTGGTTTC
>NZ_LIQT01000726.1 GCF_001418415.1 Streptomyces hirsutus
GGTCCGGTACCCGGGCGCACGGCGGCCGGGTGACGTGCGCCCGGGTACCGGACCGTGCTGCGCGAAGTCCTCGCCCGCGGGGCCGGGCGCGGTCGTCCGCGGCCGGGTGGGCGGTTCGGGGGCGACCGACGGAAACTCCTGGGTCTCGTCCTCCGGGCCGGCCGCCGGCCGGGGCAGGGTGACGGACTCGTAGCCCTCGCGCTCCTCCCGTTCGAACTCCTTGAACAGTTCGGCGAGCGCGTCCGTGCGGCGCGGGCGCAGGACGCGGACGGGCTCGAGGGGCGGGCCGTGGTGCGGCTGCCCTGGGTCGGACGGCGTCGGCACGCTGCTCTCCTTCCGCTGCGCACGAGGGCGGAGCCGCCCACGGGAAGAGATACGCGCCCAGGAGGGCGGAGGTTCAGCCGGCAGCGCGCAGAAAGCGGTGCAGGGAAGCCGTCACGGCGGACACGAAGGACTCCCGGGACTCCGTGTCCAGGGCGTCGAGGGACAAGTACGGGTTCAGGTCCTCCAACTCGACCAGCAGCAGTTCGCCGTCCGGGGCGCGGCAGGCGTCGACCCGCTGGATGCCGTGGTCGAGGGTGTTCCAGTCGATGAAGCTCCGGGCGAACTCCAGGTCGTGCGGAGTGACTTCGTACGGCTCCAGTTGCCAGCGCCGGCCGGGGTCAGGGGCGTACAGGGCGTACTGGAGGTCGTGGTCGACGAAGTAGAAGGAGACCTCGTACGCGAAGTCGATATGCGGTTGCACCAGGACGCTGCCGTCGATGAACTCCCGCACGGCGTCCCCGGAGACGACACGCAGCCCCACCGAGTCGGCGCCGAGCCTGGGTTTGACCACGTACCGGTTCGCCGCGGGCAGCAGTCGCAGGTCCTCGGCGCGGTCGACGGTGGGGATCACCGGCCGCCCGGCGGCGCTCAGTTCGAGCAGGTACTGCTTGCCCGCCATGTCGCCCCGGCCGGTGAGCGGGTTGTAGACCGGCTTTCCCGCCTCCGTGGCCCGTCGGCGGAAGGCTTCGTAGGCCTCCGGGTAGGTCAGCACCGGGCCGCTGTTACGGACGACCACGGCGTCGAAGCCGTCCAGCAGCGCGGCGGCGTCCCGCGGATGGCAGAGCGCCAGGTCGAAGTCGGCGCGCAGCCGGGAGGTGAGGTGGACGTCCTCGTCTCCGTAGCGGCGCCCGCGGGCCGGATACGTCAGGTCGGTGACGTACAGGAGGCGGGGACGGGGACGGGCGGGCGCCATGCGGGGCTCCTCGGAGGGCGACAGAAGCCTGATCATATGAATGATCCGTAGGTACCGAAACAGCCCAGGGGCACGGTGGACACAAAAGAGGGTACCGAGTGCCTTTACGGGTGGCACTGAGTGCCATACCCTGTCGCTGTGCACGGTGGCACATGACACACCGGGTACGTGCGTGCCGGGCATCGTGCACGCGGGATGGCGACCGAGTGCAGGGAGTTGACCAGCGTGTACCACCACTCAGGAAGCGTGGCTCAGCAGGCAGCCGGCGCCACGACGGGTCTGCTCGAACCCCAGGGCGCGAACAGCGCGGAGGCCATGGCCTTCCAGCGGTGCACATGGTGCGGCACCGCGATGTACCACCGGCTGCTGTGCCCCGTCTGCCAGGGCAGCGACCTGCGCACGGAGCACAGCGCGGGCGTCGGCACGGTCCGTCACTCCACGACGCTGCACCGCAATACGCCGGCCGCCCGGAACGTGTCCCTGATCGAGATGGCCGAGGGCTTCGTCGTCCGCGGCCGGGTCATGGGCCCGCCCATCGGCATCCACAGCGGGGACCGGGTACGGCTGTCCACGGCCAAGGACCCGGTGCGCGGCGAACCGGTCTTCCAGCTCGTCGACGAGCCCTACCGCGCCTGGACCTGACCGGCGCCCGGAACCGGTCCGGGCGGACGGAGTTCGGTCGGCCGAGTTCAGCCGGCCGGTGCGACGCGGATACCGACGGTGCCGTCACGGCCCCGGCGCAGTCGGCTGCCGAGCAGTGTCAGCCGGCCCGGCAGACCGTACTTACGGGCGATCAGCTCGCGGTAGCGGGCGGTGGTCGCCGCATCGCAGATCTCCGCGGTGGCCGGGACCTGGCCGCCGGTCGGACGGCCGCGCACGTCGCAGGGTCCGACCAGGACATCGGCGCGGGCCCGGATCCGCTTGACCTTCCAGGAGTCGGCGGCGGTCCAGACCCCGAGCGCGTTTCCGTCCCGCACCACCCACACCGGGGTGGCCACCGGCGTACCGTTCCGCCGGTAGCTGGTGACCAGCAGGTACTTTCCCGCTCCGAGCCGTTCGAGCAACGCGTCGTCCATGCCCGGCAGTCTAGTGTTCGATCACCGTCCCCCGCCCGCCGTGGACGCCGTCCCCCCGCGCACGCCGGGCCGCTCGACGCGCAGGCCGGCACCTCCCGCACATCGGATCGCTCCGGCGGTGAACACCGCGGGGTCCGCGTCCGTATGGACTGAGGGCACTCGACTCAGGGGAGGCCCCGCGGTGTTCGCACCGCG
>NZ_LIQT01000727.1 GCF_001418415.1 Streptomyces hirsutus
CACCGCCCTCGCCCGCGCCGGTCACAACCCCGTGCTGCTGGGCCACGACCAGGTGGAGCACGACCTCCTCACCGACTCGTGGTTCGAGCGCACCGACCCCTTCGTCACCGATCGGATGGCCGCCCTGGCCGCCCGCGTCGCGGACCCGCTGCGGGCCACGACCGCGCCGCCGGACTGGCTGCCGCTGCCCCACGTGTCGTGGACGGCGTCGGGACGGGCCGCCGAGCTCCGGATGTGCCGCTCCTGGCCCGGCCGCAGGGGAGTGGTCTTGCACAACGACCTCTTCCCGACCTGGCAGTTCGCGCTGGCGGAGGCCGGACTGCGCCCGGTCCGGATCCCGCGGCCGGACGACGGGCCGCAGGGCGGTGACGGAAGGCTCGCCGGGCTCACTGCCGCGCTGGACGAACACGGCACCGACGTCACCTTCGTCTGCCTGGAGTTGAGCACCAACGCCGCGGGCGGTGTCCCGCTCCCCCTCAGCGCACTGCACGAGACCGCGCGCACCTTGCGCGCACGCGGCATCCCGCTGGTGCTGGACGCCACCCGGGTCGTGGACAACGCCTGGGCGATCGCCGAGGCCGACGGAGGCGACCTCTGGGAGACCGTGCGCGCCCTCATGGACACCGCCGACGCGGTGACCATGAGCCTGTCGAAGGACTTCGCCGTCGGCATGGGCGGCCTGGTCGCCACCCGTCGCACCGACCTGGCCGAGCGCCTGGCCGAGGACGAGGACACCTACGGCCGGAACCTCGGCGCGCAGCAACTGGCCGTCCTCGCCGCCGCCCTCGCGGACACCGAGGTGGCCGGAGACCTGGTCCGCCGCCGCGCCGGCCACGTACGCACCCTGCATCGACGGCTCGTCGAGGCCGGTGCGCCCGTGCACGGCGGGCCGGGCACCCACTGCGTCCTGCTCGACCCGCGACGCGACGACGCCCTCCGCGCGCTGACGCACCCCGGGCCCGCCCTGCTCGCCTGGCTCTACCGCACCACCGGGGTCCGCGGCGGACCGCACGTCGGCGACGACCCGGCCGGGCTGCTGCGGCTCGCGGTGCCCATCGGGCTGGCTGACACCGACGCCCGGACGCTCACCGACCGGCTGGCCGACTGCTTCGGCCACCGCACCGGCGTGGTGGACCTGCACCCGACGGTGCCCGCGACCACGCCGATGGCCCTGGCCAGGGCGCGGTTCGAACCGGCCGACCGGATCCCCGACGACGTGCGCGCGGCGGTCGCCGACGGCTACGAACGGGCCGGGGACAACCTGGCCGTGCTCACCGAACACACCCCGGACGTGCGCCGCCACCTGGTCGACCTGGACACGGCCACCGTCGAGGCGTTCGTGCACGGCACCGGCGGACCCACCCTGCTCCTGATGCATCCCTTCAACATCGGGGCGGGGATGTTCGCCCGACAGTTCTCCGAACTGGGCTCCGACCACCGGCTCGTCGTGCTGCATCATCCCGGCGTGGGCGCCACCCGCACCCGTGGCGAGATGTCCCTCGACCACATCGTCGACCTGTACACGGCCGCCCTGGACCGGCTCGGCATCGACGACCCCGTGCACCTGGCCGGCGCCTCCTGGGGCGCGCTGCTCGCCCAGACCTTCGCTCTGCGGCACCCCGGCCGTGCCGCCTCACTGACCACCATCGGCGGCTCCTACCGGTACGCCAACCGCGTCGGCGAGGTCAACCGGCTCGAGGTCATCGTGGCGGAGGACATGGCCGCCGTGGCCGCCGCCACGGGGGACGACACCCGGCTGCCCGGCCTCGCGGCGCGACTGCTGCGCTGCGAGAGCATGGATGCCTATGTCGGTCTGTCCTACCTGGACCTGTTCGCCGGCGAACCGGACCTGCTGCGCAGGCTGCCGGAACTGGACCTGCCGGCTGCGGTGATCCAGGGTCGCCTGGACTCCGTCGTACCGCTGGAGACCGCCCGTCGGCTGGCCGAGGCCATCCCCGGCGCGCGCTACGAGGAACTGGCCGACGCCGGTCACTTCCCCTGCGTGACGCACGCGGACGACGTCAACCGCATCCTGCGGGAGACCGTCTCCGCCGCGACCGCCCCCGTCGCGGGCCGCGCTCCCGACGCCGACCCCGAGGCCCTCGCCGACGCCACGCCCGACACCCCTGCCACCCCCGACCGGTCCGCGCCGGAGCCCACCGAGGAGACCGCATGACCGCCCATCCGCGACCCGCGACCGTGGGCATCGAGGCGCTCGACGTCTACGGCGGCAGTGCCTGGATCAGCGCCGACGACCTGGCCGCGGGCCGCGGCCTGGACCCGGGCCGGGTCACCAACCTGATGCTGACCGGGCGCTCCGTGGCCCTGCCCTTCGAGGATCCCGTCACCCACGCCGTGAACGCCGCCAAGGGCATGCTCGACGACCTCGACCCGGCTGTCCGTGACCGGATCGAACTCGTCCTGGTGGCCACCGAGTCCGGGGTCGACTACAGCAAGTCGATCGCCTCGTACGTCCACCGGTATCTCCAACTGCCGTCGCAGTGCCGCCTGCTGGAGGTCAAGCAGGCCTGCTACGCGGCGACGGCCGCGCTGCAGCTGGCCGCCGGCCACCTGGCCTCGGGTGCCTCACCGGGCGCCCGGGTACTGCTGATCGCCACCGACGTGGGGCTCGCCGACGAGCGGGCCGAGTACGCCGAACTGGCCACCGGCAGCGGCGCGGTCGCCCTGCTGCTCAGCGAACAGCCCGACGTCCTCACCATCGATCTCGGTGCGTTCGGCCTGCACAGCTTCGAGACGATGGACACCGCCCGGCCCGGCCCCGACATCGAACTCGCCGACGCCGACCAGTCGCTCGTCGCCTACCTCGAATGCACCGTCCGTAGCTTCGCCGACTACCGGCGCCGGGTGGCCGACGTGACCCTGGACGGTACGTTCGACCACCTCGCCTTCCACACCCCGTTCGNNGATCGCCGCCGACTTCGCCCGGCGCGTCGAGCCGGGCCTGCGCTACCCGGCCCAGGTCGGCAACCTCTTCTCCGGCTCCCTCTACCTGGCGCTGAGCAGCCTGATCGACGAACTGCCGGTGATGACGGACCGGGCCAGGGTGGGCCTGTTCTCCTACGGTTCCGGCTGCTCCTCGGAGTTCCTGAGCGGAACCCTCGGGGACACCGCACGGTGGGCCGTGGCCGCCCGGAAGATCGGGCCGCGCCTCGCCGCCCGCCGCCGTCTCGGTTTCGACGAGTACCGCGACCTGCTGCCGGAGAGCCAGGCGTGCCTGCTGCCCCGACGGCATCACACTGTCGGCCCGCCCCCCGCC
>NZ_LIQT01000728.1 GCF_001418415.1 Streptomyces hirsutus
CCCTCCGTTCTTCCGGCCCCGCCGGTGTGCGATCTCCCCGAGGACGATGTCGACGGCGAGGAAGGCGGCCAGCGGGATGCCGAGGAGCGGAACGAAGTAGCCGAGTACGGCGATCGCCGCCAGCAGCGGGACGAGGATGTACGGCGGGACCTGCTGCCAGGCGCCGCGTGGGATCGGCCGGCCGAAGGACGAGCCCCGGCCGCGCTGCCACCACATGCGGTAGCCCCACAGGATCAGCAGGACGAGGGAGGCCGCGAGCAGCATCAGCGCGATCTGGTTGGGTAGGCCGAAGAGGCTGCCGGTGTGCAGGTCGATGCCCCAGCGGCTGAGTTTGGCGAGCACCGGGTAGTCGGCCCACCGCACGACGTCGGTGACCTGGCCGGTGGCCGGTTCGACGGCGACGGCGTCCTGCTTCTCGGGCCAGCTGCGCTGGATCTGCTTCACGACGTACGCGGAGGCCGCGTCGGCGGGCGGGACGATCTCCACCGGGTTGTCGAGCCGCTCGGCCCGTGCCGCCGCGAGGACCCGGTCGAGACCGACCCCGTGCGCCGCGTCGCCGCCGGTGCCGCCGGCCGTGCCGTGCTCCGCGTGTTCACCGCCTGCCGCGGCCGACACCGCGGGCGTCTCCTGGCCGAGCGAGGCGCGCAGGTCGGCGATGTTGGCGCCGGTGTACGTGGACCAGGTCAGCCCGGTCGCGGAGAGGAAGACAAAGCCGACCGCGGCCCAGGCGCCGATGCCGCCGTGCAGACCCAGGGTGCGCCGTCGGCCGCTGGTGCCGCGGATTTTCCGCAGGGCGCGGCGGCGGGAGAACCAGAGCACCAGGCCGCCGCCGGCGATCACCCACAGCCAGCTGGCCGCGAACTCGCTGTAAAGGCGGCCCGTCTCGCCGAGGTGCAGGTCGCGGTGGAACTCGTCGATCCAGGTGCGCAGCGGCAGCGCGCCGCTGGAACCGTACTGCTCCAGCGCACCGCGCACCTCCCCGGTGTACGGGTCGACGAACACGGCGAGGGTGTGGTTCGGGTCCACGTCCGCCACGCCGGACAGCATCACTCTGGTCGTCGCGCCCGCCTCGGGCGAGGGGCGTATCGCGGACACCGTGCCTTCGGGGTGGGCCTTGCGGGCGGCGGCGACCTGTTCGGAGAGGGGCAGTTCACGGTCGCCGACGGGGACGGTCAGCTCATGGTCGTAGACGATCTTCTCGGCCTGGAAGGACGCGGCGTACAGCAGGCCGGTGAGGGCGGCGACGAGCAGGAAAGGGGCCACCACCACGCCCGCGTAGAAGTGCAGGCGCAGGATCAGGGGGCGCAGGGTGCTCCAGCCGGATCTCTGC